>NZ_CP016809.1:1884000-2195500 GCF_002741055.1 Paenibacillus ihbetae | reverse complement strand
CATTTACTATATCGGGATAAAGATTTCCCTGCATTTATAGAGGAGTATTGGATATGACAGAAAATTTTTGGCGGGATTTGCCGAGGCCTTTTTTTGTGCTGGCGCCCATGGAAGACGTGACGGATGTAGTGTTTCGCCATGTCGTAAGCGCAGCAGCCAGACCGGATGTGTTTTTTACGGAGTTTGCGAATACAGAGAGCTATTGTCACCCGGAGGGGCATCATAGCGTGCGCGGACGTTTGACGTTTACAGAGGATGAACAGCCCATGGTAGCGCATATCTGGGGCGATAAGCCGGAATACTTTCGTCAGATGAGTATCGGCATGGCGAAAGAAGGGTTTAAAGGCATCGATATTAATATGGGTTGTCCTGTGCCGAATGTAGCAGAGCATGGGAAGGGAAGCGGCCTGATCTGCCGTCCCGACGTTGCAGCGGATATTATCCAGGCCGCAAAGGCCGGGGGACTGCCCGTCAGCGTAAAAACAAGGCTCGGCTTTAGCAGGGTAGACGAATGGCGCGGCTGGTTAACCCATATTTTGAAGCAAGACATTGTGAATCTGTCCATCCATCTGCGGACAAGAGACGAGATGAGCAAAGTAGACGCTCACTGGGAACTGATTCCGGAGATTAAACAGCTTCGTGATGAGGTAGCGCCAGATACACTTCTAACCATTAACGGGGACATTCCTGACCGTCAGACCGGCCTGAAGCTCGCTGAACAATACGGCGTGGACGGAATTATGATCGGGCGCGGGATTTTCCATAATCCATTCGCTTTTGAGAAGGAGCCGAAGGAACATAGCAGCGAGGAATTGCTGGGTCTGCTGCGGCTGCATTTGGATCTGCATGATCAATATTCCGAACAGATGCGGCGCTCCTTCAGCGCCCTTGTCCGCTTCTTCAAAATCTATGTCCGTGGATTCCGGGGGGCAAGCGAGTTGAGAAATCGCTTAATGAACGCAAAGTCAACCGATGAAGCACGTGCACTGCTTGATGAATTTGAGGGTGGAGGAGTAGTATAAGCTCGGAACCGTATAGGTTCACATCCAAACCATTCCTTACGTTAAAGGAGTGGTTTTCTTATTGTCTTTTGAATGCGAGGGTTGTGGCTGCATCCGTTAGCGAGCCGTGGGCGGTGCGTATATCGGCTTCGGTCGCTGTTAAAATCGGGAAGCTGAGTGGATATCAGCTAAATGCCCCGCGTGGCGGCCCGCTTTATTAGCCAGGGACTACCCCGGTCGATAGGGGACGTTGCTGCGTCTTCCATTGGACAAAGAAAAAGACCGCCCCTTGACGGTCTTTATCCTGCGCTCACAAATTGGAGGATCCCAATAAGAACTAATAAGAGAAAAATAACGAGTATTATGATGATTCCTATTTTAAGTGTCTTGAAGCCATTTGACTTCTTTGCCAGCTGCTCTTCAACAGAATTCATTCGCTCTTTAAGCGCTTGGATTTCATCCTCCTGCCTCATGCCAACCTCCTTACAAGCATTTTGTAACCTATCATATGTATTCAATATTCAGCAACGATACCCTCTTTCGATGCAGAATGGATACGAAATGAGGACTTGCTCTGTACCAGTGGCTGCTGGATATCGCTGGTTATTGAAGTGGCAGAATATCGGATCGAGCTCTCATCTGAAAATCAGCTCTGATCATTGTGGACTAAAACCGGGTAAATGATATGATAAGAATAAATAAGGGACCGTGCTGTAACACGATCCCCTGCACAACAACCGCTAAAAGAGCGGCCGGCTGCAAGTCTTCAGTCAGAAAATAGACCGTAACCTTGCGACGGGCGGTCTATTTTCGTTTATTCAACGATAACAATGCGACGATTAACGTCCCGAAGGTAAGCATTAAGCTCATCGCTTCCATACACTGTCATGGGCATCACCTCCCGTCCGGGAGACTAGCCGACCGCCCTTATTAGCCGAATGTCGTACATTCCAAATTAAAGCATACAGGCCTCGATATTCGGGGCTTTTTCTTTTGCCTCCATGCATGAATACAACCATCAGAAGTGAATTGGATATATCATTGAGTTTTTGAAGGGTACGGAGTGAGTTTCGTTATTGCCCATTTTCAAAAGTGTACAAGTGAAAGTAGGGGGTTACATTGAATATATAGCAGAATATAGGTACAATATGATTAAAGAATGGCTATGAAAGGAGCGGATACGGTGTTAATTAAACCATCGGCGAGTATACGTCAAAACTATAATGAAATTGCTGATTTGTGTAAAACGTCCGGGGAACCCGTGTATTTGACCAAAAATGGTGAAGGGGATCTCGTCGTCATGGACATTGAGGCATTCTCCCGTCGTGAGAAGATGTTGAAGCTCCGTGAAGAGTTGCTGGCTGTTCAAGAGGATCGATTGGCTGGACGCATTGGTGTAACTCCTGACGAATTGGATGCCTATTTGGACAGTGTTATTGATGAGGTCGAACATGGAAAAAAAACCTCGTTATAACGTAATCATTTCTGACCGTGCCCGTCAAATGTTAGCAAACCATGTGCGTTTTCTTGCGGAAAAAAGTCCCGAGGCTGCACGCAACACGAAAAACGAATTGCTCCAAGCGATACGTTCATTGGCGCGGATGCCAGAACGTTATCCTTTTCTAGAAGCGGAATTTATACCTCCGAACAAATATCATAAGATGTTTGTGGAGAAGTGGTATCTAGTGCTGTACCAGGTCCAAGATGAGATGGTGTATGTGGATCATATTGTAGATTGCAGGCAAGATTATCGCTGGCTGGTACGCTAACAACACTAAATTGAAGGTATATGCTGATGGAAAAGTTAGCAGGGGAAAGGGACATTGCCGCCACTGCTCTTTCAGTTCGTAATCAACCATTCCATATAAGGAGTGGTTTTTTTCTTATGATTGAGATTACTTACCTAGTAAATCCCTATCTTCGATTCAATTTCGGAATACGGTAAGATACCGAGTATTTCTCACTGCTGCGGACGCAAAGTCTTTCGCAGCCTTTTTATATGGGGAAGAGGATATCCGTTGGGTCCTACAGAATAATTTGAAACTGTAATTATTTTGAGCTTTGAAGGGGATTTGTAATGAAAACAAAATTGATCCTGGTTGAGGGCCTGCCTGGGTTCGGCAAATTCACGACGTCCCGGATGATTCATGACATTCTTACCGAACGAAACATCGAGGCCCGGCTTGTCATGGAAGGGGATGCAGAACATCCGGCAGATTATGAGGGAACGGCGTGTTTAACTGAAGAAGAATTCGGACGTCTGCTGCAGGTCGCAGGTCCTTTTAAACAAATATTGATCGAACGGGCTGCCAAGAAAGGCAGCTGGTATCTCTTGCCCTACCAGAAACTGAAGAACGAATATGAAGCCTCTATGCCGGATGATCTATATCATTCGTTGTCCAAACAGGATATTTACGAGCTCCCGCCGGACCTCAACAGAAGACTCATCACCGATCGGTGGGAGACATATGCGGAGCAGGCGGTGCATGAGAATACGGTCATGATTTTTGAGTGCTGTTTCATTCAGAATCCGGTGACCGTCGGTATGGTGAAGCATGATGCGCCGGAAGAGCAAGTGACGGACTACGTGCTGGGGCTGGAAAAGACGATCCACCCGCTGAATCCCCTATTGTTCTACATTGAGCAAAACGATCTCGGATACGCATTCCGCAAGGCCATCCGGGAACGCCCGGAGGCTTGGGCCACAGGATTCGTCCATTACTACACCCAGCAGGGATACGGCAAGCATTACGGTCTAGAAGGCGTCGAAGGGACTTTGCAAGTCTTGGAAGCCCGGCGCCAGCTGGAATACAGCATCTTAGACAAGCTCGGACTGAACAAGGAGCGAATCAATAACTCCCTTTATGATCAAGACACGTACAAAACCATGCTGATCAACAAGCTGAAGCTGCATGGCGTTATCCAGTAATATTCTTCCATAGATAAGAAAGGCCGGTTTAATGAAGCGCTTATTAACGATCACGATTCTGTGTATTACAACGGTCCTAATGGCAGGCTGCGAGAAAGAGACGGGTTGGGCGACGATGCAGCTTCTAGACGAACAGATCGCCGAAATCCGGATCTCGGCATTCGAGAATTGGGACGAGATGAATGGGGATACGCTGCTGTCCTTGAAGGAAGCGAAAGATGTAAGCGTATTTGAGGAAGCCATCCGTACGACCCGCAAGCAGCCAGATGATGCCAAACGAACGGAACCGAATTACGATGTGATGGTTGTCTATGCACAGCAATCTCCCGTTCATGCCATCAGGCTGTGGCTAGGGGAAGAGGGACAGGAAAGTGTATTCAGCTATGCTTTCAAAGATTGGGGAGAAGATGTATATGTGGTACCGTCCAAATATACGGATCGGATGAGAGAACTCATTTTGTCTGAGGGGAATTAAAGCCGTAGCCTGTATCCGCTTCTGCTCCGCCGTTTCAGATGATTCAAGTTCTAAAATTTATCTGTTATCGCTTGAACCTGTCTTTCGGAATCAATCGCCAACGCCGAAAGCCCCAACTCTCATAAAATCACGGCCCAGACGTATAAAATCAGAGGATTGGGAGATGAATGATACCATCATTCAGGAGGCGATGAAGTGAAGAAGAAGACTAACAAGTTAAAATATATGGCGGGAGCTTTTCTTGCCGGAGCCCTATTACTTATAGGGATCTTGATTGCTGCGAATCCCGAAGGAACCCTAAGCGCGATTAAACACACAACGTCTAAAATAAGCGATTACGTTAACGGGAAGGACAACTCCACCGCTGACGGCCCATTAGCGAAACAAGGGACGGCAACCTCGGATCCTAATATGCCTGCCGGCCGCAACGGTGTGTCAGCTCGCATGGATTCGGAACCAGTTAACCAACCCGTCTACTGGAGCGAGGCTTCCAGGAAGGAATCCATGGGGCATCCTGTAGTCAAGCTGTACAATGCGGCGGGAGAGCCTATTGGTTCCGCTACCTTGGAGCAGATCCATGACGGGGTGAAGGTGAAGATTACCGCATCCGGACTAACTCCGGGCAAGCATGGGTTCCATGTGCATGAGAACCCGATTCAAGATGGGGATTTTAAATCTGCCGGCGCCCATTTTAACCCGACCCATAAGCATCATGGCCTTGAAAATCCGCAAGGAAGCCATGTCGGCGATATGCCGAACCTGGTCGTAGGCGCTGACGGCACCGTGGAAGCGGAGACGATCATTCAGCATGGAACGCTAGAGAAAGGCCAGCCCAACTCGGTACTGGGGCGCTCGCTGATCATTCATGCCGGCGAGGATGACAACGTCACCGATCCGGCGGGCAATTCGGGCGACCGTGTGGCCGGAGGAAATATCCCGGAGTAATCCGGCAAGCAGGCGGCGCTATCGGTTAACACATAGAAATGCCCGTGAACAACGCATCTCCACAGGGAGATGCGTTTTTTAGTTACCAGAAAGTATAAAATGATCCGGTGATCTTCACAGACCCTGATTGTCCGTTATCCGATAGGCACAGCTGGGGCCGTCTGACAAAAGATATTCAACACGTTCGATGGTCACATGATCGCCAAGCACCGATTGAAAGAGTTCGAGCTCGTTATCGATAAAACGGGAACTGACAGCGACAGCCTCTGCGATCGGGCAATGTTTCTGTACGAATAAGAAGCTTCCGTCCTCCTGCTCTTGTATTTCCGGAAAATACCCTTCGTTCATACGGATCATGACCAGCTTTTGGAGCCTGTCCATTAGGCTGTCCGCATCGGACAAATGCTCCCGATATTTTATTATTTGATTATGTTTGAGGTCCTCAAGCACTCTCCCCAATCCTTCATCTCCGAACGTGGCCCTGACCGAATGAATTAAATCGATCGATAATTGCAAATAGCCGTTAGGAAACCAACGGTTGGCCAAGGCCGTCAGCCTCCATATTTTTGCTGGCCTGCCGATGGGACGAGCCTCTTCCTCATATTCAACGACTTCCTGTTTCTGTAGTTCATATAAATGCTGACGCACAGCCATCCCTGTCAATGATAACTTCGAAGCTAACGTAACGGCATCCATAGGACCATGCTGCTTCAGCAGCGTTACAATGGCTTTTCTGGTGGATGTTACAGATGACTCGTCCTTCTTTTTCAATGGTTCACGACCCCCACATCACATATTACGAGAGATGCTTCTCCCCTTACATTCTAAAGAAAGTTCTTTACAAAGTCAAAAGAAACTGGTTAAATTTGTTTTATAAATAAAATACTTTATAAAGTATAGTCCATCAAAAGTGGCCTATGAATGGAGGAAATGAAATGACAACAACGTTATTTATTCAAGCGAGCAATCGCCCGGCGGAGCATGCCGTCAGTGTGCAAATGTACGAAGCCTTCTTGTCAAGCTATAAGGAATCGCACCCGCAGGAGACGATTGTGGAAGTGAACTTATTTCATGAACCGCTACCCTATCTGGGGACCACGATGATTACGGGAAATTATAAAATCGCCCAAGGCATGACGCTCACCCCGGAAGAAGAAGCCGAGCAGCAGATTGTTCGTAAGTACCTGGATCAGTTTCTTGCAGCCGATAAAATCGTCATAGCTTTCCCGCTCTGGAATTTGACGGTTCCAGCCGTCTTGCATTCGTATCTGGACTATCTGCATCAGCCCCGCAAAACCTTTAAATATACAGCGGAAGGCTTGGTTGGACTATTGCAAGGCAAGAAAGTCGCTCTATTAAGTGCCAGAGGCGGTATCTATGCGGAGCATGATGAGCTTGCGGTTAGCTTCGTCAAAAAGCATTTGCAGGTGTTCGGCATTACGGACATTACCACGATTGTTATAGAAGGTCATAACCAATACCCCAATCGCAGGGAGACCATCATTGCTGAAGGTCTCAGAAACACGGCACTTGCGGCAAAAATGTTCTGACGGCGGCTGGATATCGAAAATAGAGGGAGTGGAGTCGATTGGCCCAACAACGAAGGTTTATCATACTGATGTCCATTGCTTTAGGCTTGGTGCTGACCGCACTGGATCACACGATCGTATCGGCAAGTGTCAACAAAATCATAGACGACATCGGCGGTCTGGATAGAGTCACCTGGATTTATACCACCTACGCACTGGCCGGAACGAGCACGATGTTAATATTCGGCAAGCTCTCCGATCTTTTCGGGAGGAAGACCTTGTATTTGGTTTCCATCGGCATCTTCCTTCTGGGCTCCGCACTCTGCGGAACGGCCCAGACGATGGAGCAGCTAAGCATTTACCGGGTCATACAAGGAATCGGATCCGGCGGTATTTTTCCGATATCCTTCTCCTTGATATATACCTTGTATACCGATCCCAAAGAATCGGGGAAGCTGTCAGGAATATTTGGTGCCGTATTCGGACTCTCTTCGATTGCGGGGCCGCAGATCGGCATGTGGATTTCCGAAACGCTATCCTGGCGTTGGTGCTTCTATATCAACCTGCCGATCGGGATCCTCTCGTTCGCGGCACTGCTCCTGACGCTCCGGGAATCCCGAGCGGAGACAAAGCCGAAAATCGACGTGCTTGGTGCCATACTGATAGTCATTGCTACGGTCTGTTCCATGATTGCGCTCGAGCTTGGCGGTAATAACGTATCATGGACCTCCTGGAAGATCATTGCCCTGTTCGGGATCTCGGTTTTGGCGGTCATAAGCTTTTTCATGGTGGAACGGCGGGCCATGGAGCCCATCTTGCCGCTCAAGCTATTCAAAAACCGTATGGTGACAGGAACAAGCATCGTCGTCTTCTGTCAAGGCGCCATGATGTTCGCCGCGATGACCTACCTGCCGCTCTATACCAACTATGTACTGGGAGAAAGCCGATTAAATTTATTGCTGACTCCGTTGATGTTGTCCATGATCATCGGCTCCGTTCTGATGGGTTTAATTCTCACCCGTTTCCAAATCCGGACCGTCATGGTGGTCAATATGGTGGTCGGAATCGTTGTTTCTAGCTTGTTCATGAGTCTTTCGCCGGCTGTTCCTTTTTGGCAATTCATTGGAATGGTTGTCCTGCTCGGGCTGGGCGTTCTCGGCCCCTTGAACAGTCTCAGTCAGAACGCTGTCGCTTACAGCGTTGAAGAGCGATTCATCGGTATTTCTTCATCGCTTGTCGGCTTCTGCCGCAGCATGGGCGGCGTAATGGGTGCTTCGATCATGGCCGTCATCGTCAATTCCCAAATAACCGCGTCGGTCGAGACGGCAATTACACGATTCAACCTGAATTCGAGCTCCAACCCGTCCTATCATCCGCCGGATGCTGAAACCGTGCTGCGATATAAAGATCGTTTTGAACCGGAGTTGGTGTCCTACTTTACACACGCGATGGATCATGCTATTACACAAGGATTTGTTCTGCTTCTTGGCTTCTCTGTCCTCGGTGCCATCGCGGCTCTGACGGTCGGATCGATGAAAATTAAAAAACGTTCCGAAGAGGCGTCCCGGGCTAAAACAAGTTCACGGCTTGAAATTTAAAAATTACGCAAGAGAACAAATAAGGAGGATTCATTATCATGTCTAATCAATCAAACGGGAACGCATCTGCCGTTCACCCTTCCGTACAGCCTTTATTTACGCCATTTTCGATCGGCAAATTGTCGCTTCCTAATCGAATCGTCATGGCGCCTATGACCCGATCATTTTCGCCGAATGGCCTGCCCGGTGCTGATGTTGCCCGGTATTACCGGCGTCGTGCCGAGAATGGGGTGGGTCTGATCATAACGGAGGGAACCGTCATCAACCACCCTGCATCAGCTGACCATCCGAACGTCCCCCATTTCTATGGCCCTGCTCTGAAAGGCTGGTCGTCTGTCGTGGAGCAAGTCCACGCGGCAGGAGGCCGAATTTTTCCTCAATTGTGGCATGTCGGCATGGCACGGAAAATCGGCAGTCCTCCGAATCCGGAAATTCTCCCTATAGGACCATCCGGAATCGACCTGTCCGGCCAACAAGTAACCGCCCCTATGACCGAATCGGATATCCTTTCCGTGATTGACGCATTCGCCCAAGCGGCTGCCGACGCCAAGTCACTCGGTTTCGACGGTATCGAAATCCATGGAGCCCACGGCTACTTGATCGATCAATTTTTCTGGAAACAAACCAATAGGAGATCGGACCGATACAGTGGCGACAGCTTCGAGGGGGCAACGCGTTTCGCTGCAGAAATCATTCGCGCCGTTCGGCATGCGGTCGGTCCCGATTTCCCGATTGCTCTGCGCATATCTCAATGGAAAACCGCCAACTATACGGCCAAGCTGGCGGAAACGCCGGAGCAGCTGGCAGCATTCCTTGAGCCGCTGACAACCGCAGGTGTTGATATTTATCATTGCTCGACCCGGCGCTTCTGGGAACCCGAATTCAAAGGCTCTGACCTAAACTTGGCAGGATGGGTCAAATTATTGACCGGACGACCGACCATTACCGTCGGTTCCGTAGGGTTAAACGAAGAATTCATGCGTTCCTTCGCTTCCGGCCAAGCGACACAGTTTACCGGGCTCGATGGTTTGATCGAAAGACTTGAGCAAAATGAGTTTGATCTGGTGGCCGTTGGGCGCTCGTTGTTAGTAGACCCAGAGTGGGCGATGAAAATCCGGAACGGACGGTTCTGCGAGCTGAAACCTTTCACAGTCGATGCGCTGAATTCCCTATACTGATCCATGATTGAATATCATTCGGTGCACCGGATCTGAACTCATAAGAGGATTTGGTCGGGGATTTATGGAAAGGTATATAGATCCTTACCGCAAGCGCAGGACCCTGAACGGCAAGGATTCGAAGAACGTGGACTTTAACTTTATTTTTTTCATACTAAACTACCGGGCTTATCGGAGCCCATCCGCGGGGGATGATCATGGGAGTAGCATTCAAATTGGAGTGCGGTACGTGCCAATACAACAGCATTATTTATGAAGGAATCGGCTTTATGTACATCTCCTTGAAGTCGATCGCTTCGTTTGTCACAGATCCGGTGCTTAAGCAGGTGATCGGAGAATTTATGGAGGAAGGTTCCGTCTCGTACGACGCGCATCAGGCGCTGTACGTGTGCCCGCAATGTGACGGCATTCAAAATGAATTGTACATCGAGATGCAGTCAGACCGGTCACAGTATCGGCGCGTTTGCCATTGCAAGAGATGCGGAACTGAAATGAAACAAACACCGATCGAGCACAACGTCCCGATCCGTCTAACCTGTCCAGATTGCAGGGAAAGCGAGCTGATGGTGACGTCTTTTATGGATTGGGATTGATGGGGCGGCGGATCGTGATGAAGATAAAACCAATAAAGGGGAACTCTCATTGTCAATATTACTAATTTTCCTTCTGGTTGTTGCCGGCGCTTGTCTCACTTGGTTGGGATCGAAGCTGTCTTACATGAGTATTTAGGCCTCCCGATCCATTGCGAGTTCAAGTGCACCTGGTGAGCTAACCCAGCAAGATAAAATTGAATTGCTCGCTATGCACATGGCTGGCTTCTTGGCCGTATTAGGCATCCTTCTTCTTCTGTTCTACCTGCTTACCAAAGGTCGGCAAAACGCAAAGGCATATCATATCTATGCACTGATCATCCAAATCCTATTTGTCATTGGATTTTTCATCATCAACTATACTTATCTTTTTGTGGATTATCCTTCAAACCTGGATTCCGGATTTCCGTTCTGACGACATTCTGAAAATATTGAATGATTTTGAGCAATTGTCTTATGTAGTTCCCGGCGGCTCTCCTTCTATACTGAAGGTACGAATAAAGGAGAGTGAGTTCATGGAACGAGCAACATCTGCAGCATCCGGAATACCTGTTCGCAAAAAGCCATTACGCAAGCGCTGGGACTCTCCCCTTGCAGGTTATCTGTTTATTTCCCCTTGGCTGATTGGATTTCTGGCGTTGACGGCCTATCCGATGCTGTTGTCCCTCTACTATTCCTTCACGGATTATACGCTCATGAAGCCGATTGAGTGGGTTGGCCTGGACAATTACGAGCGCATCCTAATGGCGGACGACAAATTTGCCCAATCGCTCAAGCTCACATTTTATTATGTACTCGCCTCGGTGCCGCTAAAGCTGATTGCCGCGCTGATGGTTGCGCTCCTGCTGAAGAAGGCCGTGCGCGGGATATCCGTCTATCGGACGGCCATTTATTTCCCTTCCTTAATCGGGGCGAGCATCGCGGTGTCCCTGCTGTGGAAAAATATTTTCGGCGTGGACGGCTTCTTCAACAAGGTGCTTGGATTTTTCGGGATTCCCGGCACGGGCTGGGTCACGAACCCCGATACCGCATTATGGTCCTTGATCGGCCTGTCGGTATGGCAATTCGGCTCCTCGATGGTGATATTCCTCGCGGGCCTGAAGCAGATTCCGAATGATCTGTATGAAGCCTCCGCGGTGGATGGGGCGGGCAAGGTGAAGCAATTTTTCAAAATCACGCTTCCGATGCTGTCACCCACGTTATTCTTCAATCTCATTATGGGAGTCATTAACTCCTTCCAGATGTTCACGCCTGCATACGTCATCACCGGCGGCGGGCCGATGAACTCTACCTATGTCTATGCGTTATACCTGTATGAAAGGGCATTCAGCCGCTATCAGCTGGGCTATTCCTCTTCCTTGGCCTGGATCATGCTGATCTTGATTGTGGCTGCCGCCGTGATCATTAACCTGACTTCGAAATACTGGGTATTCTACGAGTCCGAGAGCCAAGGAGGGAAAAGAAAATGACCAGACGCAAATGGAATCCCGTAATTCGCCATGCGATGCTCATCCTATTCAGCTCGGTGATGGTGTATCCGGTCATTTGGTGGATTGGCGCCTCCCTGAAAACAAACCAGGAGCTCAGCTCCCCGTCCATCTTCCCGTCCGTGCCGCAGTGGTCCAATTACATTAATGGATGGAATTCCGTTCCGGGCTTCACCTTTACCGACTTCTATCTGAATACCTTTTATTTAATTACGGCGGTCATCATCGTAACGGTCATTTCCTGTACGCTAGTCGCCTTCGGATTTGCAAGGCTGGACTTCCCGCTTCGCGGCTTCTGGTTCTCGCTGCTCATGCTCACGCTAATGCTGCCGGGCCAAGTGCTCATCATTCCGCAGTATGCGATGTTCCACCAGTTCGGCTGGGTCAACACCTACCTGCCGTTCATCGTGCCGCATGCGTTAGCGGGAGGGGCGGGAGGAACCTTCTTCGTCTTCCTGCTCGTTCAATTCATACGCGGGATCCCGCGGGAATTGGATGAATCGGCCAAGATCGACGGATGCAGCTGGTTCGGGATTTACTGGCGGATTGTAATGCCCTTGATGAAGCCTTCGATCGTGACGGTCATCATCTTCTGCTTCCTATGGAACTGGGATGATTTCCTGGGCCATCTCCTGTACATTAATTCCGTCGACAAATACACGGTAGGCTTGGCTTTGCGGATGATTAACGATTCGCAAGGCGGCGCGGAATGGGGGCAGTTGCTCGCGATGTCGCTCGTATCCATTCTGCCGGCTACGCTGCTGTTTGTCTTTGCCCAGAAATATTTTGTGGAGGGCGTGGCTACCACTGGATTAAAAGGGTAGTAGCTAGGCCAGCCGATATATTATAAAATGAGAAAACATTGAGGCAGCGGTTCGCCGCACGGCTTCAATGTTTTTTTCGGATCGGAATGGATATGCATGGAGGATGAGCGCTTATGATCAATCCCTTCAAGAAATACCGGATCGATTCCCTGTTTATTATTTGTTTTGCAGGGCTGATCACGATTGTGCTGGCGATCACGGTATGGACCAGTTATGCCATGACCTCGCGGGAATTGGCCGACAACACGTCGTATTACCAGAAAAGGCTGCTCGAGGAGCTGAACAATGAAATTACGGGACGTCTGACATCGATCGAGCAGATCTCGCTGACCACGTCCAGGGACAATGATTTGCTTACGTTTCTGTCGGGCAAAGAGGATGAGTTCAACCACTACAGACGCTCCAAAGGCATACAGGAAGCGCTGGCTCATCTTACGTATTCGATTCCGCAAATTCAAGCCATCGATTTATATATGGAGCAGCCGGAGTGGGGAGACCGGCAGAGCTATATTCAATTCCATGAGCTAAAGGCTGCCGAGGCACAGCCATGGTATCCTTTGCTGCAGAACAATGACTTCTCCTGGTCAGAGGAGCATGATTTAACGACCTATAATGGGAACGTGCCTGTGCTCAGCTTCTCCCGCAAGGTGTACAACAACTCCCGGTACCTGGGCATTCTTGTCGTGCATGTGAAAGCCGACTGGATCCGCGGGATTCTCGAGGGATATTCCAAGGATTCCAACCGGATGCTGCTGGATCTGAACGGCAGGGAGCTGCTGAGCGTCGGGACATCGATGAAGGATGCCGGGTTGCAGGAGCACGATTTGCGGTTCAAGGATCAATCCGGGGTGCTTCGGCTGCATACGCAGCCGCATGGGGTCGAGTCTCTGGTCGTCTATTCCAAAGTCGCCGACTCCAACTGGATGCTGGTGGAGATTACTCCATGGGAGCGAATAACGTCAGGCAGCGTCAAGCTGGCCGGAGCCATCATTACGATCGGCATCGGAGCCTTATTGCTGGCTTTCTTGTTAACGCTATGGTTAAGTCGGCAATTGTTGAAGCCGATCGCCCAGCTAGTGAGAGCGATGAAGAATTACGATGTTGGAGGGAAGCAAGCGGAGCTGGCCGGCGATTACACCAATGAATTCGGCATACTGTTTGCAGGGTTTCGCAGACTGAATGAGCGAATTCAGGCGTTGTACGCATCTCTGGCGCAGCGTTACGAGCAGCAGCGGAAGGCCGAAATCGAAGCGCTCCAAGCCAATATTAATCCGCATTTTCTATATAACACCTTGGATCAGCTGAACTGGATGGCGATTGCGGAGGGACAGGAGAAGATGAGCCGTATTCTGGAGCTGATGGGCCGCATGTTCCGCATCGGACTATCGCATGGAGAGAGCTTTATTACGATTGATGAGGAGCTGACTCACGTCGCATGCTATTTGGAAATCCAGCAGATCCGGTGGGAAGATGGTCTGGAATATGAGGTGCAGGCCTCCCAGGAGGTCCGGAATCTATTCATTCCCAAAATGACGCTCCAGCCTTTCGTCGAAAATTCCATCATTCACGGCTTCAATGCAAGGCAAAGCGGCCGAATTCAGATTAAGGCGGAGGAAGAGGACGGCCGGGTCCTCATGACAATTACCGACGACGGAAGCGGGCTTGCTCCCGAGAGCAAAGGGAACCATCGCCGCAAGGGCGGTTACGGGATCCGGAATGTGAGAGAGCGGTTCTCGGCGTTTTTCAATGAAAATTATGAGATCCAGGTTAAGGACGGCGAGATTGAAGGGGTGGTTGTAACGATCATCTTCCCAAGGCTTGAGGTAGCACAGACGTAATGCATAATCAGACGATTTTATAATAAATTGTGCATCTCTCTTATACTCCCGTCATCCCGGAATTGATAGGATCATATTGACCACAATATATTGTTTCTAGGGGGAAGTCGGCATGAATAAATGGAAGCGATTGCAGATTCTCGCGTTATTGATGGTGTTCTCCTTGCTGGCAGCGGCATGCGGCGGCGGTAACGGAGGCACCGGCACAAACACAGGCAGCACAAACTCATCCAAGAACAATACACAGGCCGAAGGCGGTTCGGCAGACAACGTCAAGCTCCGGATTATGTGGTGGGGCTCGCAGCCGCGCCACGAAGCGACACTGAAGGCATTGGAGGCCTACACGGCGAAGAATCCGCATGTGACCTTCGAGCCCGAATACTCCGGGATGGATGGTTATCTGGATAAGCTCTCTACGCAGGCAGCGGCGCATAATGAGCCGGATATTTTCCAAATGGACCCGGGCTGGATTTCGGACTGGACCTCCCGCAACCAGCTCGAAGAGCTCGATTCCAAGGTTAAGCTGGATGAATTGACGCCGAGCCTGCTGCCGATCGGGCAGAGAGACGGCAAGCAATACGGCGTGCCGCTCGGATCGGTTGCCTTCGGGATGATCTACGACAAGGCGGCTCTGGAGAAGCTGGGCGCAACGATGCCGAAGGACGGCTGGAGCTGGGATGATTTCTTCGCATTGGCGGAAGAGGTCAAGCCTAAGCTGGCGGAAGGCCAATATTTCACGCTGGATTATGCCGGCAACTACTTCATGTTCAGCGCGTATCACTATGCCAAGGGCAAGGGTACCTTGATTACGGAAGACGGCAAATTCAATATCGATGAAGCGACGTTCCTGGAATGGACGAAGAAGTTTGAACAGCTGCGCAAGGACGGACTTGTGCCTCCTGCGGATCTAAACGCATCCGACAAGGAGATGGATCCGACGGCAGACCTGCTGGTCAACGGCAAAATCCTGTTCCGCTACTCCTTCTCCAACAACTACACCACATGGGACAGCATGAAGGAAGGGGCGTACGATCTGGTTACGATGCCGCGGGCCGAGGAAGCAGGGGGCTGGCTCAAGCCGTCCATGTACTTCAGCCTGTCGCCGAATTCCAAGCATAAGGAAGAAGCGGCCAAATTCATCGACTGGTTCATCAACGATCCGGAGGCAGGGGCAATTCTTGGAACCGCTCGAGGCGTGCCAGCCAATGCCAAGATCGCCGAGTCGCTGATTCCGAAGCTTCCGGAAGGCGAAAAGGTCGGGATGAAGCTGATCGACGCCACGACGCCGGACGGACAGATCTTTACGACAGGGCCGGAAGGCTGGGTGAACTTCATCGACAAAGACTTCCCGCTCGTCCGGGATGAGCTGAGCTTCGGCAGAACGACGCCGGAGAAGGCCTATGAATCGTTGAAGAAGGCCGCGCAAGAATATGAATAACTCCTATACAATGGGATGAGTGAGAACGAGATGCCGGCAAGGGAGTAAAAGGATTCGGTTATTCGGTGAAAGCTGTCTGTTAAAATAGTTCCAGTCTATTCCTGGTTTACGTCATGCCTGAGCGGTTTTACAGCCGATCGGGCATGGCGTATTACCGTTAGATTGAAGCTATTTTCCTTTTTTGCAAATAAGAAGGGGGCTCTTCAGATGTGGAAGATAGGAATCGTGGATGACGACCGCGCCGTGCTGCAGGGAATCCGCAAAGCCATCCCTTGGGATGAACTGAATGCAGAGTGGGCAGGGGAAGCGTTGAACGGGGAAGAAGGGCTTGAAATGATTGCATCGGCCAGCCCCGACATCGTGATTACCGATTTATACATGCCTGTCATGAACGGTCTGGATATGATCGAGCACCTGCGGAAGAACGCCGGCTATACGGGAAAAGTGATCATTCTGAGCGGATACTCGGACTTCGAATATGCTCGCCAAGCCTTGCGTCTGGACGTAAGCGATTATTTATCCAAGCCGGTCAGCCTTCCGACGCTGAAATCCGTGTTAAACCAGGCGATATCCGATTTGGAGGAGCGCGAAGAGCTGCGCATCAAGCAGGATGAGCTGCTCCAGAAGCTGCACCTGTACGAGCCCTTCGTCGAGAAGGAGTGGGTCAAATCGGCCGCAGCCGGCACCCTGCTGCAATCAGGACTTCAATCGGAAATCCCGGAGCCTTATCGGTATTGGACCGATCACGATCATACGGTCATCGGCATCGAGCTGGTCTACGACCAACGGGCAGCCAAATTAAGCTTGCCGGACTGGAGCCTCCTTCGATTTGCAATCAGCAATATGGCGTGCGAAATTACGCAGGCGGCATTTCCAAGCTTCGACCATACAGATCTCCACACCAACCGTTCGGTGATCATTATTCATCATGACCGAATAGAGCCTGCCGAGCGAGTGCGGCAGCGGCTGGAGCAGCTGGGCGTCCGATTAATCGACTGTGTCCGGAACTACTTGAAGCTGAAGATCCGGATCGGCATCGGTGAGCGGAAGAGCAGCATAAGCGAAATCGGCATCTCGACGGAAGAAGCCTTCCGCGCGATCGATGTGACTTCCCGGCCGGCGGTTCCGGAGCATGAGTTGTATTTCTACAGTGCACAGGAGCCGGGCAATGCGGAGGCCAAGTCTCCGGTGCGTCCGGTTAAGCTATACCTAGAGCTGGCCGGCGCGATTCGTACCTCACAGGAGAATCAGGCGCAGACGATGATAAGGGATTATATGAAGCGGCTGGAGCAGGAAGGGGGCATCACCAAACCCTACGTCGGCATGCTGGCCGGCGAGCTGTGGGGCATTATCGCCTTTGCTTTCTATGAGACGGGGACCGTCGTTGACGATATCTTCCCGTATGACGGCATTACGCGTGAAATGGCGAAGCTGCAGCGTCCGTCCGAGCTTGCCGAATGGCTGATCACCAAAATCGGGCTCGTGTTCGGCAGCCGCGAATGGGGCGGGAACGGAAAGCATCGCCAGGCGGTCGACTTTATGATCGAGTATATTCACGAGCACTATGCCGAGGACCTCACGCTTGGGGGACTGGCGGATAAGGTATACATTTCGAGAAACTACTTGTCGATGATTTTTAAGAACATGACCGGAGAGACGTTCAACAATTACCTGACCCGAGTACGGGTCGAGAAGGCCCGTGAGCTGCTGATGGAGAAAAATGCGCTGGTTTACGAAGTGGCCGAAAAGGTCGGATATAAAAACGTTCCGTATTTCAGCACGGTCTTCAAGAAATTCACGGGCATGAACCCGACGGAGCTTGTGAGATGATCTCGGGGAGGCGTGATGAAGAGCTGGGGAGCCGCAAAGGAGTGGTGACGCAATGTCATCAATGCGTATTTTTATCGGAAATCGGGGATCAAGGAAGGGCATAATTGAGTGATTTATTCGTAGAGGTCAGGGCCTTGAATTTCAACTTGGGTTGGGATTCGGGGTCTTTTTTGTTGGGGGTGTAGGGGATGTGGGAGGCGGGTTAAGTGAAGCTAAGTGTGCTGCCGTTGGTTTTTCCGTTTTCAGGAAAGTAGTAGTCTGTGTTCGAGTGATTCTTTGATATGATACAAATATCGTCATAAACTTGTCCATCTATACAAACGGGAAGGACTGAGGGGAAGGATAACTTTGAACAGGATTTATATCGTAAATCCTCAAATACAGGAGCATTCGAGAACCTCTCTGAGCCAATGCAATTAAGACACGTTGAAAAGATTGCTGAAGATGCAGGTATTGGATTAAAGGGAATAAAGATAGAAATAGTTCGAGATGCTGAATTGATAGGTAAGGACTTGTACGGGTGGGCTGACCCAAAAGGAAACAGGATATTGTTGTACCCCGATGCTTTTAGCAGTAAGGAAAACTTAGTTAAAACGTTAGGACACGAGAGAATTCATATCTATCAAACTAAAACTTTTGGAAAGCCCCTAGCTTACGAGATGCTGATCGAATTTGAAAAAGGGGCATATGGCTCAGAAGACGCATGGTGGGAATATTTTAAGCGAAAGGGGCGGTAGTAATTGATTAATTCACATTTTAAAGACTGGATTAAGTTAACCACTATCATCACTAATAACAATACAAAAAGACATGAAATTGAATGTCCTAATTGCCAAAAACGTGGAATAGATTATCAATATGTCGGAGATATGAAGTCAAGAGTAGGATTTTTAGACATATGGTGCGATGTTTGTCTACACGGTATTCATTTATCTCGAACAAAAGCACCGGAACATGTAAGTATGATTCCATTTGATGCGGCGAAAGAATACAAAGAAAGAGTACCTAGATTCACTCATATAGAGCCTTCGTAATCAAAAGCTCATACTTGATGAACTTTTAAAAGCTCTTTTCCACTTGAATTATAAGTAGGAATGAGCTTTTTTGCATGCCCAAGATGGAAGACAGCGGTGGAACATTGAAGAAGGCTGGAGTGACGGGAGATTGTGGTAGGATAATCACAAGGCGACTTTGAATCAAAGAGGAAAGATTGGAGTAAGATACTGTGATCTATAGGAAAAAGAAATTGAAAGAGTATTTGTCTATTGAAGAATATGAAGATATTTCATGACTTTCTTGATAATATAGAGCCAACAATAAACAATAGACGAAATAACGAGTCTGTTAAAATGACATGAAGGTTTCTTGAAGGTTGGTACCGATTCTTATTTAGATGGACTAAATGATCCGATAATCGGCATGCACCATGGCGAGCGGATTTTTGGCGCAGCATTTGGAAGACCTCCTGTATTGATAAAACAATTTGTTCAAGTTGCTAACGCTACTATTAATTATGGCGATCAACGGTTGAACTTTCCGACCACGACAAAGCTGATTCATTTCATGCTTCCAGAGCTATTTCCCATCTTCGACAAAAATATTTGCAAGACCGTGTTTGGAAGTGACCGAATCGAAGACTACTACAAGTACCATGCATACATATTTGCTCTACAAGATTATTTGAACGATGAGCCGGCGGCGGAACCACTATTTCAATTGGCCCAACAGTACAATTTGTCACCGTTAAGAATTATCGATTTGATTTTGTTTCAGGATGGATTGAACACTGCTGAGAGGAAATCGGTTTAAGAGAATGGATGAATTGAACCACTAATGCAAGTAGGGGAGTAATCATTAACTATTTTAGAAGGTTGGAGATTAGGTGAAGGTAGGATATTTCAATGATACCGGTAAGGAAATCAATATTCACCCCGGAACGCTCTCACATGGGACCAAAACTTCCACTGAGCCTATCAAGCCCTTGGAAGAAAGAGTATTTGAGCTGCCAGAAGGAACCTATCCTTGGATTATGATGTGTAAGCATGATGGTCAGCTTTCTATTTTCGTATCCGGTAAGCAGGACGACGAGCAGGAAGAAAGTCTAGATGAAGAGTATGATGATGAGGATGAATATTACGAGGAATACGAAGAGGCTGAAGAGTATGGAGAGTATGGAGATGATGAAGAGGAATCCGATCATGCTCGAAGGATTAAGGCCGTCCGGGAGTATGCGAAATCTTCAGCGAACTTGGGGGCGGTGTTGTTTGTAGCAGGGGCAGCATTGACCTATTTTGCGGATAGTAAACTGCCGCTTTATGCAGGAGCAGCTTTAGGTGCTGTATTCTTCTTAATTTCTTTGGTGGTATTCATAAAGTCTTTTAGAGTCTGAAGGATATATAATTTGGCAGTAAAAGTTCTCACTAAAGGTGCTATAACCAAAGGAGAAGACGTTACAATATGAATCGATTTGTGATGATATTACTTTTATTATTGGCTCTTGTTGGCTGCGCCGGGGAACAGAATACCTTTCATGTCGAGGGTCCAGTAGAAGAGATTAATGAACAATCTTCACAAATTTACGTAGATGGATTCTGGCTGCCCGTTAAAAACATAGAAATTTACAATGTGGGTGATGTGATCAGTGCGGAAGTTGAGAGTACTGCAGAAGGCGATCAGTACGTTCCCGGAGATATAAAGGTTAACGAAATAAAGTTAAATGAGAATCCTGGGTGAAAATCGTAAAATCACTAAAACCAATATCCACTACATGGTTATGGAGCTCCTCTCCTAGAGTAGTTACTTGATCAGACCTTCACACGTCATTCGTGTGAAGGTTTTTTAGTTAGAACATGCATTCGCTGACAAACAGCTGTTCATCCTGAGCTTTAAAATAAGCTTATCAATGTTCGGGGTTGAATATCCGGAATACATAAACTATGAGTTTCGGTTAGGAATGGAGTGTAGGTGTGCATGGGACAAATTTATATAGCTATAACCGGGACATCGCATTATTTCGGCGCAAGTTTTTTGAAGCCGGGGATGGTCGTGCAGCTCATTAAAGATCCGGGCAATCCGTATGACGAGGAGGCGATCCAGGCGGTGATTCCTCCGCTTGGAAAGATCGGCTACGTTGCGAACAGCACGCATACGGTGCCTAAAGGATGTCGGAGCGCTGGTCGGATCTATGATTCATTTGAACAACAAGTTTACGGTGTGATCCGGTTTATTGTGAAGGATCTGGCCATTGTTGAGCTTATGGAAGGAATAGCATCACTCGATATATTTCTCCAAACAGAACATCAATCTTTTCCCTGGAAATGAGGAAAATTGGCGTATTTTGTTTTTTGTTGCGGATTTAGGAAGGGGACAACGGGAAATTTGGCGAATGTAGGTATATAGAATTACAAGGGAGGAGGATTGGCATGGACCTAATAGATCGATTGTATCAGAAAATAAAAGAAGATCCGCTATCCCCTAAGATGCTGATTGTCCCGTCCTATTCGCAAGGCCACCAATTGCTAGAGCGAATTTGCGAACGTTTCGGCTCTGTTTTTAATGTGGAAGTTGAGACACTTCAGGGCATGGTGCATGCCAATACGGCATTCGAGCTGTCGCGTCGAAAGATGCGTTTTCTTGAGGACGAGCAAGCGTTCTGGGTGATTCGACAGCTAATGCTGCATCAGGCCGAAGCAGATCCGCATAGTTATATTACGCATAAATCAATGGTAAACCCCGGGGTGGTCCGTAAAGTTCATCAGTCGCTCGTTGAATTACGGATGGCTGGGGTTCGTTCCGGAGAAATACATCCGAATGACTTTTCGAACGAGAGCAAGGGCTGGTATCTCCAACAATTGCTTGATCGTTATGAGACTTATCTCCAAGAGCAGGCGCTGACGGACTTTGCGGGTTTGGCCGAGTATTGTACTCCAACTGCGGATAACACAAGATTTTTACTTCTGCAGCCCGCGGGATGGTCGAGAATGGAATGGGATCTGATCGAGAAAATAGCCGGGAGCCAACTGGACATTATCCATTTCGAGGAGCCTTTTTATTCTCATGCAAGATTCTCTAACAATCGACTAATGATGTTTCGCGCCGCTGGAAGTTTAGCTGAAGTTCGCGAAGGGTTTCGCAGAATGATTGCAGAGCCCGAGCCGCTGGATCAGATGGAAATCATGTTGTCGGATTACGAACGATATGTATCTGTACTTTACTCGCAGGCCGAGGCATCGGGGGTCCCGTGTACCTTCTCCAATGGGCTTCCGATCTCCTACTGTACGGCAGGTAAGGCTGCTTTAGCCATTCTTGCTTGGATTAAGGAAGGGTTCCCAGTGGCTCGCCTTACGGAGATGCTTCGCAGCGGATGCCTGCAAATCGCTGACCACCAAGCATCCGCCGTGGATTGGATTCGCCTGCTGGAGCAGAGCGGAATCGGCTGGGGCAGGCATCGCTATGCCGGAATCCTTGATTCCCGACAACGCATGGGGGACGGGCAGCAGGAGCTTGGAATGAAGCTGCATGAGGTGCTTCAAGGCTGGTTCGACAAGCTTCCGGAAGGAAGCGGGTGGAGGCCCGATCTGTTGCTCGAATGGTTGGGGGATTTTGTTGAGAAGCATGTACCTCTTCATTCGAGCGATGACCAGAACGTAAAAACGGCCATTCAAGCTTGGAGCACACGTCTATCGGGAATCCGAGTTGGGTCCATGACGCCCGAGTGGGCGGTACGATATGTAACTGAAATCTTGAACGGCATACGGATCCGGGTCGATGCAACACCGAAGCCGGGGGCAGTTCATGTTACTTCCATCCACAACGGCGGCTTCAGCGGAAGATACCGAACATGGATCGTCGGCATGGATGAGCGAACCTGGAGCATGCCGATCATGCAGGATCCTCTGTTGCTGGATGAAGAGCGGGCGGCGGTATCTAAACATTTACAATTGGTCCGTGAACAATCCAAACAATTCAGAAACGTTCGTGATGCCCGGTTATCACTCATATGCGGGGAATTGTGGCTTAGTTATGCTTCGTACGATCCGGGGGAGCGGGAAAGCCGAAGCCCTGCATTCGAGATGCTGCAAATAATGAGACTGCAATCTGGGGATGACACGCAGGATTTCAGCGCTTTAGAGAGAGTATTAGGGCAGCCGTACAGCGTAATGGATGTGCTGCATCCGGAAGAACGAAGAAGTACATATGATGAGATCGATGTATGGGCGCAATATCTTCGGGATTCAAGCGGAACAAGAGATGGATGGAAGGCCGTATCACATGCTTATCCGGCTTTGGCGCAGGGATATCTGGGACAGGTGAATCGCCAAGATGAAAGGCTGTCGGTTTATGACGGGTGGCTGAGCACGAACAAAGCGGGTTCGGATGGCATACTGGGGCAACAAGCCATCAGTGTGAGTCAACTGGAGAAATATGCGGCATGCGGACTGCAATACTACTTTTATTCCGTGTTAAGACTGCGTCCTAAAGAAATTCCTGTCTTTGACCGTGCCCGTTGGCTGCAGGCCGATGAACGGGGAACGCTTCTGCATCATATTTACAGGCTGTATTTAGAGGAGGTTACGGAGTTCGGTACGAAGCCGCCGCAGCATGACAGACGCAAGCTATATAGGATTGTAGACCAAGCACTTGATGATGCCGCGAAGTCTATACCGGCTCCCAGCCCGCATGTACAGAAGAAAGAATGCGAGGAGATCCGGCGCGATGCAGAGGTTTTTTACAGGAACGAAGAAGGGAAGACCGAAGAGCCCTGCTATTTCGAATTGGAACTAGGTACACCTGAGGGTGAGCCGATGGAGCTGACATTGCCGGAAGGCATGCGAGTGAAATTGAAAGGGTTCGTCGATCGGGTGGATCGCATCGGCCCTCATGAATATCGAATCATTGATTATAAAACAGGCAATATGAAGAAATACGCCTCAGCCGAATATTTCAGCGGAGGAACACAGCTTCAGCATGCTCTGTACTCCATCGCGGTTGAACAGTGGCTTCACCTAACAGGCAAAGATATTGAGGCCAGGGTAACGGAAGCGGAATATTCTTTTCCAACCGTACGGGGAAGAGGAGAGTATGTCAGGAGGAAGCAAGACCGCAGGGAGGAATTAGGCGACATCATCTCTAAACTTCTGGATTCCATGAATCAAGGTCTGTTTATTCCAGCTAAAGATGTTAAGACATGTACGTGGTGCAAATACCAATCCGTGTGCGGCTCGCACGCCGAGTGGATGGGGAATAAGCGGGGAGCTGCTGTCAATGCAGCTGTATTAGGTTCACTGCGGGAGGTGGAAGAGATTGATTGAATCCAGTTTATTAAACTTGCCGGCGGATCAAGCAGACCGTCATCGAATCCTTCATGATTTAGATACGACGCTGCTTGTGGAGGCAGGGGCCGGATCGGGTAAAACGACCAGCTTGGTAGGCAGGCTTCTTGCCTTAATTGATCATGGCGTGCAGGCAGAACAAATCGCAGCGATTACATTTACGAATAAAGCTGCCGGGGAGCTCAAGGAAAGATTCCGGGTCGCGTTGGAAAACGCTAATCGAACAGCTGAACCCGGTTCAACGAGCCGCCGTCGATATTCGTTTGCTCTAAGCAAGCTGGATCTCATGTTTATTGGAACGATCCATTCTTTCTGCGCATTGCTGCTGCGGGAGCGTCCGATTGAAGCAGGGCTGGATCCGTATTTCGAGGAGATGGCCGAAGAGGAGGACAGGCTCTTTCGGGATGCTTGTTGGGATGAGTATATTACGGAATTGAATGAAGCGCAGCTGCGGCTCTTGGACGAGCTATCGCTGCTCGGCGTTGATGTGAATACACTGCGGGATGTTTATGATCGGGTAACCACATTCTCCGATGTCGAGCTGCCTTGTCAAGAACGACTGTATCCGAACTTCGACCGCATTCGGGATACGCTCTTCCCACTGCTTGAGGCGGCGGCGCCGTATATACCATCGACTGAGCCTGACCAAGGATGGGACAAGCTTCAAACGCTTGTACATACAAATCGCCAAAAGCTGCGGCTGATCGACGTGAAGGATGATACGCGCATTCTTGAGATTGCGGAGCAGTTCGAGAGCAAGATCCATGTAACGCAGAAGCGATGGACATCCAAAGAGCAGGCAGCCCAGCTGAAGACCAGATTTATCGATTGGCAGGAAACCGTGTTATTTCCCTTTCTGCAGGAATGGCGCGAATTTTTATACCCGAAGCTGATTGCGTTCGTTCGCCCGGCTATTCTCTATTGCCAGGAACGCCGCTTATCTGCAGGACGGTTGAATTTTCAGGATCTGCTCGTAGAAACGGCCAGGCTGCTTCGCGACCATCTTGAAGTTCGGGCTTACTTTGCGCAAAAATACCAACGGATTCTCGTTGATGAATTTCAAGACACGGATCCGGTGCAAGCTGAGCTTATTTTTCTGCTCACAGGCGTTACCGAGTTGGGAATGGAGGATCAGGACTGGAGGCGGCTGAAACCGCGGCCCGGTTCGTTATTTCTGGTGGGGGACCCGAAGCAGTCGATCTATCGTTTTCGCAGGGCAGATATCTCGATTTATAACGAGGTCAAAGCGCGAATCCGCGAGTGCGGGGGTGTGCTTAAATTAACGTCTAATTTCCGTTCCGTACCATCGATCGGCGATTATATCAACAGTCGGTTTGCAGAAAAATTTCCTTCAGTCGAAACGGAATATCAAGCGGCGTTCGCGAAGATGGAGACGGACTGGGATATCTCGTCCCAAGCAGCAGGGCAAGGTGTATACGTGTTGAACTATCCCAAGATTACCGGGGGAAAAGCAGCGGCTGCCCTGGAAGATGCCAAGCGTATCGCAAGTTATATTTCATGGGCTTGCACTGACGGCAACCTGCAGATCATCCAGAGGGACGGCACAAGCCGGAATGCAGTTCCGGGGGACTTCCTGATCCTCACCAAGACGAAAACATTCATTCATGTCTATGCGGAACAGCTGGATCTAAGCGGTATTCCTGCCGATACTTCCGGAAGTACGGCCGCTTATGAAGAAATGCTGATGCTATGGCAGCTGGTCCGCTATCTTGAAGACGCCTCCGATCAGCCTGCATTGCTCGCGGTTCTGCGCGGCATGTTATTTGGATTAAGCGACCATCAGCTGTGGGCCTATAAGCAGGAAGGCAGCCGGATATCCATACACGAATCGATATCGCAGGCAGAACTGAGCGAAAATGCGCAGCCGGTTGGCGCAGCGCTGGCCAGATTGCGCATGTATTTGGAATGGGTCCGTACATTACATGCAGCGGCAGCCTTTAACCTTATCGTTGAAGATTTAGGGATCATACCGTATGTATCGGCATTGCCCGCTGGTTCGGTACGCGCGGGAACCTTGGTCGGATTGATGCAGCTTGTGCACAGCGATGCAAGGGCTGCTTCAAGCTGGAGTGAACTATGCCGATTGATGGAAAGAGCATGCCAAGGGATGGAAACCTCGAGTCTGTATGTCGGAGGCGATCAAGCCGTCCGTGTGATGAATCTGCATAAAGCCAAAGGGCTGGAGGCGGCTGTCGTCATTCTTGCGGGCCCATGCGAAGAATCCGAACACGAGCCCGCGCAATATATCGATCGATCTTCCGACCCGGCAGCCGGGTATTTTACGATCCATAAGAAAACAGGGGGATTTCATCCGAAAATAGCTGCGCAGCCTCCCGGTTGGGACGAAATGAGCGAGCGGGAGCGGACATTCGCAAAGGCAGAGAAAGATCGGTTGCTGTATGTAGCAGCCACGCGGCCCAAGCAAATGCTGGTCATCAGTTTATATCCCGAGCAGCCGGCCAAATGCCCATGGACCCCGCTCGTTGAAGGAATGCCAGAGCTTCCGGAGCTTCAGGTTCCTGAACGCATACAAACGTCAAAAACGGAGTTAACCGAAGGACCGGATATCCTCGGCATTCGGGCTGCTCGTCAGCGCCAATTGGATGATATAAACCGGCCTACCTATTCGCTGCTGTCGGTAACGGAACAGACCAAGATGCTCCATGACCGTCCGGAATGGTCCTCGGAGGGGAAAGGGATGGCATTCGGCAGCGTTGTCCACCGCTCGCTGGAAATGCTCGGCAAGGGATTGGCGGAGTCGGATCTGGATGAGGCCGTACATTGGCTTGCGAGCGAAGAAGGATTGGCAGCAGAGTACATCCCCGAAGCCGTACGGATTGCGCAAAGCATCCTGGTCAGCGAACTGTGGCAGCGAAGCTTGCGTGCACGCCGCCGGTTATTCGAGCTGCCCCTGTTACTTAGGAAGAACGCCGCGGAGCTTAAGTCATTCAACAACATGGCAATGGAAGACATAAAGCTCGAAGCGGCCCCGGCTTCGGCAATCGGAGATGATGCTGTGAAGCATGCTTATTTGCGAGGCGTCATTGATTTTCTGTTCGAAGAAGAAGACGGCTGGGTCATTGTTGACTTCAAGACCGATCACGTCGAGGAGGGGGCCCTGCAGACGTTCGTTAATTTCTATCGTCCTCAGGTCCTTGTCTACGCTTCGGAATGGGAACGCACCTTTGACTTCAAAGTGAAAGAAGCAGGGCTTTATTTCGCAGGAATCGGGCGGTATGTAGTGCTGTGACACTAGCTCCATCGTGCTAGCATCTTCGTAATTCTTCCCGGTCTTACATAATGCTGCGGGCGAGTTGCGCAGGACTTTAAGTTCGCTATTTGATTTGGGGAGGCTTTTTTAGTTCTATGGAAGGATATGGGCGGATATTGTCGAAGTGTGTATATATCATAAATGAATAGATAACAGGAGAATAGAACTATGTCCGATAAGTTGTTCAGATGGTTCAAAATTATTTATGCCATCCAAGCAAGGCCGGGGATCAGCGCTAAGGAATTGGCGGAACGATGTGAAGCCGAGGAAAGAACGATTTACCGGGATTTACGTTCACTAGACCTCGTAGCGCCGATTACCAACGAAGGGTACGGTAAAGGCTACACGTTCGCCGGGGATTTTGCTATGTTTCCATTCAATTGGACGCAGCAGGAGGCGTTGGTCTTCTCCATGCTCCCTTCCTTTGTCGATCAGAGCAATATGCCGCCGGGATTCGACACAGCGTATGACAAGGTTATGGCTTCTCACTTTCGGCAGAAGAAGCGGGATCGGGAAATCCTGAAACATGTCACGGATATTATCCAGATGGGTTCTCCTGCTTATCGGGAGGATGCGCCCAACTATTTATATCAAGTCATTCAGGCCATCGTGGAAGAAAAGACGATCACCGTTGTATATCATACGCAGAGCCGGAACCAACAAACGAAACGGGAGATCGATCCGTACTACCTCGTCCCGAGGGATCAACGATTCTATCTGATCGGGTATTGCCATCAGGCGAAGGATATTCGGACCTTCCGTCTGAGCCGTTTCCGCTCTATGGAGATGACCAGCCGCACTTTCGAGCGCGGGGACTTTAACCTGAAGAATTATATGAAGAACACCTGGTCGATTGAACGCGGCGAGGAACAAATCCATTTCAAAGTGAAATTCTCGCCGGATGTCGCCCGTTACATCAAGGAAGAGGAGATGTTCGTGAGACCAAGGATGAAGGACCTTCCGGACGGCAGTTTGTTGTTCGAGGTTACCCTGAATCACGACCGGGAGTTTATGAACTGGGTAAGTCAGTACGGGCCGGATGCTGAAATTCTGGCCCCGGTATCTTACCGGGAACGAATGAAGGAACGGCTTGAACGATGGCGCAAGCTGTATGAGGGGAAATAAGGAACGGCACTATTGCGCCATTCCCAGCATTTCCGCCAATTTACTGAATGGGTGATTCTCTTCCGAGCCTGTGGAATATACCATTTCCGAGACGTACAGCTGATCTTCTGCGGCATTATTCGTAACCAACTGGATGTTAGGGAAGATCGAAAGAAAGACTTTCGCCGTGTTATAGGCATCATCGGTTGCTCGATGCGGCTCCCCGATGAATGGGAGCTGCAACAAGTCAAGCGCCCGTTTCAATCCGATCCTCTGTCGATGATCCGATTGGTGAAGTCGAGTAAACGCCAGCTGAAGATCGTTATAATTTTGCAGCCAATCCAAGGAGATCTGATGATACCGGCAATGCTGGATGAACTGGTATTTATCGTCCATTCCCCATGCGCATAAATAATAGGGCGCCTCGCCGATCCACTCTTGAAAAGCCTTTAGCGCTTCGGGAAAAGACGGTGCTTGATCGACTTGATCCTGCGTAATCCCCGTAAACGGCGTCGTTTCCGGTGTTAATTTATACTGTCTCGAAGGTTTTACATAGGATTGAAACACATCGGTCATGACCAGAGTTCCTTCTTGCTCGGTCATTTTAATCGCACCGATTTCGATAATGTCGGCAAGATGCTGATGTTTACGAACCACCATGAATTCAAGATCGAAGATGATATAAGTTGGCATTGGAATGCTCCTCTCTGCATTGGTTGTTATTAGTTTAGCAGGGGGGAGTGGCTGGGGTTGTCAGGGAATGGGTGTTCGGGGATGGGAAAAAGCAAAATAAATTTAATAGGAACATATGTTTAGTGACAGAATTCTAAAACTTTAATTTGTTATGATTATTACAAATCTCGAAGAGCTAGAGAAGTACCACAAAGCTCCGCTAGTATCCATGAAAACTGTGTGTAATTCATAAGTTTCTTTTCGGCTTTAAATATAGCATTCATTGTTCTACAAAAACCAACATTATATTCTATTGTTAAATTGATCCAATAGACTAATGGTGTTAATATACATTATAGAAAATCAAATACTACTGTAGATTCATTACTTTTGAACTACTAGAGACACGTAAGGAGAGCGACATGAATTCTTTCGTACAATACCTCGATCAATTTAATGTCCTATCCCCGAACCACGCAAAAATATACGACGAGTATACCCAGAGTACGGATCAATATCGATTTGCAATCGATACCAACATTGAACGCTTTTTATTGACGTTGTTTAATGAAGATCCTCGCAGCGTAATAATGACGGGTAACGCCGGTGATGGCAAAACCCGCCTATGTCGTACTATATATGAGCGTATTACGGGGCAGCAATTACTACAATGGCCGGATAGCGGAATATTGGAAGCTTCTTTTAACAAGGGTACCTTACGAATTGTAAAAGATTTGTCAGAGCTTACGGATGCAGTAATCTTTAAAGAACTTCGATGTCTTCAAGATATGATAGAAAACGGGCATGAAAGTAGACTCTATTACTTAATTGCAGCTAACGAAGGAAAACTTACAAAATTTTTATCCCAGCATTCTGAACTGTTTGAACTATCCCAGATGGTAAATAAGAGATTTCTCGATCATAAGACTAATGATGAACAACTTCATTTGGTCAATCTACAAGATGTTACTTCTTCAATATATGCTGCTCGTATTATAGAAGAATGGAACCGTGAGGAGAATTGGGGGGCATGTGAGGCTTGCAGTCGTAAGAAAAACTGTGTGATCCAGTTGAATCATCGACGAATGTCTAATCCTCTGATACGGAGTCGGCTTGTAGAGCAGTATCGATTGCTGGATTGTTTAGGTATACATGTAACGATGCGTGAGATACTCATACATATGAGCTACGTATTTACTGGGGGGCTGACGTGCGAGCAAGTAATGAGTGCTGGGTATAAAGATATCGAAGAACATTCGAAGCTAGCCTACTATGACAACTTTTATGGGGTGAATATGAAAGGAAGCGGAGCCGGGGAGCACGGGGCTATCCGTTACTTTAAGTACCTTGATCCTGGTACGCTGTCTATCTCTTCGATTGATGATTTTTTGTTGAACGGGGATATAAGCGGAGAAGACCAAACCGTTCAGAAGCATCGGATGTTGTTCGATGATGAAATCGACTTGTTGTTTGGTTATTATCGCAAATTAATTGAAAGGTATCGGATTCAAGATCCGGACAAGCAATCCAATACTATCTTCGATCAAATGTCTAAATTTAGACGAAAGTACTTTTTCGAGACAGATGAGCGAGATGAGAGTACACGGAAACTGTTGATGCCTTATCTGCACTTCTATCGATTCCTCGATAGCTTAAAGGATAAACAAACTCTTGCTTCTGTTCGCAAAGAACTAATTCAAGGATTGAATCATAACTTTTCTAAAAAACTAATCAGTCGCAACGAAACAAATTTGTATATAGTGAATGAAAATTTGCTAATTCATGAAAGCTATTCACCAAGCCAAGTGAGGTTGTCAATAGATGAGGAGCGTTCGGATATTGACTATTTGCCATCAAAAATCTTCATAACAGTAAATCAGCAAACCAGGCTGGAGGTAAAACTACCGGTGTTTGAATATTTACTTCGATTAGCCGGAGGGGGATTATTCGTTACATTAAAACAAGAAGTTGATATTTTGCTGGGCACCTTTAAGAATGATTTAATTAGTCAAAGCGAACTAGATGAGTTCACTTTGCAAGTATTCGCAATAGATCCAGATAAAGGTGTTTACAAGCCATATGAAATCGACATTTGATGCGGAGGTACTGCTAAAGAATGAAGACAGTAGCGGAAAAAGGTTTGGATAAATTTACGTCACAGCTATCTGCTCACATATGGGGACACCGTTTTAAAGATGGGCAGCGGGGACCAGAGTATGTACTAGAATTTCTTAATGTATTATATGGTACGAATTACAGCTTTAGTGATGATTATTATCAACGTAAGAGATCAGTAGGACTTCGAAAATTTATATTTGAAGGCGTGAAAGAAGGCTCAGGTTCTCGAGACATATTAGTTCTTCAGGAAGAGGAGAAGGAAAAGCTATTTAAGGCGATTCATGAGAATGATGTACACGTGCTTAAACAATTCCTTCGAAATTTGGAAGTCGTTCTATATAATACAACGGGGAAAGAAGCAGATCGTTCCTGGTTTGCTCGATCATTATATCCTCTTCATGAATCGTTACTATATGTTGAATTACGTAAAAAAGGAAAAGAGCTATCCTTTGAACGTAACTTTTATGCTCGAGGCGGCGAACTTTACTTTTTGATGCTGGCATATGGAACAGAAAAACACGAGGAGCGTCGTAGGTTTATCGAGAAGAGGTTCAGGCAATTATTGACGAAAAACAAAATTATCGAAAAAGTCGTGGATAAAATTACATCTGTCTTTGAAGAGGAGGAAGCATCTACAGATCGTGCACGGCTTCGCTCTGCCACTCATGAAGAAAACGTACCATTGTTGCCAGCCTCTGCTCCAAGAGAAAATGAGCAATTATTTGAGTGTTTTGCGGTAGAATTGGAGTATCTACTTTCTATTGATCTTGATATTTACGAAATGTTCAATCTCTTGACCTCTTTAGTCTGCTTTCAATTAGCACGTTACATGCATGAAAGGGCCTATATCCAATCTGGCAATCACTATTATTTTATTGATTGTTTAGATGGTGGTAATAAGCAAATATCGCAGTTGTCATCTAAGAGTTTTGAGCAGCACGAGAATCTCATAAAAGCAAAGTTTGAACATGAATTCGAGTTAAAGATGCAAAACGCCTTTGGAACTGATGAGGAAATCGAACAGCAATTACCTTTGTGGAAAGCTGATCCTGAACAATTTTTGAGTAAAATGGGACTGAGTCAGATGCGCAGTCGCAAGCAGGTTATTATTTCAACATTGTCCCGGTGTAACAGTGTGGCTGATGTAACGGGAAGGCTCAAGAGAATGATTCGCGAGGCTGTCTCCGATCAATTAAAAAAGCATCAGCTGAACATCACTCGGGTTATCTCAAGGGATGGAGGTTTTGCGACTTATCGACGCGGCTCTGCCTCGAACTATAGATATACGATTTCGGATGCCTTTTTACAAATGCTTGTCTTCACGAAAGTAAAGCCGCAAGAAAGGATGGAATACTATAGTTTCTTGGAGTCTATATTTCAGGACTATGGAATTGTAATTGGAGAAATCCAAGCCAAAAAATCGGGTTTATATGATCAATCACGTCTTAATATTCGTTACTTTAATGATAACGAAAGGGCGTTGCGCGAAAAGCTACGCCATAATGGATTGCTTATCGAATTCTCGGATGCTACTGCAATGGTTCAAAACCCGTATGCATTTAGCACAATGGAGGTAAGCTATGTATAGTTCTGCAAGACAATTACTTGGTCAGTGGGTTGTTAGGTTGATTTTACGTTATTTTGAGGAACAGAAAAACATTCATAGTGATAAATTGTTTATTAAAATTGCGGGTATTGACGATTCAGCCTGGTGTGATGTGCTACAAGCGTTCCGGGATGCAGAGGATAGCCTTTCAATTTATTATAAACCAATTATTCGCACTTTAAACAAGGTTCAAGACTTCGAGACTTATGAGTGTCAGCAGCATGAGACTAGCACATGGCTTCGTAATAATACACCGTCAGGCAGTGCGCTTCTTATCTTTATGAATGACTTGTCTCCAGAAGCTCAAAGTCTAGAAAATATCTTTACTATTGATGAAGCTAGACTTTTAAGCCCACAAGGTCTAGAAGTGTTATATCAGCTCTTTGCAGATATTCATAATTGTATTAGCGATGAATTGGAGGCGCTGAAACAGTTCCTAGGCTTGTATGGTCGAATTGCTGAACCGCAGTTGCGTAACGTACTTGCATTCCTAGCAGCTGTTTCGGAAGATTCCCAAGTCTCTATGGTTGATAAAATCCAACAAAATATGGATCAGCTCTTGCTATTCCGTGATAGCAAGCTATCCTTTCGTGGAGCAGACGGACTAAGACGTTTGAAACAAAACTATCAGCTATCTAGGCTGGAAAGAGAAGGGAAGACGGTTAAGAAAGACGATTTGATAGACAATTTGTATTCATTTATCGAAAAATCGACTTTACCGCAAGAGGAACATGAGCTTTGGGAGAAGGTACATCCCGACACATTCCGACAGCAAGCTTTGGGATTTATCCATAATCAATCCTACGAGCTCCTACAATATGAGTTTGATATTATTTCTGCCGCTTTGTTCTTTAAAGTAAAAAAGCAGAAGATTAATGAAAGAATCAACGATTTTAAGTCTTTACTTGAAGTGCAAGAAAATTGGGAGCCTGAGAAAGACCGGATGATAACGGAAACATTAGAAGCTATTGATGAGGGTCGTAATCCAGATAGAATTCAAGAATTTATCGATGAGTTCTCGGATGAGCTGAATGAACAACCAAAGTTAAAGAAAGATTTGGAGCGAATTATAGCTCGCCAGCGCCAACTTTCCGAGTACACAGAGCTTAGTGATGCTCTACTTCAGGAAACAATTCAGATGTTGGAAGAATACTCATCAGAACAAGAAGATTACGATTTAGACGAAATAAAGTTTGTCCTTCAGTTGAATTCTTCCATTCATGAATCCGTCTATAAGGCATTGGCCTTCCATCTTCTTAATCTGGATAAATTAACAGGATATATTAGGTTCGACCATTCGTCGCTAGACTATTCTAACTCGCAAGAAAAGGGAAGCGATCAGTCATTCAAATTGCAATTGATTGTTAGGGACAAATTCGTTTCAGAAAACCGTTTTAAATTGAGTAAAGCGTTCACAGGGGCGCTTTCAGGAATAATTGAACAATTTCAAGAAACCGGAAAAATACCTTACGTTCGAGAATTTTATGGTTCGGATATACAACTAGTAGATGTGCCGAATAAGATCAAGGATCGAGTCAGTGGCTATGTGGCAACGGGCGATATTATTGTTGAAAACTCAGCTTCAAGTATTTATGAGTTTATTGATTGGTTTACCTCTCAGATTGAGCAAGGTTTGAAATTAGGTTTAAGTAGTATGAATTTTACAGAGTTAGAATTGAAACTGGAAACGCTACTAAGCCAAATTCATCAATCTGCGCTCCTTTCGAAGCATGTATTGCAATATATAAATTGTTTAGGGGTTATAGACCGTTACGATTGTAAAATAAGTGATCCAGTCGGTCATGCTCAAACCCGTGTACTAACTCTATTTAATCCACTGAGGCTTCTAAGTTATTCTAAGCGTCTATCGCGTGTTCGTGAAGAGCTAGACAATTGGATGAATGAGCAGGAGGTATCCCCTTCAACTATTGATGAAATGAAAGCTTTTTTACAGCAGAAACAAGAGGAAACAGCCCATCTATTCCCTCGTTATTTCGTGCTTGAAGGTATTCAAGACCAATTTCTAATTGAACAATATGAGCAGATGGGTGAGGGAATATTTTCATTAAACGGTAGGAATAGCGGAGAGGAAACTCTTGTAGATACGTTCAGCGAAGAATTTCTTCACACAGTTAAAACGTATTTGGATGTTTATCCTTATGCCCGAGATTGTTTAGATATAGTCTTCCTATATTGTCCGCATGCAGAGTATGTTACTAACGCTATTGACCGTATTTTTAAACATTATTTGAACGTGCGTAAAGTTAAGGTAATTGTTCATTGTGAAACAAATGGTGCGTCTGTGCACGAATATTTGAATGATTGGATGAACCAGGATGAACAACATTCCGAACGTTATAACAGTTTTCCTAGGGTTGAGATTCAGGTAATCGCAGATAATTCTATTAACTCGATGATGCAAACTGTATCCCAATATTTGCTTGATGCAGATATCGGGGTATTAATTAATTATTTTGGTCAGACAGATAATATTCAGTACAAGCTTGAAAAGGTGTCGGTGATAGATTCGGAAGATTGGTTCGATACCATCTACAAAGAGCCGCTTAAGAAAGATGATGCAGTGAAACGTGTAAGCTTTGTGAGCGAGAAAATGCCAAGAGTAATGCAGTATTTCTACCAAATGCAGTATATCTTGCATAACCATGAGATTGTAAAGCCTGAAGAACATTACTTACTGCGTAATGTAATTTCGATCACGAAGCTGTCTGATACTAAACTAATCAATTATATGCATGATCAGTTTAATTGGTCTCTCTTTATTGATCGGTACTTAGATAAATCTTTGTTAAGACAGGTTTCCTCAAAGGCACAGATTATAAAATATAAATCAAAAGCAGGAAATAATAAGGATTTTAGGACAATACTGTCCTCGTCAAAGTACATTCGGAAACTCGCAAACGAACTTGCTGATCATGAATACTATGATAGATTACATCAGAAGTACACACGGTTACTAAAAAATGAAAATATTGATTCTCAAATAATTGTGAAGGCCACTGAGCGAGTTAAAGAAATTTCAGGGGCCGTTGTACTTAGAGCAATAGGTCCAGGGAAGTTTGCCCATGAAATGATGGCAATTTACTTATCGACGCAAACTCGAACAGAACAGCAAGGAGAGATGGTTGTTTGGTCTGTTTGCGACGAATTGCCTTGGTTCCAAGGATCAGTTCGGAGGCCCGATCTCGTTCGTACGGCGATCAAGCAAAACGAAGGAAGATTTATTATTCATTTTGAATTAATAGAGCTAAAATTTATTTCGCATACAATATTTGAAACAGAGAGATATGACGCTATAAAACAAGTGAAGGCGGGTCTTGAATTATACGAGAATCGTTTCCGATTTAAAGAAAATAAGGCGAGTTCCTCGTTGTGGCTTAAAGAATTGATTTATTATCTACTAGAGTATGGCACCTATTCCGTAGAGCATGCTTTGCTTTTGAAGGAGTTACAATCGATATCAACAGACTGCATCGATGTGAAGCTTTCCGGCTCTATTGATACGTTTGTTTATACATCTAATTTGCTTGAACTTAGTGTTATGGAAGGACATACTAATGGTTACCAAATGGAACGGCTTCATAATGAGTACACAAACCACATCTATAACAGATCTTATATTCTGAGAGCATTGGGTGCTTCCCAAGAAGAAGCTACACCTTCCTATGAAGCATTAGAAGAGCTTCCGGAATATGTTACGAGTAAGTTGGGACTTGAGGAACTTGGAGAAGTTAAATTAACCTCCTCTACCGATGAACAGGTGAATTTCAAGGTTCCAAGTTCCCATGAGGATAATGTTGAAGAGAACTCTGATGTCACGACCTTAAGTGATTCAAATACAAAAAACGATTTGGACGACGTAGTGACAAATGAACTTGTGAAGAGTAAGGATCAGGCAGCTGCTTCTATTGAAGAGGTAGTCGAAAAGTGTCCGAGTGTTACGAGTACTTATCCCGAAATTCAGGCACTGGCTTCTGAAGTTAGAGAGAGTTCGCCCGGCGTAGAAGATATGCTGCCGCTTGTGGAAAGCTATCAGAAGAAACTGCGCTATAATTTTAATCAGATTGGTATCCCGATTAAAATTGTTGAGTCGTTTATTGGCGTTAGCGTAATTCGCCTTGTCTTGGAGATTCCGGTAGATAAGTCATATAGCAGTATTGAAAACAAAGCTAAAGACATTTGTCTATGGTTGCAACTATCATCTATTCCGTTAATCGCTTTGCGTAAAGGCAGGATTAATATCGATATTAACAGGGAAGAGCCAGAAACAGTTTATTTCGAAGACTTCATGGAGCTCGCTAGGATGCAGTTTCCGAAAGAAAAACTAAAGGGGAAGCTCATAGCGCCGATAGGTGTTGGCCAGCTACGCGAATTGATCACTTTGGATTTCTCAAGTTCCAATACGCCGCATCTTTTGATCGGAGGAACAACAGGAAGCGGTAAAAGTGTGACAATAAATTCAATTATTTTGGCTATGATGTGTCTCTATGAGCCATCAGAGGTGCAATTCCTGTTCATTGATCCAAAGAAAGTTGAGTTTATGAATTACGAAAATCGTACTCATACCAAGCAGGTTATTACTGAAATTGAGGAAGCAATACTCGTATTAGAACAGTTGGTAGAGGAGATGGAGCAGCGCTATTCATTGTTTGCACGTGAGAGTGTAATGAGCATTGACGAATACGTAGAGTTTACCGGAGCACCACTACCACGGCTCGTTGTCGTGTTCGATGAGTTCGCTGATTTTATGGAGCGGGAGAAAAATTTGAGCGGAAGAGTCGAGAATGCCATTCTGAGACTTGGAGCAAAAGCGCGGGCTGCTGGAATCCATTTACTCATTTGCACACAGAATCCAAAGGCGGATATAGTGCCAACGAATATTCGAAACAACCTGCCGGCTCGATTGGCTTTGAAGGCGGCAGACCACCATGCTTCTAAAATTATTATTAATGAGGAAGGTGCCGAAAAACTTGGAGGTAAAGGGGATTTCCTGATAAAACTAGAAATGCCGGAAATTGTTAGGGCCAAGAGTCCATTCTTAATGCCTCGTGTTAAACGTGCGCTCCTAAAGTACTTTGAGAAGAATGAATAGCTGCAAAGCAATTGAAAGGATGAACTCGCGACATGAAATTCGGACATCATCAAAGTTTTTACTTGCGGGTGAATTGGCTCTCTAAAGCTATGAAGATGACACAGAACGATGCTAGGTTTTTCTTTGATGAATTCGCCTTCGAAAAAATCGGGCTCGGCAAAAATATGGTCAAATCACTTCGGTATTGGGTTGTGGCTACAAACGTAATGGAAGAAGAAAAAAATGAACAGCGTCAATCGATTCATCGATTGACGCCGTTTGGTAAACTGCTATCGAAATATGACCGTTTCACCCGTTTTCCGCTGACAGCGGCAGTGCTCCATGTTAATTTAGCATTTAACAAAGAATTATCTCCAACTTGGTATTGGTACTTTAACGAATTCAATCAGCGTGCTGCTTCTAATGAAGATTTGCTTACTGCTTTGAACGATTGGGCTTCGATTCATCTCAATCGGCGTGTATCTATCCACACTCTAAAGAGGGATATCGATTGTTTAAAGCAAATGTATACTGCTCGAACTCAAAACGATGATGATCCTGAGGACGTTGTGGCCAGCCCCTTATCGGGTTTAGATTTGCTTTATGAATCAAGAGACCAATTTATCAAACGTACCCCTAACCTGTCACAGCTTGACTTGGATGCATTGTATTTTACACTGCTTCGCTACTGTGAGCTTCATCAAGTGAACAGTGTAACCTTGGAAGAGGTCCTAGTCAAACCTTTACTGTGGGGAAAATTGTTCCATTTGTCATCTAATCAGATTTTAGAGGTAATGCAGACCCTTCAAGCCAATTCAGATTTTCCTGTAAATCTTGTTAGAACTAATCAACTAAACATTTTAAACATTGATCCACAAGATCCATACGCCTTCTTGGAAAAGGCTTATGAACGGAAGGCGGGCTTTTGATGCAGAGATATCGTTCTAGCATCCATATGCAATTTGACTTTCCCGATCCACACTTGTTGGAGCGGTATGTCCTGACCCCCTCACATTGCAAAGTATTGAACGGGATATTAGAAGGGGTTAGCGAAAAAGGAGACAAGCATTCTCATTTATTGATAGGGCCCTATGGAACAGGAAAATCACTTATATCTACGATACTATGTCAGTTACTCTCTCGAAAATTTTCGGAAGAATGGAGTAAACGCCTGCTTGAACAAGCGGAAATGATTGATACACAGTTGGCGTCTTTGCTCCGCCATGTGAACGATGGACAGATCACGTATATTCCAGTTCTAGTTAATGGAAAAACGGGGTCCTTATCAAAGATCATAATAGAAGCTGTATATCGTGCGCTCCATCAAGCTGGTATTCATATCCTTACACCGAATGAAGCTTCGGCTATACTTAGTACAGTAGAACGTTGGAAGCAATCTTATCCAGAGGCATATAGTGCATTCTTGCAATTCTTAGAAGAGAGGCTTATAGGAGAAAAAGAGTGGAGCAAACGGATTAGAGAGTGTAATGAAAAGTTTATGGAGGAGTTCATAGCGTTTTATCCTAGTGTTACAGCAGGTACAGAGTGGACTTATGTTCATGATACCTATTTTATTGAGGATTTGGAGTCCTTGACCAAAGAATTAAAAGCGAAACAACTAGGATTATTCATTGTTTACGATGAATTCGGACGATTTCTACAAACGTTTGAGAATCTAGACTCGACCAAAAATATGCAAGATTTGCAATCGCTGGCGGAGTTTGCGGATAGAATGGATAACATGCAGTTGCTGTTAATTAGCCATAAGCATATTCGGCAATACGCCTCTGACGATCAAGAATCTATAAGATTAGAATTTGAAAAGATTGAGGGACGTTTCCGCCACTATACACTTGAAAATGATGCTGGAACCTATTTGCAACTTGCTCAAGAAGCTATGCGAGACATTAATGAAGATAGCATGGAACATAATTCCGAGCTCATAACAGTTGACTCGTTAAGGAGATTTTCATTATTCAACGAGTTTACTTCATATCAGCTTGAACAAGGAATATTGACATCGTTGTACCCTGTTCATCCGGTTACACTAATGTTGTTACCACAACTTTCAAATATATTTGGTCAGAATGAAAGGACTCTGTTCTCATTTCTATCGGATCACGAGCGAGACAGCTTACGTGAGCATATACAGCAGCAACGTACAGGATATTACTATGCTGATCGGTTGTTCCGTTTTTTTCAATTAGAGGCGGCAGAGATCAAGGAACAATCTGCTCTTGAGTTGTACCATTACGTCGTACCATACGTCGATAGTCAGCGCCCCCTGCAGCATCGAATCGTTGAATTGCTGACTATGTGGTCTGAGACAAGAATGACCCAAAAGCAACCGGTTACGATACCGTTTCTTGCATTTGCTCTAGGTGTTGAGGATAAAGAAGCCGAAGCCGAGCTTGAGTATTTAGCTAATGCTAAAATCGTTCGGTATAACAGCGTGAGAGGACAATGGGAGCTGTTTAATGGAAGCTCTATCGATGTAGAGGATCTTATATCGAAAAAATCGGCCTCAACCTCTCTTAAATTGCGTGAAATTATGGAAATTATGGATAGCCATCTTCCAGTGACCTTCATTTTGCCCTATGAATATAACGACAAAATGGACATGCTTCGTTACGCTGACATCAGATTTGCTGATGTTTCGGAGATGATGGATTCTAATGATAAGGATTGGCCAGGAGATGATCGAATCTGGTTTATTGTTTATGAAAATCTCGATCAATATGATGATCCTAGTGCTGTTATGCAACAATTAAACAAGCCATATTTAGCGGTATTTCCTACATTCTCAACTGAAAAAGTACTCCCTTACGTATTGAAATACAAAATAACGGAACAACTTTTGCATGATTCAGCGCTGCTAGCATTGGATACTCGTTTGAAAAGTGAGCTGAATCTCATACGAGAGGAAACAAGTTTGAAGATCCGGGCATTCGTGGATCGATATTTCGAGTTTACCAAGCATGAGTGGTACTCCGGAACGCAACGAGTGCAAATAAAGACATCAAGCGATCTAGAGAAATTAATTAGCATTCGCCTACTAGATAAATATCCTTATAGTCCTGTCATTCGTAACGAAGCATTTAACAGAAATCGAATTTCTGCTATCCAACGACGAGCTCTTATAGATGTCATCGATCGTCTAATTCACCAACCGTTGGAGCCTTCACTTGGGATTACCGGCTATGGTCCAAATTATTTAATATTTGCAACTGCGTTGAAAAATAATGATTATCTAATTGATGAGAATGGAAACATTCATTGTAATGAGTCGTTTGAAGCTATTCGGCAAGACTTAATTCGTCAATTGAATAGTAAACCAATCGGTCAGTTGTTAGAGCTCATTGAAATTATGCAAAATGCACCTTATGGGGTACGCTCTTCGGTCATTCCGCTTCTGTTCGTTGCCTTATTACGAGATCTATGGGATCAGCTTCTTTTCTATTCTCATGATATGATGGTAACCCACTTGAATGGTGCTTCTATTCTTGAAATGATTGAATTGGCTGATTCTTTTGAATATCGATACTATAATTGGTCAGTTGATGAAAAAAGTCAACTTATTGAAGCGTGCAGAAAACTAAAGTTTCCTGTCGAAGCTTGTAGCAGTTTCTTACAAGCATCTGAATTTTTACTGCAATGGCTCCGCAATTTGCCAAAGTTTACACAAGTTACTCAGCAATTATCAAAAGAAGCTCTGTGGGTTCGTGATCGGATTCGATCTACTGAAGTGGATCCATATTCCCATATGAAGCAATTGGTGGCTGACGTGGATTTATTAGTGGCAGCCAAGGAAGAAATGGAACTTTTTATGATAAGGAATGAATACGAGTTAGAGAAGCGTATTTTGACTTTAACGGAACAGCCTTCATTTGATAGCTTTTTTGAGGTTGTATCACGTAGTCGTGAGGAGGCAATTGGTAAAAACAGCAAATTGATGACTGTTTCCAATGCGGATCATTTGACGGGGGGCGTGATAGATCGGGTAGCTGAGCATCTTGTAGGAGTTGTTAGAGCAGATTGGTCAGACTCGACGGAAGAGCTTTTTTTGAACCAGATTAAATATGAGTGGGAGTTATTAATGTCAGATAAGGAAGTAGCAGTTTCTATCAATCAGACATTAGATGTAAACCAACCATTATCTAAAAAATCACAAACACTCTATGCCAACGTTAAAAACATGTTGAAATATGCTGGAAGAGACGTATCAAAACAAGAACTAAAACAGCTACTGGCAAAATTACTTCACGAATTGTAATAGATTCGTTGGATAAGAGGAGGAGCAGATATAATGGAACGCAAACCGGTTCATGTTGCTATGTATAGTGGTGGTGCATCTTCCGCTTATGTCGCGCATCATATGGTGCAGACGTATGGTAGAGAGAACAGTATTTTATTTTTTACAAACACGCTATGGGAGCATGAGGACAATTATCGATTCATGCATGAAGTAGCAGACTATTTAGGAATGGAAATTACATATCGTACAGACGGAAGAACACCTGAACAGGTCTTTTACGATTACAGATTCATGGGCAATTCGCGACTTGCGAAATGTTCTGAAGAATTAAAAGTTAGGCAAACAGTTATATTTCTTGAAGAATTAAGAAGCGAACACGGGCTCGAACCAATATTATATTTTGGTATTGGGAGACATGAACAGCATCGTGCAGAAAATTTGAAAGAGTTCTATGCACATGTTCCACTTGAGCCAGTAGAAACAAGATTTCCTTTAATTTCCACATTTCGTGAAGAAATTGACGCAAAGCGTATTATAGAAGAAAAGTGGGGTATTCGGCTACCGGTCATGTATGAGCTTGGATTTTCGCATGCCAATTGCGGAGGACGGTGTGTCAGGGGAGGGTTACAACATTATGCACAATTGTACCGCATTTGGCCAGACGTTTATCGGGAGCAGGAAGAAATGGAAGAAGAGTTCAGACGGCATTTTGATAAAAATGTTTCAATTTTGAAACGTAATGGGGGGCCATATACACTAAGGGAATACCGTGAAACATTGGAAAGGGAGGGCGTTGAGTCCTATCTTAGCCGAGAGGACGATACGGTTCCTTGCGTTTGCACGATATAGATAAATTTTATCAGTAATCTGTATTAAAAATACATACTCTTCGCATAATAATAAGTAATACGTCAAAATAGGAAGGAAACCTATGCGGAGAGTAGAAGAATGTCTTTTAGTTGAGGACGGGCAAAAAGTGTTAGTTGCATTACATTTGCATAAACAATGTTTTTCGATTCGCCTTGCTTCAACTCGAAAAGTAGCAGGTTATACAGATCGAATCGTTGTCAGCGATGTCCGCTTTCCTGTGTCCCCTTCTGGAAGACTTCGTGTACTGAAAGAAAAGAAGAAAAACGTTCACGCTTTTGTTCTAGGTAAGTATTTGCAAGAGATGCAGAATTTATCACGATTGAATTTCAGAGAGGCCTATTATAATCCATATCAGTGTTCTGGTTTTGTGGACAGGGAAACATCTAGGTTGATTGAGTTCGCTGATTACGCAATTTGTGAGAATAAGAGGGTTTATTATTTGGTGCTTTAATGAATGTCCAGTAAAGTTTTAGTCTTTAATTTGAACAGAAGCATCCCATCCATTTTAGAAGTAAAAGGCAGCATCTCCGCAATTGCGAAGATGCTGCTTTTTTTGCATGTAATTTTTCTAATAGTCACTTAAGTTACCTCATATGCATATGAGAAGTTCCTTAATTAGTTATTTGAAGAAGGATTTCAACCAATTTCATTGAAAACTAACTATAATTAATTTACTTAGTAGAATAATGAGAGGTACAAGATGATCACTCAAGTAAGAAGCTGGACACACGATGATAATATTCCAGACTTGATCGGCAGAAAAAAGGTTGACTGGTCTATTTTTGAATACGGATCCACAGTTCCTAATGATTTCAAGGTTTATTTTTATAAGGCAAATGGTGGTGAAGAGATCGAAGTTGGTAAGGGAAAACAGGTTACTTTAATATACGGAGGAAAGAAGTATAAAGCTTCCCTAAGAAATGTTGACCAGATAAGTGCTGGGAGGGAATCTTTGCAATTGCGATATCATTCTAACGATTTAAAAGATCTCATGATATCAATTTTTAAACATTCCTACGAATTTATAACTGCACGAAAACCACGGGATCCTAGAAATAAGAAACAAGTGGTAGTTCCAGATGAATTAGCAGAATATATAGAATTCTACACAACCGATATTCCGTACAATTATGAGTTGAAGCTGATAACTTTAGAAGGTAATCGAAATCAACAAATGCCAAATATTTGGTGGGTTAATCAAGGGGCTACTTTATCTGAAGAAAAAGAAGAAGGTATTATTTGGGCTCCTTTGAATGGCAAGGGAGGTCGCTCGCAATACCATTGGGATACTATGGACGAAGTAAAACAAGGAGATATTATCCTGCATTATGCTAACGGCTCTTTGCGTTACGTAAGTAAAGCTCTTGAGGACTGCGTTCATGCAGAGAAACCAAGCTCGATGTCAAATTCAAATTGGGATGCACAAGGCAGATTAGTTCGAGTCGAGTACCATCCGCTACAACCTAATATTCCATTAACTTTGTTCTCTCAGGAGATTATGAAATTACAAATTCACCAAGGTCCAATTCACTCGGGGGCAGGAGTTAAGCAAGGATATCTCTTTCGTTTCAAACTACAAGGCTTACATAAGATTCAAGAAATTTCTCCACAAGTGAAATGGCCAGAATTTACGTTGTTTAGCCGAACACAAATTGAAGAAAAGGCAGTGGTGACTAACTTGCCTAATATCGTAGAAGATCAAGAAGTTACTAGTAAAATGAATGATATTAAGTTGTTCATCTCCCACCGTGGCTTCCACTACCCGCCTGGACTTATCGAGAACCTATACCTCTCCCTAAAAACGAAACCTTTTGTCATCCTGGCAGGGGTATCTGGTACTGGCAAAACCAAGCTCGTGAAGCTATTTGCCGAAGCGCTAGGGGCCACCGGGGACAATGGTCAGTTTTCGCTGATTCCGGTACGGCCAGACTGGAGCGATCCTTCGGATTTGCTAGGGTACAAAGACTTGTCGGGAGTGTTCCGGCCTGGTCGCTTGGCAGAGGTACTAGTAGAGGCGTCTCAACCAGAGAATCAGCATAAGCCTTATTTTATCTGCATGGATGAGATGAACTTGGCACGGGTGGAGTATTACTTTAGCGATGTGCTCAGTGTCATTGAGACGCAGGAATGGAGACAAGACCGAATTGTTACTTCCAAGCTCATCAACCGGGAGTCCTTGCTGCCGCAGGACCAATTACTGTATGGAGACTTATCCATACCGGATAATGTTTATTTGATTGGCACGGTGAACATGGACGAGACGACACATCCTTTCAGCAAAAAGGTGCTCGATCGCGCGAACACCATTGAGTTTAACTATATCAATTTGCAGCAATACCCGAGCTTAGCGATTCATGAGAAGGAAGAAACAGATCTAACGGTCCATAACTCATTTTTACGAAGTGAGTATTTGCAATTGATCGACGTTTATTCCGAGTATACAGAACTAGTACATGCCACAACGGAGAAGCTGGTGAAGATCAATCACATCCTAGAAGAGATCCATTCCCATGTTGGGTTCCGGATTCGGGATTCGATTTGCTTTTACATGGTTTACAATCAACGTTTTGAACTGCTATCGGATGATGAGGCTTTTGACTTGCAATTACTGCAGAAAATCCTACCACGCATCCAAGGCAGTAGCCTATCGGTTAAGCGGGTGCTACTCAAGCTCCTGCAAGGGGCATTAGGAAGGACGCTGCCCGTGTCGGATCTAATGGATGACGCATCGGAGATTTATCTGAAGTGGAACGACAACCAAGAGGAGAACAAGGCGAAGCATCCACTAAGCGCTCGAAAAATCGCCTTTATGCTGCGGAGGTTAGAAGAAGATGGATTCACCTCTTACTGGCTCTCTTAATCAGAGCGTGGAACTACTGCGAGTTGAGACCAATCTGTTCAACCTCTACATTCAAGGCAAACCGTATCATCCAACGGTAGAGTCTATGCAGCTTCATCGACAGCACGATGGGGAATGGATCGATACAAGCCTCCAGGTTCATTCCCTTACGAGTGAAATAAAGATCGAACAGATTTCAATGTTCTCGCCGGAGACAGGGACACTTATTTCGTGGCAGATAGGAGAGAAGAACTGGCCGCTATTTTTCGAAACCCAGTCGTATGAGCTTGTGGTGGAGAAGAAGCAGCCGCTGGCTCTAACCTTCCACCATGAGAATGCAAGTGTCAGGCAGGCAATTAAGCCACTTGGCCAATCGATCCTATCGGGAATCCTGAACTTTCAGAATGAGGTTGGTCTAACGGATTTGGAGCTTCGTCTGGGCGGTCAGGCTATTTTTCAACTTCAACTAGAGATTTTCCCGTCGAAAATAGATTATAAAGAGGATTATCAAGCGATCCTTAGCGACGTGAACCGGCAGATTTATAATTTGTCATTCGATTTCCTTCGTAAAACGTATCATCTCACCGGTTTAAAGGAAACGAAGAACCAGAGTCTGACGGAGTTTTTTGCGATTTTACAGCATGTGTTTGAACAGCTTGTCCAGGCCGTTGAACGAATACAAACTTCGCCTAACTATAAGTTGGTGAAAGAGATGCGAAAGGTCGAGGCAGCTAGAGTCAAGAAGAGTGGTAAAGAAAACATAGCTTACCTGACGAAACACCCGCATTTACTTCGGCAGGATGACCGGATCGGGTTTGTACCGATTAACGAGCATTCTTTGTATCCTAGTCATGCTTTGGAGACGAAAAGGCGAATCCAATATGATACTATGGAGAACCGTTTTGTGCGGTGGGTGCTTGAACGCATATCAAGCAAATTAAAAGAATTGAAGCTCAGACTATCAGGAAAATCTCGTTTGCAAGATCCACTCCTCATAAAGCGAATAGGGTCCATGCAGAACCAACTACAGCGATTGCTAAGTCTTGACTTTCTGAATGTTGGTGGGATGAAGCAGCTATCAGTGTCCCTAGTATTGCAGATGGCACCTGGATATCGGGAAGTATACCGGAATTATCTGATGCTTATGAAAGGACTATCCATCCAAAGCGATTTGTTCCGGCTCTCGATGAAGGACTTAGCCCAGCTGTACGAGTATTGGTGCTTCTTGAAAATCCATGATCTTCTCAGCCAGAAATACGAGCTTCTTAAGCAAGATATTATCAAGGTGCAGCGCACGGGGATTTTTGTGACATTGGACAAGTCGGCCAAAGCCAAAATGGTGTATCGCAACCCGAGTAACGGGGAAGTCTTTACGCTTTATTACAACTCACTTCCGAAAGGTGATCGGAGCGCTACGCTAGGTCAGAAGCCGGATAATGTGCTTACACTGAAGAAGAACGAGGCTGCAGTGGAGTATAAGTATATATTCGATGCCAAGTATCGGCTAAATCCGGCATACGAGGGCACTCCTTATAATGAGAGATATAACCAGCCAGGTCCCGAGGAAGAGGATATCAACACGATGCATCGGTACCGGGACGCGATTGTGTATGCTGAAGGGCAAGGACAAGAGTATGAGCGGAGCATGTTTGGCGCATATGTGCTATTTCCGTATCATGATGAAGATAAATTTCAGGAGCATCGTTTCTATAAAAGCATAGAGCTCGTTAATGTGGGGGCTTTTCCATTTCTACCGAACTCGACCGATCTGATGGAGGCCTTCTTAGATGAGATCATTAGAGACAGTCCGGAAAAAGCATACGAACGCTCCACAAGACCACGAGGCACGAAGAACTACTACCAAGATAAGTTGGCTGGCAAAAACATACTTGTCGGCTCGTTAAGGGAGCCTTCCCAGCTGGAGCAGGCACTCAAACTGAACTTTTATCATATGCCGCTAGAGAACGTGACAGATCACAAGATTCTTACGCAGATTGAATACATCGCTCTGTATCAGTCGAAGGGAAAATTCGCCTCTACGGGAGAGACGGGGATCCATTGGTACGGACGTGTTGTGGATTGGAAGGTTCTGCGCCGCAAAGAAATTACCGAACGTCCGGCAAGACGCGGCTCTGAAGAGAAGTTATATGTCAAATTTATAATCGATAAATGGATCAAACGGGATAAACCGATTGTTTCCGGCGGGAGAGGTATCTATACCGCTTTGTATACATCGAAGTACATGTTTGACCGGGCTTTGGAAATTGCGGAACTGAAACTTGAGACGGAAGAGGACCTGATAAAGTGGCGCGAACAGAGACGTATAGGTACGGTCAAGGTGGAGCTGGATCATGATCAAGTGGATTTAGCGAAGCGGGTGTTGGGGATACACGGCTCGGATGGACTTTATGGATAAACCTTGCATTACTATATTTAAAAAGTTGTGTATATGAATGGGATCTTTGTTAAGCCATTTTTTGGAGAGGGAGAGCCAAGGAGGGCTTGAATTTTTGACGATAAGTATGCTAAGTGAAGGTTTACTAGAATAGAGCAAGAACGCAACGGGTAAATCCCATTCATGAAGGGTACAATAAATTTACGATCCTCCAAGATGATTCGTCCTTTACGAATCATCTTTTATTTTCTCGTGTTTTCATGTCGAATAAAGCAGATACACCCATTATTTAGTGTTATTATAGAACTAATTGGCAATCGCTGTAGGTCTACAGGACTGAGAAACAAGAATTATAGGAGGATATGGAAGTGGAGAGCAGAATATCATGCGAATGGTTGTATAGCGAAACCGTGAACTACGCTATGCAGCAGAACCATGTTCCTGTTATGAAGAGCATCATCTTAACGAATACAACGGGTGAAGATATCAAGGGAATCACGGTGAAGCTAGAATCTGAGCCGCAATTTGCATATGAATGGAAGAAGGATTTTGACATGCTTCCAGCAGGGCAATCCTTGGATATAGGTACGATTGATTTACATATGTCGACCTCATTTTTGGGGGATTTGTCGGAACGCATATCAGGTACACTGACATTGACGGTATGGCAGAATGACACCGAATTGTTCAAGCAACGCGGATCGATTTCCGTCCTTGCCTTTGATGAATGGAGCGGGCTTGCCGTATTGCCTGAGATGACCGCTGCTTTTGTCACGCCGAATCATCATCATGTGGCCGAGATTATACGGGAAGCGGGCACCATTCTGGAGCAATGGTCGGGAAGCCCTTCGTTTACAGCTTATCAGAGTAAGGATCCCAACCGGGTACGTATGCAGGCCGCTGCAATCTACTCGGCTTTGCAGAATCGCGAGATTTCCTACTGTGTAGCTCCTCCTAGTTTTGAGTTGATCGGTCAGCGTATTCGTCTTCCTGAGACTATCTTCACGCATGGCCTGGGAAATTGTCTGGATCTTTCCATGCTCTATGCTGCTTGTATGGAGGCGGTGGGTCTACATCCCCTGATCATTTTCACGAAAGGGCATGCGTTTGCCGGAGTCTGGCTTGTAGAGGAGACGTTCTCGGAGACCGTTCAAGATGATATATCGTTATTAACGAAAAGGCTCGCAGCGGGAATAAATGAAATCTGCGTGGTGGAGTCTACGGCTATGGTCAAAGGGGATCATATTCCATTTGATCAAGCGGCTATGCTAGCCGAGGACCATCTGAGAGATCCCGATTCATTCGATGGCTTGGTCGATATTCGAAGAGCACGCGCAGCAGCCATACGGCCGTTACCACTGCGCACGAAGGCGACAAATGGATGGGTCATTGAGGAGACTCGTGAGACGAAGATCCATGAAAGTGCTGCTCCGGAACTTCTGGAAGTGCTGGAAAAACCATTGGAAGTTGATTCGTTGCAGCCTACAACAAGGCAAAAGCAATGGGAGCGTAAGCTGCTAGATTTGACGCTTCGTAATTCACTGCTCAATTTTCGCTTAACCAAATCGAGCATTCCGGTCATTTCTGCCCAGTTGGGAGATTTAGAAGATGCGCTGGCTGACGGCGATGAATTTCAACTGTTGGCTAGGCCCAGTGACTGGGAGGATAACGGGCGAAACGCCAGCTTGTATCAAAGTGTGAATGCCAGTCACCCACTCGTTAAATTGTTGCAGGAAGAATTCGTCCGGAGACGACTGAGAGCCGATTTGAATACTCAAGACCTAGAGAAAAGAATTGTACATATTTATCGGTCTGCCCGAACTTCATTGGAGGAGAATGGGGCTAACACGCTTTTTCTTGCTTTGGGTCTCTTGAAATGGTATGAATCACCGGTTAGCGAACTTCCTCGATATGCGCCGATTGTGCTGATTCCTGTAGATATTTTGCGAAAATCTTCACGACAAGGATATGTCATTCGGGCGAGGGATGAAGAACCGCAGATTAATATTACACTGCTGGAGATGCTCAGGCAGGATTTCGGTATCGGCATCGATGGCCTGGATCCGCTTCCGAGGGATGAGAAAGGCATTGCCTTGAAACAGATCTTTAACGTTATTCGACATGCATTAATTCAAGTATCCCGCTTTGACATCGAGGAAACGGCTAATCTCGGATTGTTTTCGTTCGGGCAATTTGTAATGTGGAATGACATTCGCACGAGAGCGGATCAATTGGCGGAGAATCAAGTGGTGGCAAGTCTTATTCAGGGGCAATTACAGCTACAGGAATCTGTGGAAGTGAAGCCCGAGCCGCTCGATGAAGAGCATCCGGCTCACTCGTTGATTCCGGTCAGTGCGGATTCTTCACAATTGTCGGCCATTCGCGCGGCGCTTAAGGGGCAAAGCTTTGTGCTGCACGGCCCTCCAGGAACCGGGAAGTCCCAGACCATTACGAATATGATTGCTAGTGCTCTGGCCAATGGGAAAAAAGTGCTGTTCGTAGCGGAGAAGATGGCAGCACTGTCCGTTGTTCAGCGAAGATTAGAACAAATCGGCTTGGGCCCTTTTTGCCTGGAACTTCACTCCAACAAAAGCACAAAGCGAGCAGTACTTGACCAATTAAGCAATGCGATTGATGTGCAGCGGATACAGTCTGGCGAGTCGTGGAAAAGACAAGCAGATCGCTTGTTCCAGTTGAGAGAGACGTTAAACGGTTATGTAAAAGCCCTTCATCGAAAACATGCTTTTGGCTTATCTTTATTTGAAGCGATATCGGAGTATGAGAGGGCGGGTGAAGCACCGGATGTCGTTACGTTCAATGACAAGGCGATTGAAGGACTGGTCCCGGATACCTTGGTTGCATGGAATGACACGGTTGCTCAATTAATCGCAGCCGGGGCTGCCCTTGGCAATCCGGGCACGCACCCTTGGGCGGACTCTAAGGTTACATCCTATACACAGGAGCTGAAGGCAAACGCAGAAGTATTAATAAAGGGCTACATCGTAGAGCTTGAGGGACGTCAGAAAGCGATGAATGAAGCGATGAAGCATTTCAAGCTTGGAGCTCTTCCGATGACTCAAGACAAAATCTCCATACTTGCACAGTTGTGTGAGCTGGCTAGCCGTGTACCGGATATTAAACCTGCTCTCATGCAAGAGACCAATCTTGAAGAATCGGTTGAAAGGCTAAAGGCCGCAGCACTTCAGGGCAAACGCCGAGACCAGATTAGAGATCGGGTTGCCAAACTATTCACTGCAGAGACTCAGCGTCTAGATGCCCAAATGATGTTATCTACTTGGGATAGCTTGGAGCTAAAATGGTTCCTTCCGAAATGGGCCGGGCAAAATCGCATTTTAAATATGCTGAAGAAAATGACGGTTCCCGGTCAAGGGATAGCCAAGCAGGATGTCAGATCTCACTTGCTGGATATCATTTCCCTGCAGGAAGAGGAACAGAAGTTAAGTCGAGCAAGGGACGAATCCGCTCCATTCCTTGGTTCCTCGCTGATCTGGGATGACGAAGGCAAGTGGGACGACATCATGGAGACTTGCGAGTGGCTGAATCGATTGCATGCAGCGTTAACAGCTTGGTTTGAAACTACTACTGATGCCCATCACGCAAGAACACAGATTGCGGAATTTATGGTTGAGCTTCGTGGGAATGCTGCGCTGAATCAATCGATACAGTCTGTACTCCGCAGTCATGAACAAGTGAAGCATCAGGAAAAGGAGCTCCGCGATCTATTGCAGATTGACTTTGAGCGCATGGCGCATCAGTCTCAGGATTTGGACTGGCACGATGATCTCCTGGAAAAAGCAAATGGATGGATATCTCATCTAGATGTATTGAGAGATTGGTGTACGTGGCGAAGAGTGCGATCGCAGGCGGAGGAGCAAGGACTTCTCCCTCTTGTCATTCCATACGAAGAAGGGCGTCTATCTAATGACCAGTTGAAGGATGCTTTTGAACGTGGACTCTATAAAAAAATAGCGAATTACATCATTGCGCGTGATGAGCAATTCGTGTCATTCTCCGGCAATGTATTTGAAGAGACCCTACTTCGCTTCAAAGAAGCCGACGAGGAATATACGAGACTAACCCAACAAGAAATTGTGGCGAGGCTTTCTTCGAGAGTCCCTCAAATGTCGCAGGAAGCATCGCAAAGCTCGGAAGCCGGCATTCTTCAGCGGGCGATTCGCAGCGGCGGGAGAAATATGTCAATTCGCAAACTGTTTGAACAGATTCCGAATTTGCTGCCGCGATTAGTGCCCTGCATGTTGATGAGTCCGATTTCTGTAGCACAGTACCTCGATCCTGAACGGTCCCCATTCGATATGGTGATATTTGACGAAGCCTCTCAGGTGCCTACGGCACAAGCGGTTGGGGCACTGGCAAGGGGACAACAGTCTGTCATCGTAGGTGATCCGAAACAGCTGCCACCAACGAGCTTCTTTTCGAAGAGCCGTCAGGAAACGGAGGAAGAGGAACCGGCGCTGCAAGACATGGAGAGCATATTGGATGATTGTTTGGCGCTTGGAATGCCGGAGCGACATCTGACCTGGCATTATCGTAGTCGGCATGAAAGCCTGATCGCTTTCAGTAACGCTCATTACTACGAAAATAAGTTAATGACTTTCCCATCTCCGGATGAACCCGTTTCAAGTGTGAAATGGTGCCCTGTCGAAGGATATTATGATCGGGGACGTACGAAACAGAATCGAGCGGAAGGTGAGGCTGTCGTTGCTGAGATTATCCGCCGCATTAAGGATCCGGTCTTGCGTCAACAGAGCTTAGGGGTCGTCACGTTTAGCTCCATTCAGCAAACCTTGATTGAGGATATGCTTGAAGAAGTACTGAAGCAAGAACCGGAAGTGGAAATGCTCATGATGCAAATGCCGGAACCTCTATTCATCAAAAACCTTGAGAATGTTCAAGGGGATGAACGGGACGTTATTTTGTTCTCAGTGGGATATGGGCCTGATGCAAACGGTAAGGTCAGCCTGAATTTTGGACCGTTAAACCGGCAGGGAGGTTGGAGACGGTTAAATGTTGCCGTATCAAGAGCTAGGTACGAAATGCTGGTATTCTCAACACTGCATGCCCATCACCTGAATGCGAGCAGGATCAGCAGCGAAGGTGTACTAGGCCTAAAAGCGTTCCTTGAGTATGCGGAAAAAGGAAAACGGATCCTGCCTGCAAGCGAGGCGTCATCTCAAGCGCTTCAGGTTTCGCATGTTCACCGAAGTCTGGCCGCTGAGTTGAAGAAGCGCGGATACCAAGCAGATCTATATGTCGGGGCATCGGGATATCGCATTGATTTAGCGGTATTGGACCCTGAGTCCGATCATTATGCATTAGGGATTCTCCTTGACGGACCGATGTATCAAAATGCCGATTCTGCACGGGATCGTAATATTTTGCGGGAAGAAGTCCTTAAGCAGCTTGGCTGGAATTTGTTGAGGGTGTGGAGTCCGGATTGGTGGGACAATAGAGAAGGCGTAATGGACCGTATTGTGGAAGCTGTTAAGCGAGGAAGAGAGGTCAAGAAGCTACGGGTTCAGTCCCAAGCTGAAGCAGCAGTGACTCATGAACAAGTGACATTTGAACGTTCACAGAATCCTCCGGTAAGAAAGGATAAGGATCATCTTGTTCAACCTGCACAGCCCCAGAAACCGAAAGAGATGCAGCCTTACCATGTCTGCGTTCTGGATGCTGTTTCGTTAGGGGCGGATTGGTTCCATTCCCCAGAATCGACGGAGCTCCTTTTGGGTCAAATCCGAAAGGTCATTCAAGAAGAGGGACCTATTAGCCGGAGTTTACTTACAAAACGCATTTTACAGGCATGGGGCATTACCAGACTTGGGGCACGATTGGATCAGAGGTTTACAGAGTTGTTGATGAAGATACAACCTGCACATACGGAAGTGAACGGAATGACCTTCTTCTGGCCAGAGGGAATAAAACCATCCGAGTATGGCATTTACAGGGTAGCCACAGATGACGCTCAGCGGCGAATGGCCGAGGATTTACCGCCGGAAGAAGTAGCGGTTGCCGTGAAATCCATTCTGTCTTCTCAAATTAGTCTTCCTTATGATGAGCTAACGAAACAAGTGGTTAAGGCGCTCGGATACGCTAGATCCGGCAGTGCTCTGGAGAAGTCGATTAAATCGGGGATTCAAAGAGCTATAGAGCTGGGCTTCGCTTATGAAGATGAAAACCAGCGGGTGGTTGTGAAGTAATTAAACCAAGTTATTCTCTATGTTACCATAAGGCTAATCAAAGGCTGCTCAACGAGCAGTCTTTTTTTTTGACCGATTTTTGGGTTCCGAACTTACGTTTGCTGGCATTCCGTTGTCACCACTATTCTTTAAACTATGGATAAATGAGGAATTAGTGATGGAGGAATCCCATGAAACCAAGAAACCGTGCAATGCATTTGGAGATTAAACAAGTCATTGACAAGTTAGGTTTAACGAGTGATAAAGTCTCAAAGTTTTATAATGAAATGAAGGAGAAGTATAGGGAAGAGGAGCAAAAATCTGATGAAAGCTGCGATCCCGATCCACATAAAGAGGATTAAACCAATAACGATTTGGTTGTCATTCGGATTAGTAGTAGGCCATTAGTAATGGTGATTAAATAATGAACTTACATCTGGAATGGTTCTATAGAAGGAATTCATCGATTTCTGGCGAATGGATGTATATGTTGACGAGGACCGTCGGATTGATACTTTTGAAAACGATAAGAGGAGTTTGAAATTGTAAAAGAAATCGACCACGCTAGCAAATCGCTTGAAGACCCTTATTCACTACATCATATAAGAACGGAGCTCCAATATGCTAAAGAAATTAATGTCGATGTTCAAATCGAATACTCCCGATAAGAAGCCTACCCAACCCAGTAAAAACAGTAAAACTAAAACATCCAGCAGCAAACCTAAACCTAAAGTTCAGCCAACGCGAATCGGAGAGCTAGGAGAGCATAAGATTAACATTCAGCTAGACCAGCTTCCTAAGGGGTGTAAATACGTAAGTGATCTCATGGTGGCTAATCCGAAATCCCGTACAGGGTATTCGCAGATCGATCACGTGGTCATTACCCCACAAGGACTCTTTGTGATTGAGACAAAAAACTATAACGGAGAAATAAAGGGGACCAGAGACAATAAGTCCTGGACAGTGAGCAACCGGTTTAAAATGTACAACCCGTTTATGCAGAATTATGGTCATATTCAAGCGATTAAAAGCTTACTACCCGATTATCAAGAGAATCGATATATATCACTCGTCTCCTTCACGATGCGTTGCCGATTTAGCGTGGACCCTGAATTGAGAAAAATCCACTCGGATGAGCTCATCGTGTAACGATGTTGAACTATCCGAATATATTCAGCGTAAAATGAACCGAATTCAAGCCGAGAAGACGGGACCTGTTCTAACAGAGTCGGATATTCAGAAGATCTATCAAACTCTGAAAGAAGCCAATATCACTGATCCGAAGATTCGGGCTGAGCATGTGGATAAGGCGGGGAGTATGGGGAAGGCGAAAAAATAGTAATAAACCAATTGCCGCTGGACCACTTAAGGAAGTGGAGAGCGGCAATTTTAATCAGGAAGTTAAACTTAAATGTAGACAACTAACTTAATAAACGGGTTGCATAAACACCTTATCCACATATTTATAAAAATTGAATAATCCTTGAGAGCCATAAGGAGCAATGATTTCATTACCATCAAGCTCTATGTACCTCTGGCCAGTAATTGATAATTCCTGCTTGATTGGATTGATTTTCTGCAAGTCCCCGACGGTTGTAAAGGAATAACCCCAAATGTTTAAATCAAAATCAATTATTGAGTCGCCAGCTGTGACGATTAATTCACTAATGCCATCTTGATCAATATCATGGAGAGCGGCTTGTAATTTATAACGCTTTCGATAAAGTCTTTAATATTTCCTTTTCAATTTCCTCTATGGTATATTCACCATGAATACCCTTCATGTTCAAGGGGGTAAAACCATTAATATCCTCTACTAAAGAATTTGCTGATTTTTTTTGTATAGTAAGAACCTTCATTATGTAAGGGAGGTATGAAATGAAAAAATACAAATGGATAATGATAATATGTTGTTTCATAGTTCTCCTATTAAGCGCTTGTAAAAACTTCGATTCACGATACCAGCAATTGCAAGGGGGGGTAAAAGAAATTGACCACAAAAATAATAAAATACTAGTAATTGCTGGACTTGAAGAGGAGGATATTAAGAAAGATACTCAGGTTGTAATTGAATCAATGGACTATACCGAAGTATATTGGGTGAGTAATATCGATCCTTCTAATTTTACAGTTGGCGAGAAAATTATAGTTTATTATGAAACGGCGGAAACATCTTATCCTGGTAAAATCACTTCCAAAAAATACGAAAAATTAGTTGAAAATTAAGTATGCTCAAAAAGTGGAATGCCTGATTGTAAGACGACAAGAACATACTCGCTTAATAGCCGCGGAGCTTGCGGCTTTTTGTGTTTTAACGGAAAAAAACAAGAACATATATGGTTAACCGTAATCTCCGGATATTGGCGATAGCAGTCATTACTGTGACAAGTATATAAGCGAACTTCTCCATTTTGTTGTGAAAATACAGATCTGATGAATCTGATCAAGAGAGCAGATGAACTTCTTCTCCTAATATCCAGCCTGCTAGAATTGCCTTACCAATCATACCACTCCGTTTTTAAAATATAAGACCTAAAGACAAGGACAAATAATTCTTTTCTAACATTTTCAGGGTAAGCAAGGGCGAGAAAATGAAGGATAAATTAACCCATCTATTCGCCCCTTTTTTACGGTATATCATGTTCCGTGACTCCCTACATCCTCCCACCAATAATAATGGTCATATTACTGAAAACCTCGCTCGTAATAAAGTCCCGTATCTAACTGAGAAAAAGATCCTAGTTTTAAGTGACATAGCAAGGCCCTCGGAACCTTTTCCATATAATTCAAGTGGAGTAAAATATTTAAGTTAGCTATGATCGGAAATCGGGTTCAATCCGAAAGCAAGATGGAGAGGTTGTTATGAGTAGAATTTTGGTCACACCGGAGATGTTGCTGCGCGTTGCAGAGCAATGCTCCAGGGCACATGAACAGCTGGAAGCAATGATACACATGCTGAATCAGAACATTCATATGCTGGAGTCTGCCTGGGAAGGTACGACGAGATCTCGTTTTTACGCGGATTTTCAGCAGGCGCATCGGGAGATGACGCAGACTACGGAGCATATCCATCGGACAAGCCTGGAGCTGAGAGGGATTGCCCAACGGTTTAAGTCAGCAGATGAACGGGGACAACCGATCCAAGTTGCTGGGCATGTGCTGGGAGCATCCCCTTTGATGAGGGGAGCCGCAGGCTATAGGGCCGTAGAGGATATGGGGAGAAAAGCGGAGGAAGCCTGGAATTCGGTGCAGCAGGAAGCCGGGAAGGCATGGGACACCGTGAAGCAAGAAGCAGGGGAACTATGGGAGGGCGTAAAGATCGGGGCTGCCCAGTTAGGGAACTCGCTAAAGGATACGGGGATATCCTTGTACGAAGATCCGCTTGGAACCGGGAAAGAGATGCTCTATAATGCAACCATCGGGACGGTCGAGGAGATTTGGAACACTGGGATATGGGCCGGCCGAATGCTTTTTAGCAATGATTACCGTGACAAAGTCGTGGAAGACACCATGCAAGAAGTCGAATCAGCAGGAGGCTGGTCCAATTATTTAGGGCAGGCGGCAGCTTTGATCGTTGGGGAGGTTATTCTCAACCGTGCTGGAATCAGGGGGGGAGGCCCGCTGAATAATAAGCATAGTGATCTTGGTGGCGGTAATAGTGGCGGTAGTGGTGCCGGTAGTGGAAGCGGTAGTGGAAGCGGTAGTGGAAGCGGTAGCGGTGGCGGTAGTGGAAGCGGTAGCGGTGGCGGTAGTACTAGTGGTGGCGGTAATGGCAGCGGTAGCGGTGGCGGTGATGATAGCGGCGATCGTGACGGTGATGATGATGGTGATGGTAATAAGTCGGGGGATGAGGGTTCGGGAAATGCAAAGATTAGAACTGAAGGGAATAAATCCATATATACTAATGAATTTGGTAATGATATATCATGGAATAATCAAGGGCCTAAAGATATAGATGCTATTATCGAAAAAAATTTAAAGAGTACAAAAGTTGGTGATGCATTAGAAGGGGAAGTAGCACAAGCAGTAAAGGAAATGGGTAGATTGCACGGAACAGGAGTAGAACTGAAAATGTCGAACAAAACAAAGGCGGGTGATATAGACGTATTAACTGATGCTCATATTATTGAAGTTAAGAAATCTTTAAGTGCATTGGATGAAAAACAAATTGATAAGCTGACTGATCCCTTAAATGAAAAGTATTTTAATTATGATAATAGAGAGATTATATACTTTATTGAAGATACCACAATCAAGAATAAGACACAGGCTAACTTAGTAAAAATTTTGGAGGAGAAAGGGATAAAAATCATAAGTTCACTTGATGAATTAAGAGAGGTTTTGATAAGGTGAGTTCAATTATCATTTTGAAAAATATGGAGAACTACTCTCCTGAGCAGACTATTAGTCATTTTATTAAAGCAGCTGAAAGAGCTAAGATGTATTGTTTTTATATAACAACTAAATTGGATAAAGATGGTTATTTTTATTCAGCTGAAGGTACATTATCAGAAGTAGACGAAATTACGTTTCAACATATCGAAGATGAGGAGAATATTCGATACTTTACGTTTAATATAAACAGAGCTAGAGAAGATTTGTACGATAGCTTCACTTGGTTGACTGAAGACAAAAATTATTTCTGGGCAGCAGATATTGAAAATATTAATCATGAGTATGAATTTATTTTTAGGTTTGTAATAGAGTACTTTAAGGAAAATAGTGAGGATTATTTATGGTTCGATGATGCCGATTGGTATTATACTGCTGCTGATATATTAAAATTAAGTCAAATGCCCTATAACCCTGAGTGGTGCTGTAAAAAAATAGTGTGAAGCAACTCATATCCAATAAGGTGGCGAATGACTTTGAAGAGACCTTGGAAGACCATAGCATTCGGTTTTATTGGCATGGTTTTTCTTGTCGTAATGTTCGCAGGTGCCTATATCAATAATATCGGATTCCATAACTTAAAGCTCATGTACACGTTGAGTACTACGGAGAAATTAATAGTTTCAATGGATAGAGTGGGGCATTATCTGGCAAGAGAGGATCGTTCCGTTGAGCTTCTAAAAGAGCGAATAGGCAGTAAAGGATGGAGCTATGTCGAGCAAGAAGGCTCTAATTATTTTTTTGAAAAGGGAAATGAAGAAGCGATCGTTACCATACAGCAATGGAATCATAAATTTGTCATTTATCAGGTTAAAGATAACGTCATCAATATAGCGGACTAGTAAGCAGCTAGGGCAAACACCCTCATTATTGTTATTTGAAATGGTGGGAATTAGTTTAATTAATACTTTATCAATTTTAAACGATTCGCAGATTGGCCGATTAATGGACTTAAAGGATTAATAGCAATTGATTTACCACAATATAGGAGTGCTCAAGTGGCTATTGAATATTCTCTCAAAACAGAACAAAAAATATCTGAATCCTGTTTATTACAAGAACTAGCTTCAATGGGGTATAAAAATATTGATGTAATAGACATTCCAAAAGGAATTAAAATTAGTCAATTTGAGAAATCACTGGGTCTGTCTGTTTACTTAACCGAGTCTGGCGAATATCCGTATAACGCCTATGACACTCAGTTTTTGAGCAGTGAGTTTGTATATGAAAGTACATTGAGTATTCGCTTTATAAACAATTTATACAATAATGAATCCTTTAAGTTTGCTTTATCTCTAGTGTTCAATTTGATGAAAAACAATAATTCAAATGCTTTATTTTTATCAAATGGTGATAATGAATTATCTTTCTTTACTAAAGGACATGTATATTTGGATAATTCATCACATGTCTGGGATAATGGTTATTTTACTGAAATTCTTAAGGGATATAGATATAGTAATTTTGATCGAAAATTTATAGATTAGAGAAGGCACTGCCTGGTGACGAATGAACCCATCATTCAACGAATAACACATTTAACTCAAGTAATTTTTATCTGACTTTTGATTATAAGGATTAAAAGGAGAGAAAGAACTGTATAGAATACTTACAGAAAAAGACGAAATTGACAAACTGGTGGAATCTTATTTCTGGGTTATTGATTTCCCAAGGGCTTTGGAGTATTTTTGGGATATTGAGAGGCGTGGCTATGGAACGGGTCCACTAGAGGTACAATTTTCATCTTATCATGAGCCAGAAGAGGAGTATTACATTGGGGATAAGAAAGTGTGCTTTATAGGAGAGCCCCCAGCTTCCGACGAAAATGTAATGGCAATAATTGAGTATGATGAATTTTATAACTACATAATTATTTTTAGTGCAAAACATCTTGACGAGCACCCTGAAGATAAAAATAAGATTAATACTTCATTAGAGAAAATAAAAAACAGATTAGGTATATAACTTGAATAAAGATCGCAAAAACCTGCCAAGCCACAATGCGAGCTATCCGTCCGTATTGTGGTTTTCTTATAACCGTATACCCGCTCCCATCCAGTGCCGAATTAGTCGGGCGGCTGAACCACATCAAAAAGATATCGATTCCCTTTGTAACCTGATACAGATAACGGTTTTCCAAGCCCGTCGTCGAAACTGTTTTTTTGGTTTGTTGAGCCTGTTCATCTGCTTCAATTATCCTTAAAAAAGATGGTCAACCTGCCGGGTGATTTAGATGTTGTTACTAAGAATGCAATAATTGAAGTTAAGGCGTCAATTAAAGCTGTTGAGGTGCAGAACAATTTTTGAAGATGGCTAAGCAAAACCATTCGGATTTTTTTAAATCCTGGGAACACAGAAATATAATTCTCTATATTGACAAGCCGTTGGCTAACTTAAGAGGTGTAACCATTGTTAATTCATGGGATGATTTACAGGAGGCACTAAGATAGAATGGGAACCACTGCTTTTATTTTGACAGATCGTGAAAAATATACGCCGGAAAAGTTCTTGGCGGATACAATTGTAGCAACCTTTCATTCGGATGCTAAACTTATATTTGAGAATTATAAAAATTACGAAGAGGGACGATTCTCATTTACAACATTGAATATACTTGACCATTCCTATAATAGCGAAGAGAATAACTACCAATTTATTTTGTATGTAAAGGCTAGAGAGAATTCTAGTATCCTTTTCAGTGATTATGATGATCTTGGGTTGAATTCAGACCGCGAATTATTTCGGATAGGGACTATTGAAGAGGTTTATGGAGCAGAGAAGGTTATTTTTCGTTTTATCTATGAATATCTTAAGATTAACCCGGACGATTACTTTTGGGTAGCAGATTATGATTGGGTCTACAGTTGGGAAGACATGCAAAGATTAAAATCGTTATCTTATGATCCTGATTGGTGTTATAAGAATCCTAAATAAGAAGACGGGACGGGTAACTCTGCTCAATTGGCTTCTCAAACGTTCAGGCAAGTAAAGTAAAGGTTTCGGGCCTGACTATAAACCGTTACCTGGTGATAAGACTACTATTATTCAAAAATAAGAGGGAGTTCGGATGGAGAAAATCTCCACGGAAAAGCTCATGGAGCTATATGTAGACACAATTGCTAAATGTGGAACATATCTACTGAACGAGGATGATGTAGTAATCGAGTACAATATTTTTGAAGAATTTGATACGGGAAATACTTCTTTTTTGCACGCCGATAATTTGCAAAAGCTTTACGATGCAGGATTAATTAATAACGAGATGGTGTACAAAAGTTCTACTTTAAGAAACATGGTGCTAGAATTGCAGCAAGGCGATGAATGGGATGTGAATGCAGTTAGGAATTCACTCAAATGGAGGAGAGTACTTCAATTGGCTGATGAAATTAAGGGGTTAATTGGTGGCTATTAAAAGATACACCTATTTCGAAAATATTTTGACCGCCTAGCACCACGCATCGCCCGTTAATCGAAGTTGAACATTACCAGCAATGAGTGGCTTCTTGCTCCTAATGGACTTGATTTATTAAATTTTGAGAATAATGGAGGGAAGGAATGAGTGATAATAAAATAAGCATACTGTCTGAAAAGTTCGAGAATGAAAAAACTGGTGAACAAGTCGAAGGAATAACGATTATGATAGATGGCAAATTAAAAAATATGTTAGACATAATCATTGAAAAAGAGCGCGGATACAATAACTATACAGAGGTAATTAAAGATATAGTATTTGCTGGCATAAATCAATTTGTCGAAAAGCACAAGAGATAGAACCCCGCTTAGGCACTGTACCTCTTTTTGTGAAACCTTGATAGGCTACGTGCCTTTCAAGGTTTTTTCATTGGTGGGGGGCGAATGATGTCATCATTCAACCAATAACAGAATGGATGGAGGTATGCCTTTCAGAGATTGTTCTACATTGGAATTCAGACACAGAGTTATTTGATGTTAACCCGTCTAAAAATGCGCATGATAAAGCTAATGTTACAGCTCCAAATCCGGGGCCGCCCAGTTAAAGAACTCGTACAAGGATACGGGGATATCCTTGTACGAATATCCCTTGGAACCGGGAAAGAGATGCTCTATAATGCAACCATCGGGACGGTCGAGGATATTTGGGACACAGCGGTATGGGCCAGCCGAATGGTTTTTAGTAACGAGTACCGCGAAAAAGTTGCCGAAGACGTAAAGGTCGAAGTCGATTCAGCAGGCGGTTGGTCCAATTATTTGGGGCAGGGGGCAGCTTTGATCCTTGGGGAGGTTATTCTCAACCGTGCTGGAATTAGGGGGAGAGGCCCGCTGAATAATAAGCATAATGATCTTGGTGGTGGTAATGGTGGCGGTAGTGGTAGTGGCAGCGGTAATGGAAGTGGCGAGCATGGCGGTGATGGTGAAGACGGTGATGGTAATAAGTCGGGGGATGAAGGGACGGGTAAAGTTGAGCTAAGTTTGGGTAACATTAAACACTTCTGGAAAGGACATTCTTTCGAGTCATTCAGCAAGCAAATTCCTTATTTGTTGAAAGTAAAATCAAGAGAAGCAGTGGAACAACAATTATCCAATGTTAGTTTCTTTAATAAGAATTTAAGCAAGGATCAAGTTGTCTCTCAAGTTGAAAGAGCTTCGAATGAAGCGGTAGCGAAGGGACTATAATAGATGGAGAATTGATAACAGTTGCATTCGATAACGGCTTATTTCAGAGTGCATGGGGATCGCATAAATATAAAATATCAGATTTTGGTTACTAGGGGGTGTAGTCTTTGTTTAAAATTAATTTCAGATTTGTAGACGAAGATATTCAGCAGTTTAGGAAAATAAACTCTGAACAATTTGATAAGGACTTTGGTGGTGATATATCTGGACAAATTGAATTAATTTTCGATGATCGTTCAGTTGGGTTTTATCATGACGAAGTTCCTTTTGGAAATGAATTGATATTTCATTGGTTCTGTAGGTTGAATGAAGTTCTTGAGATTCTTGAAAGCAGCGATAGTTCTCATTATATTGCTATGAATATAATGGGAAGTGATCAATGGATTGAAATTGTTAATGAGGGGAGACTGCGAGTTAGTTTAATTAATAGTCCCGGTATGACAGAAATACAGGACTTTATTATCAAAACACCTCTTCTACATACTGACACCAAGGAGTGGGGAGATATACTTATAGACCATGCGGAGTTTAAAAATGAAATCAAGAATAGCACATTAAAACTGTTGCAACAAATAAATGATTTGAACAGCGATTTGCTTAGGTCGAATAAATTAAGAAGAATACAGGAGTTTCGTAGGTACTACACATAAGGCTACCCAATCACGAATGACCCCATCATTCAACCAATAACACATCTAGCTCATGTAACCCATGTAATGCCTGTATAAAGATTTTTTTATTTCTGCTATACGCAATATCGGTACCGTCACCTTCGAGTGAATACTGGGGTGTACTAGAGGACGGAACAAATCAAGGTGTAAAACATTTTGCCACTAGGAAGTACCACAATTTGAGAACTGGCCAAGCCACAATGCGAGCTATCCGTCTGTATTGTGGTTTTCTTATACACTTCCCTTGTGTCGGTTTATTGATACTTCTTCAGGTTTAAAGTGGGACGTAAAAAGCTTTGAATCATACCCAAGTGGTGACAATGGAGTTCTATAACCAATCCCCAAAAGGGTGCCTTTACTATCAAACAAGGTATGATAAAGCTACAAAAAGAATTTGATAATGGGAACAACGTAATTATTGACACTAGAAAAATGGAGCCTGAGCATGTTGAACAACTCAAGAAAGCAATTGATGAAGAAGGAGTAGCAGATAAAATAATATGGTATCCTTAAGGGGTGGGAAAATGGAAGGAAATCTTAATAGGAAGTTTGATTTGCATAAAAAGTGGGTTGAGACAATTGGTAAAGAAGGCGAAATGTTAAAGTTAGATGAAGTGGACTTAAGAAGTTTTGATTTATCCGATATATTGCTTGAACAAGCATATTTAATAGAGTGTACTTTTGACGATCTCAGATTGGAAAATATTGATTTTCACACATCATTATTAGCCTCGTCAACATTTAAAAATGCATATTTAGACAAATGTGATTTTTATAAATCAGATCTCAGATATACGGATTTTTCCAACTGCTTCATTAATAACAGTAGATTTAGTAAAAGTGATTGTTGGGAAGCAATTTTTAGAAATGCATATTTAGTAGATTGTAATTTGATTAATGTATCGTTTTACTTAACGGATTTTAGTTGGGCAAGACTAGAAAATATAGATATAAGTGTAGCGACATTTGAAGAAACATTATTAAACGGAGTAACTTTGAAAAATATTATGGGTATAGAAGAAGCTCATATTAAAAGTATTAATATTGGTACGTTGGAGAAACCAATTTTGTTGAAATCAGATGATGCAAAGAAATGGATGTTAGAAAAATGTGAAGTAAGTGGCTAAGAGGATTGGCTACCAGTGCCGATTGAAAAGGGTACCAATGTTAAATCACTTGATAGGCTTCGTACCTTTCAAGGTAAAGTTGAAATAATAAGCGTCAGGATAGATGAGTAAATGAACTCATTCGTCCAGGCTGCTTTTTTTTTATTTCCTGAATATTTCGTGCGAATGGAACCGCACTATGAAATTTGTAGTCTTATTGTTTGAGGTGAATGAATTTGGATGTAGATTTGAATTATTTGCAGTATACAACCGAGATGGACGAGCTGTCCTTAGAAGTAGTGATGGATCAGTATGGAACAGACGTATGGAATTATGCTTATTTTTTAACAAAGGATACGGAGATGGCCGATGATATTTCGCAGGAGGTATTCATCAAATGCTACAAGAGTATCGGGAGTTTTAAAGGGAGAAGTACACTGAAAACTTGGCTTCTTACCATCACTAGAAACACGACATTTACATACCGTAGGTCGCGTTATTTTCGTTCCAGGAGCTTTGTTGAATTACTTCGTAGGCAAGATACACAGACGTTAATGGATCAACGTGCAAAAGCTGCTTCAGCAGAGAGTGAGTACGTATCCCGTGAACATGTTAATGAAATATGGGATGTCATTATGCAGCTGCCTGACAAGCTTCGCGAAGTGCTGGTTCTCGATTTAAAGTTCGAGATGTCCGTTGCAGAGATGAGTGAAATGATAGGAATCCCAGGTGGAACCGTGAAATCGAGGCTATCTAGGGCTAGAACCAAAGTGCAGGCAATGCTGAGGGGGTTGGAGTGATGAATGAAACAAGACCACAGTGGTATGAAAAGGCCAAACAAGGACCTTTTGAGGATAAAAGGTTTACAGCTAATCATAAGCAAGCAGTCATGATGAAAATCGAAGAGAGCAAATCATCTTCTAGCAGGTTTAAAGATAGAGGCGGTAACCGCAAAAGAGTGTACTGGGGATACACTGCAGCAGCGCTATTAGTTTTGGTGGCAGCCGGTTGGTTATGGAATTCAGAAGTATTCAACACGAATCCAACATACCAGGCTCAGAGTATACTGACAGAGGACCCTCCAGCTGGGGTGACTAATGAGGTCTGGAACACAGCCAGATCGGCGATGAGTGATATGGTAGGTAAAGAAATGAAGTTTGAACGTAGTGAGAAGCTGGACAATAACCAAATGCTCTTGAAGTTTCGCGGCGAAGGCGATGATTTCGCAGATTTATGGATAGACACTGCTTCAAACGAAGTGGTGAGGGCTATTTCCACTGCGAACTTGCCCAAAGCATCTGCAGCTTCAATGGATGATAAAGCTAAGAATGAATTGAAAAAGCTCGGTTATAAAGGGCAATTTGATTACTCAGTAGAACGCCATGTCATGTACAATCTGGATAACAATACGCAGGATACGGTTCTTATATCACTTAAGAGTGAGGATGCGAAAGTGGATTTTTCCAATGGCGAAATGGAGTCCGTGTGGTTATCAAACAGTATGGATGATGTACCATTAGAAGTGGAACAAGCAGCGAGTGCTGCACTCCAAAAGCTTCGCGGTACAGAAGAGATTCCTCCATTAACGAAATCGTTCCAAACTAATTATATTCGCCTGGGTCATCATGTACTTGAACTGCATTATGGTGAGGATGCTATTGTCTATTACGAGCTCAATCAACAAGAAATCACTCAAGTTAGTGATTGGTCTTTGAATGGAACAGCTAAGAGCAGCATTCAAGTGAAGGAGCAAAATACGGTTAAGGACGCGGTTGCTCCTTTAATTTACAATATTTTTGGGGTCGATATTACGAGTTACCAAGAGACTGTTGACAAGAAAAATCCAGGTAGTTACCTGTTTGAGAAGGAGGGCGAGCCTTCGATCGAGGTGGCTTACAACGCCAATAAATATGTTTATAGCATCATTAAACATATTTATGAAGATTGAAAGTAAATAGGTTGAGCGTTCAATAGGCGATAAAAAAGACAAGTTGTTGCCCTTGTTGGGACAGCAGCTTGTCTTTATTATTTTTGCCAGGTCTTTTGGCTTGACTGTTTTTTTGAAAATTATGAGGCGAACGAGTCACGGAATGGAAGGGAATATAAGTCGACTGGAACCTTCAGTACGGAAACCAGAAAAAAGGACACCAAGTCCTAAGCAGACCTCGTGCCCTCAAATCAACGGATTCATATTTTCCGTTATACTTCTTGTTATTATTTCACGAATGTATCCGGCAGCTTCAGGGAAACGACAGCATCGTCAGTCTCCTGCAGCCCCGAATCACTTAGAAATTGCTCGCGGAGCTCTTTTTTATTCTTACCTAATGCATACTTCACGCTAATATCAACGACATTGCCATGTGAACGAAATGCGGGGAATTGGTCCAACGAAAAAACAACCGCATTCGCTTGATAAGTCTTCGAATCATCAGCTCTGCAAGGCGATTTGGAATCATCCGGGCATAGGTTTACGGTAATGGGACGGTGCCGCGGATTGTGCTTGGCTGTTTCCCCATTGATGGAGCCGTCGATGTACTGGATGCTGATTTCCCGATCCTTCCTCGTATTCTCGACCGCAGAAACGACATACAGCCGATCCGGAACGGCTTGATTATTCTGGTTGACGGCATCTCTCACCAAGAAAACGTATTGGTAGCGGATGCTGATATTGTCTTCGATCTCCGAGATTTCGGTCAAAGGTTCCGTGTTCACGGATCCAGCGGATTTGATCCCTTCCAACTCATAGATTGCGCTTAATATTGATTCGGGGTCCGTGTTCTGCGGGACAGTTTGTTTGACGGACGTGCTGCAGCCGGTAAAAAGGGCAGCGAAGGCCATGAAGATGGCTAGGATATATCGGTTCTTTTTGCGAATCACGCCTTTCCCAATCCTCCTTACAACGGCATGTACAACATGGTTAATATATGAAGCTATCAAAACTAAGTTAATGGAATTCATGGCATAATGCAAGCTAGGGCAGTACATAGGGAGGGGTGAAGGTGAAGACGGATCAAAGATCCTTAATGGCTGCGTGAAAAGTTACCTTTAACCGAAAGCCGAATCCAGAACTTGAAGATCCATCACCACTTTCTGCATTGACGGTCCGATGTATTGTTGAACATGAAAAAAAGGACACCAAGTCCTAAGCAGACCTCGTGCTCCCAGATAAATTGGTTTTTGATGCTCGCAACATGACCCTTGATAGTGGATCGGTTGAACTTCATAAGAAAAACAGGAGATCATCTCTCGCAAACAGAGGCAGGTCTCCTGTTTTTCTTCATGACAACTTTCAGTAAGCTGATGCCTTATATTGATCGCCGGTATTCGCTCGGCGACATCCCGGCGTAATTCCGGAATAGCTTAATAAAATAGCTCGTATGCTCATATCCGAGCTGCTCGGAAATTTCCGCAACGTTTAAATCGGACTGGTTCAGCAACTCCTGGGCTCTTTCCATTTTCGTGCGGGTGACGAATTCGACGAAGGTTTCTCCAGTTTCCTGCTTGAAAATACGGCTGAAATGAGACGGGTTCAGATTCAAGCGATGCGCCATTTCCTCCATCGCGATTTTTTCGCCCATATGGAGGCGGACGTATCGCTGCGCCTCGGCAATTTCTCGGCGTACAACGGTTTGTTCCCGAAGCGACTCGATTTCGACGGATTTTTGTTCGAGAAATCCCTGGAGCCATTCCAGCAAATGGTCCAGCGTTTCGATCGAGACGATTTTCCGCTGCAGCCTTTCGGTGTTGAAGTTTGTGACGAAGTTTTGCATGACGGTGTACTTGAGCTGGAGTTCCATTGTCATTTTGAGCACCCAGCATTTTACCGCCTCCACCGGATAGACCCTGCTTTCTATCAAATCTTTCCATTCTCTGACGGCAAGCGAGATCCGGGTCTTGTCCCCAGCAAGAATGCAATCTTTCAAATCCTGCAGGGCTTTGGAATAATGCAGGAAAATATCCTCTTCCGAGGTCTTCAGAGGCAGCATTTTCGCATAAACGCGCTCGCCCGTATAGAAACGAAACGTTGCGGCATCAAGCAATTTCTGAATCTCTTTTTTCAATTGGAGCAATTCGCGGCTCACTTCCCCGCGGATAAACGAGATGCCGATGCGCAGATGTTGAAACATCTGTTGTTGGACGCGTTGCAGTTCGCCCTGAACGTCCTCATGAAGATTCCGTGTCAACATATGCGGGAAGGGGAACAGCAACAGGTATTGGCGTTCGTTCAGGACAAACAGGAAGCTTCCGTTAACACGGACTAGTTCCTGCAAGGCGTTATGGATCACAAACTGCATGTTGACGGCTCCGCCAAACCGGACTTCCAATTCGGCGGCTCTATCCGGCAGGGCCAGGACTGGCAGATAAGGGACGCCGTCCTGGAGAAGGATGCCGGAATTTCGAAATTCGTTCGCCCATTCAGCTTCGCTCCAGACCGGTTGTTCAAGAAACTTGCGGATCAATCCGGATCGAATGGCGGATAGATGTTGTTGGACTTTCTTTTGGAGCTGATTCCGGTCATGTTCCAAGTCATTTTCCTTGGTCAATTGGTTCGTCAACCGGCCCAGCACGGAAACGACCTGGTCAATCCGAAGACTCTCCTTTAAAATATATTCGCTCACGTTAAGTTTTACGGCCATCTGCGCGTAGTGAAAATCTTCGTGACAAGACAAGATGACCGTCTTCAGCCGAGGGTTGGCAGCGCGCGCTTTTTCGATTAATTCCAGTCCGTCCATAACGGGCATTCCGATATCCGTGACGAGAATGTCCGGACGGTGAATTTGGCAAGCTTCCCATGCTTCGCCGCCGTCGGAACAAACGGCCGCCAAATTCAGACCCAGCGTCGTCCAGGGAATGCCGGCACTCAAATAATCCAATACCGTATAATGATCGTCGGCGACAAGAACTTTAAACATGATGATCATCCTCCCCTGTATTCTCGATCGGTAACAGCAGCTCCACGGTCGTGCGCCGCCCGTACTCGCTTTGAATATTCATTTCAAACCGCTCCCCGTACAACAATTTCAAACGGCTAAAGACATTGAACAGGCCGATACCGGCAGGAGAGATCCGTTCGCCCAGGTTCTTCTGCTCGATGATATCCTCCTTTTGATAGCTAAGCCGCTTCTTTAATTCCTCAAGCGTCTCCGGATTCATGCCCAAGCCGTTATCCTCAACCGTGATGATAAATGAGGCGCCGGCGGTTTGCGCTCGGATCGAAATCATCCCGCCACTCTTCGAAAAGCCGTGTTTATATGCATTCTCGATAATCGGCTGCAAGATAAAGCGGGGAACGGTAGCGGCAAACGGGTCCGCTTGGATATGCCAATGAATCTCGATCGGAAATCGCGTAGTTAATTTCATTAAGTCCGTATATTGTTTGGCTGTTTCCATTTCGGCATAAAACGTAACGGATTCATCCTGCCTAAGGCTTGTCCGAAGCAACGAGGATAGCGACTCGACGGTGACAGCGTTTTCATCATCGCCTTTCATCAACAATTTTAAACGGATCGAGTTCAATACGTTAAATAGGAAATGCGGATGAACTTGCGCCTGCAGCATCGCCATTTCAGCCTGCCGTTTCAACTCCTGCTCCATCTTCACCTGCGTCAAGATTTGCTGGATACGATCGAGCATAAAGTCGAACGAACGGCCGAGCCGGCCGATTTCATCAGGTCCGCGAATGTTGGAACGCACGCTTAGATCCCCGGATTCCACTTTCTTGGCAGCTTCCCCGAGCGCCAGAACCGGCCTGGTGAATCGCCTTAACAAATAGGTAAGAGCAAGCAAAAAACCGATCGCGAACATCGCTTGCAGAAATAGCATCGTTTTAGAAATCCCGTTCAATTTTCCCGTAAGCTGTTCGTAAGGAGCCACGCTTACAAGCTTCCATCCCGAAAAACGAAGTGGGAGCGAAAGAAATAATTGATTTTCCTCGCCTACCTGAATAATCTCCGGCGAAGCTGAAATAGGATGCGGCAGTACGTTCTCGAACCGGTCTCCGATCCAATCGGCATGGCGATTCGATAGGATGCGATTGTTTTCGTCCAGCAAATACACGTCCTCTTCCATATCGGCAAAGAGCTCCCGAATGCTGTTTTCCGTGCGACTGACCACGAGGTAGGCAAAGGGCGGTTTATTCACGGTCTCGGTCAATGCCCGCGCTGTCATATAAACATATTTCTGTTCAGGATACAGCGGTGGCAAGTAGTTTTCCAGTCCGCCTAAAAATAACGTCTCGTAAGGTGTCAAGCGTTCCGCCCTCGAAAACCAATCCTGCCGGAAAAAGCGCTGCGGCTGAAAGTCGTAGAACGAGTAGTCGGAATATGCCCGGCCGTCTTCTGTCAGTAAGGTCAGGCGCAGGTCCTGCTTCTCGCCGGCGACCTGCTCCAATCGGGTCGTTAGCTGCCTCGCGGCGACAGGACTTTCTTTCGCCTCTTCCAATAATGTTTTAATTTCCGGATCCAATTGGACGAAGTTCGATATGGACACCATTTCTTCCAGGATCGCTTCCACTTGGGATTGCACAATCATGAGCGATTGCTCCGCTTTTCCGAGCGTGTGCTCGCGAATGATGATTTTGGAGTATACGCCGGTGGTGTAAAGCATGCCGATGGCAGGCAGTACGAGGCAAGCAATGGAAGTAACAATCAGTTTTTTTCGCAGGGACACATGCTTGAAGTTCAGTCGGATGCGCATTCGTTGTCCATCACCTCAGCCACAATGAATCGATTACTTTTGCGTTATAAGCAAATATTAATGCATTCTGTGGACGGATTCATTCAACATTTTTTTCTATGCGGGAAAAAATATCGCAAAAATCTTTTTCGATTAGAAAAAATCGTTTCATGTGCGCCGGATACACCGGTGTCTATAATGATAAAAAATAGAGATTAACAAAGAGGTGATGAGGTGATCCGAAGACGAACGTTCTACGAGACTGTTACCGGCTATTTGTTTATTTTGCCGATGCTGGTCTTGACAATGACCTTGGTCGTCATCCCGATTGTGCTGTCGGGGGTGATCAGCTTTACGGACTGGAATTTCATTGCGGGCATGGGGGGGCTGAACATCGTCGGATGGGACAACTACATGGAGTTGTTTCGGGACGAAGCGTTTCACCGCTCCTTGCGAAATAACACCGTGTTGATCGCGGTCGTTCCGGTGTCCATGTTTATTGCGATGGTGCTCGCGGCACTGATTAACAAGGGGACGTACTTCAAGAGCTTTTTCAAAGTCATCTATTTTATGCCGTTTATTTCTAGTATTGTCGCAATCGCTTTGCTTTGGAGGGTGCTGTTCCATCCGAACAGCGGACCGATTAACGGCTTTTTACGGTCGATCGGTATCGATCACCCACCGATGTGGCTGGCGGATCCGAACTACGCGCTGATGGCCGTCATGATCATCATGATCTGGACTTCGCTAGGGTTTAACATGATCATTTATTTGGCCGGACTGCAAGGCATTCCGAAGGATCTTTATGAGGCGGCCGAAGTGGACGGAGCTTCGCCGATACGCCAGTTTTTCAAAATTACGCTGCCTATGCTGTCGCCGACAACCTTTTTCCTGTTGATTACGGGGGTTGTAGGATCTTTCAAGGTTTTTGATCTGATTATGGTGCTAACGAACGGAGGGCCGGCCGGTTCGACATCCGTTATTGTTTTCTATCTGTATGAAGAGGCTTTCGTTAATCTGGAATCCGGGTATGCATCCGCCATGGGGATTGTTCTGTTGATACTGATACTGTTCATCACCTTGATCCAATGGGTAGGACAGAAGAAGTGGGTAAATTACTAGGAGGCCGTTAAACATGAAATCCATTCGACTGAACCGGGTCATCATTACGGCCCTGATGGGCATCGCAGGGATCTTCTTTATCCTGCCGTTTCTGTGGATGTTGTCGGCATCGTTCAAGCCAGAGCTTGAGGTGATGACTTATCCGATTCAATGGATCCCGAGTACGTGGAAAATCATTGAAAATTACAGCCAGGTATGGCTGGGGAGCATCCCGTTCGGGCTTTATTATCTGAACAGCATCAAGGTGACTTTACTGACGACTGCATTATCCTTGGTCATCTCCGCCATGGCGGCTTACGGCTTTTCCAAGGTTCATTTCAAAGGACGGGATGCGGTCTTTATACTGGTATTAGCTACGTACATGATTCCGCATCAAGCCATTCTTGTTCCGCAATTCATTATGTTTCGCTGGCTCGGATTGTTTGACAATCACATGAGCCTCGTGTTGCTGGGCGCTTCGGGGGTGTTGGGCACGTTTTTGCTGCGCCAGTTTTTCATGGGGGTTCATAACGAGATTATCGAATCCGCAAGAATCGACGGCGCGAACCACTGGAGGATCTTTTTCCGGATCGGGCTGCCGCTGGTCAAACCCGCGCTTTCGACCTACATGATTCTCCGTTTCATTTGGACCTGGAACGACTACCAGAACCCGCTGATCTTCCTGCGCACAGATTCACTGTTCACGCTGCAGCTCGGCATTCGTAAATTTGCCGATTTTAACGGCGAATTTTATTCGCTCATGATGGCGGGAGCCGTATCCGCAATCCTGCCGCTGCTGATTATTTTCATTATAGGCCAAAAACAAGTCATTGAAGGGGTGGCATCAGGAAGCGTCAAAGGATAATCGATCTAACAGTAGTTCAAACCGTCATCGTCTGGTTTTTTGGAACGCTTATTATCATATACCAAGGGGGAATTCACATGTTCAAAAGAAATTGGAAGCGCTTTTTCGCTGCTGCGGCCATTCTTTCGCTCATCGTTTCCGGATGTGCTTCAGGTTCGGGGGAAAGCCAGGGGGCCGGTTCGAACGGCAGCGCAGCGGACGGTACAGTGACCATCAAACTGCATACCTGGTATCCGAAGAAGACCGACAACTGGGATGTTGCCATCGCGGAATTTGAAAAAAAACATCCCAATATCAAAGTGGAATACGTATCCGCGGAAGACAACAATTCCAACGAATATTACAAGAAGCTCGATCTCGCCGCGGCCTCCGGCGAAGCGCTGGACGTCGTAATGTTCAGCAACATGAATTACCTCAGCCAGCGTATGGAACTCGGCATGCTGGAACCGATCGACGGCTATCTGGAGCAAGAAGGCGCAGTCCTTGCTGACGAGTATACCGTAGATACCAGGATTGGGGGGAAAACTTACGGGTTGCCGGGAAAATCGGTTCTCCCCTTGGTGTTCATCAATGAAAACCATCTCAAAGAGGCGGGGCTTGAACTTCCGAAGGATTGGACGTGGGACGAATATATGCAGTATGCCAAGGCGATGACAAAAACCGACGCCGGCAAGACAAGATACGGAACTTATTTCCATAGTTGGTCCACGCAAGCATACTTTGTTCAGAATATGAATCAAGCTGCCGGAGCGAACTTGACCACGGACGACGGAGCGGCAGCCAACGCGGATACGCCGAGTGTTCGCAAGTCGTTGGAGCTTCGGCTGCAAGGGGAGAAGGAGGGCTTTGTGACGCCGTATTCGGAAGTCGTCAGCCAGAAATTGAACTACCGCCCCCAATATTTCAATCAGGAAACGAGCATGATTTCAATGGGCTCATTCCTGGTTCCGGAAACCGGAGGAACGGATCAAGTGCCGGCGACATTCAAAACGGTATTCGCTCCCCTTCCGAAGGTGAATAAGGAAGATCCGGTTTCGGGCAATGTCAGCGGCGATGTGCTGGGGATCTATAGCAAATCGAAGCATAAAGAAGAAGCGTACACGTTCATCCGTTGGTATACGACAGAGGGAATCGCCCTTCAAGGGAAGTACTTTCCTTCCTGGAAGAAGGTGAATATGGACGACGTCGTCGATAACATCATCGCCGGCACGAAAACCCCGGAAATGATCGACAAGGAATCATTGCTCTACGTGCTTGAACATACGAAACAAACGACGGCGGCGGTCGCGGTGCCGTTCCATGCGGAGCTGGAGAAAGTGTTCGTCGAAGAATTCGACGCGATGATGCTGTCGGGCCAGGATCTTGATACAACCGTAAAAAACGCACAGCAACGCATTCAAAAAATCATCGATTCCAAGTAGGAGGGAAGCTTATGCTTTATCCAATTGTGACCGCCTCCCGGACCGTCATCGATTTAAACGGAATATGGAATTTTAAACTGGATTCCGGCAATGGATTCGCCGAGAAATGGCAGGAACGTCCGCTAGCGGATACGATCCCGATGGCGGTACCTTCCTCATACAATGATGTGGGGGTTAGCGCAGAAATTCGCAATCATGTCGGTTGGGTGTGGTACGAACGGGATTTCATCGTTCCAAGCGCGCTTTCCTCAGAGCGAATCGTTCTCCGATTCGGATCGGCCACGCATAAGGCGAAGGTGTACGTCAACGGCCGCTTGGCGGCCGGGCACACGGGCGGGTTTACGCCGTTCGAGACCGAAATCAACGAATGGTTAACCGAAGGGAAAAACCGGCTTACCGTTGCGGTCTGTAACGTGCTGGATGAATCAACGCTGCCCGTCGGCAACTATTCAGAGCAGGAGGTTGAAGGACTCGGCAAAATCATTCGCAATCGACCGAATTTTGATTTCTTTAATTATGCGGGACTTCACCGGCCGGTCAAAATCTATACGACGCCTTGGGTCTACATTCGGGATGTCGAGATCGTATCCGGCGTGCAGTCTGATGGATCCGCCTTGGTGAATTATTCGGTGGCTGCAAGCGGCACGGTGGAGACAAGGGTCAGCATCCTCGATGAGGACGGCATCGTTGTCGCGAGTGGAGAAGGCGCGGAAGGCAAATTAATGATCACGGAAGCGAAGCTCTGGGAGCCGCTGAACGCTTACTTGTACAGGGTGAAAATCGAGCTGCTGCAACAGGGCGAGACGATCGACGAATACGAGCAGCCCTTCGGGATCCGAACGGTGGAAGTGAAAGAAGGAAAGTTTCTCATCAACGGAAAACCGTTCTACTTTAAAGGATTCGGCAAGCACGAGGATTCCCCGATTCACGGCAGAGGATTCAACGAGGCGGCCAACGTGATGGATTTTCAATTGATGAAATGGATCGGTGCCAATTCGTTCCGGACGTCCCATTATCCGTACTCGGAAGAGCTCATGCGGCTAGCCGATCGGGAAGGCTTTGTCGTCATCGACGAGGTGGCGGCTGTCGGCTTGCATTTGAACTTTATGGCGATTCACGCAAACGGCCCGAAACGGAATACGTGGAAGGAAATCAATACCCGCGAGGCACATCGGGAGGCCATTCGTGAATTGGTTGCGAGGGATAAAAACCATGCCTGCGTCGTGATGTGGTCAATCGCCAACGAGCCGGCAACGGCGGAGGACGGGGCGTATGAGTACTTTGAACCGCTGTTCCGGCTGACGAAGGAATGCGATCCGCAGCAGCGTCCCGTCACGGTAGTAACCTTGCAGGAAGGCAGCCCCGAGGATTGCAAGGTATCGGATCTGGCGGATGTCCTGTGCTTAAACCGCTACTACGGTTGGTATGTGGAAGGCGGGGAGTGGGAGTTGGCTCAGGCCAAGCTCCGCCGCGAATTCGAAGGCTGGAACAAACGCTGTCCGGACAAACCGATCATCATGACGGAATACGGCGCGGATACGATCGCTGGATTCCACGATGTCGATCCCGTCATGTTCACTGAGGAGTTCCAGGTTAAGTTTTTGCAGGCGAATCACGAAATTTTTGACGCATGCGGAAATTTCGTCGGGGAACACGTCTGGAACTTCGCCGACTTCCATACTAGTCAAAATATCATTCGGGTTCAGGGAAACAAGAAAGGGGTTTTTACTCGCGATCGCAAACCGAAAGCCGCTGCACACGAGTTGAAAAAGCGGTGGCATTCGATACCCGATTTTGGGTACAAGCTTTAAATTTTCCTGTCCGCAATGATAAGGAAGCGGCTTTAAATGGAAAGGCAAGGAGCTTAGTCTCCTTGCCTTTTTCAATATTAAACGTGACCAGGGTCATACTGCCCTACCGCCAAATGAAGTTCCTCTTGTTTTAGTTTACCGAACAATGCCTGACGCTCACACTCCTCTCAGCTTACCTCAGACAGCTTCACTTCAACGTCCTTACATCCACCGTATTGGACAGAACATCCACTTCATTCGGAATAATCCCTTTCTCAAACATATAATCGGCGATCGCTTGCCAACGTTGGCGGACGGTGTCATCAATCGGGTCAAACGGGTATAAAGAGCCTTCCAGCTGCTGACGCGCGACGGGTTCGGAGATGCCTTGGATGTCCTGAATTAATTGGACGGTGTGATCGACGTCGCCCGATAGAAGCGCGGACTCTTCATTCAAGCCTTCGAACACTTCATGGACGAGCTCCGGATGCTCCTTCAGGAAGCCGTTTCGCACAATATACACCGTATCGTTCTCGGATTCGATGTCGCCTGCGGAAATGACCAGCTCTGCACCGAAGTCGACGAGCGCCACGGCCGTAAAAGAACCCCATGTCGCCCAAGCATCAACTTGCCCGCTCTCAAAGGCGGGGCCTGCTTCCGTTGGCGGAAGATAGACGATCTCGACTTCGCTCGCATTGAGTCCACCTTTCTCTAATGCTTTATATAGTAAGTATTCGCCTGTGCCGCCGCGGTTGACGGCGATTCTTTTGCCCCGGAGGTCGGAAGGGCCCTTAATGCCGGCTTCTGGCTTGGCCACAATACCTTGATTATCTTCATCGCCAGGCTGCTTCGTAAAAATCGTAAATTCCGAGGAGCCTCCGACAAGGGCGCTGATGGCTGCCGTAATCGAGCCGATCGTGATATCGATCGAACCGGCGTTTAACGCCTCGATCGCCGGCGACATGGCGGCGAAACCGCCGGTTTTTTCAATGCTCGCTCCGGCTGCTTCAAGCCTTTTATACAGGGGCCCGCCTTCCTCGGATAAACTTAATGGCTGGGCACTGCGCAGGATGCCAAGACGAACGGGGACGGCTTCATCCTTGGCACTGGCTTGTTTCGCTTGGCCGGCTTTACCGCAAGCTGATAACGTAACTAACAGAAATACTAATAGTAGATGTAAGCTTATTTTTCGCATAGGACACTTCCCTTTTTGCCGGATCGTTTAGTGAATGTTATGAGCCCAAGTGAAGGCCTTCTCCTGTTCTTCTAGCTTCGGCGTCGTTACGGCCTGACGGTTAACGCGCAGATGGGGCAGGATGGATTCTCCTACACGGTAAGCTTCTTCAAGCAGCGGAACACCGGAGAAAATAAACGTTGAAATGCCCGCATCCTGATACTCTCTTAAACGCGCCAGAACGGTTGCCGGACTGCCAACGATCGTGGTACCCGGACCTGGTCGTACCAGACTCATCCCGGCCCATAAATCCGGATAAATTTCGAGCTCCCGCGCGTCTTTCGGAATTTGGCCGTTGTGATTGCGAAGCATGCGCTGCTGCCCCACCGAATCGCTGTTTCGAAGAATGGATTGCATATGCTCCACGGTCTGCGGATCCATCGTCTTGAGCAACCGGTCCGCTTCTTGCCAAGCTTCCTCATCCGTATCGCGCACGATCAGATACAGCCGGATGCCATACCGCATCGTACGACCTTGCTCAGCAGCTAAAGCTTGAAGATCTTGAATCTTCTCGGCGACCTGCGGAGGCGTTTCACCCCAGCTCAGGTACGTGTCGATGTGCTTGGCGGCCGTGAGGTGTGCCGCTTGCGACGATCCGCCGAACCACAGGGGCGGCGTTGGCTTCTGCGTGGAAGAGAGCTGCAAGGCTTTGCCTTCGGCGGTAATATACTTGCCATGGAAATCCAGGTGTTCTCCGGCCACGGCTTGCTTCCATACCTGAATCCATTCATCCGTATAGGCATAACGTTCATCATGCCCAAGCGTTGATCCATAAGCGCGCATCTGCGACGTGTTCCCGTTCACGATATTTAATAGGACGCGTCCTCCGGAGAAATCATCGAAGGTTTGCGTCATTTTCGCGGCGAGCACGGGGGAGATCAGCGGCGGATGGACAGCGATAAGAAAACGCATATTGCTCGTGCTGGAGATCAGGGAGGAGCCCAGCACCCACGTATCATGCGGGCCCGTTGCCAGCAAGGCGCCGGTAAACCCCAATTGGTCGACAGCCGAGGCAATCTGCCTTAGGTAAGGCAAATCGATTTTGCGCGCGCCCTCCGTTGACCAAGGACTGCGGCCATCCGGCGCGGTTAAATACCAATACACCTCAACATTCTCGTTGTATGCAGCCATGCTATTCTCCTCCAATTTCTACGGGTACGGGCAGAACGGCATCGGAAACGGCAATGCTCTTAGGCAAAATATGCTGCCTTGCTAACAGATCGGCAACCCGCTGCTGTTCGCTTATAAACTCCTTGGTAATCGGCTGCAGCCCCCAAGGTCTCCGCTGAAGCGCGGCTTCCCATGAATCCGCGGATGGCCAATCGGGCAGGTCCCGGGCAAACAGCTCTGCCGCTTCGCGCGTGTTGTCTTGAATCCATTGATCTGCTTGCTGCAGCGCTTCAACGACAGCCTTAAGCAGCTGCGGCTGATTCGTCGCAAAACCCCGGCTGGCAAACCATACGGAACGGTGGGAGATATGGGATTCAAGCGGCACCAGCGTGCGAACGAGACCTTTGTTATGCAGCTCCGTCAGCTGCGGGTCGTTGCCGACCCAAGCCTCCACTTCGCCGGCCAGCAGTGCTTTTGCCCCCTTATTGCCTATATCCGCACGAGCGACATCATCATATAGAAGGCCTGCCTTATCGAGCGCGGTTGCGAGAAAACTCGTATGCCAGGACCCTTCGGACAGCGCAATGCGCAAGCCTTTCAAATCGGCAACGGATTGCACCGGCGATTCCTTGCGCACCACTAAGGCGCCGCTGGCTGTACGGGGATTCGATACCGCAACGTACACAATATCGATTCCCGATGCCTGCGCGGTTAACGGCGGGGTAGACCCTGTACCTCCAAAGTCGATTTCGCCGGAAGCGATCCGCAGCGGCGTCCTTGCTCCGTCGGTGTAATCAACCCAGGCAACGGATGCGTTGTGGTCTTTAAGAAGCTCTTCCAAAAAGCCCAAGCGGCGCAATACGAATAACGAATGATTATTAGGATGAACGCCGATGGTTACGTCTGCTTTCGTTTGAGTCATGTGAGGGACACTCCTTTGGCAATGTTTTGTTCAGCTGCGGCTAACGGTTCGGGCAGAATCCAGTCCCATACATTCACGGGATTCGGGAGGAAACCATGCTCGAACAGGAACCTGCTCTGGGCATCAAGCGCCGTTAAATAGTCTTCACGCAGTGCGGGTCGAAGGGAAATATTGCGATAAGCGGAGGCAACATATTCGGAGGAAGCGCCGGTTTCCTTCGTAACGACACGAATGAAATCCTCGGGATGATCTTTGGACCAATCGGCGGCGCGAAGCAGAGAAGTGAGAATCTGCTCCACGACATGCTCCTGCTCCGTTAAGGCCGTATCGACCGTCACGGTTCGGGGCACGCCATTGTTGACTCGCACCAGCGGATCCGGATGGAACCCGAGCTCGATCACTTCCTTTAGCCCGACCGTACGGGCGACCTCCAGTCCGGTAGCTCCTTTGACAAAAACAGCATCGATCTCACGCCGCTGCAGCGCCTCGATTTCGGTATTCCAGGAATCCCTTCTTCCTTCACGAATTGCTTCAAGATGGGTGATGTTGACGTCATCCAGCGTAAGATTCGCCAGCGAGAGCGCATTATGAAACCCGCGAAGCGCTTGGGCCGCTCGAAAATCGATCTCCAAATACCGATGACGAGGAATCCCGATTCGTCTTCCGCGCAGATCGCCAGGCTCCTGAAGATCCGAGTCGGGAAGGGTAAGAATGGCTTGATATTCATCGACCCAGCTTAGTCCGATCAGCCGCGTATCACTCCCGGTTGAGCGTGCCCATAAAGCCGGAATGTTGCCGCCTTCCCGCACGAGGAATGGCAAGGTGTGATTAAAATGCGCATCCGGCAAAGCTTGACGGGTGTCTCGCGTTAGCTCCGCTGCCGTACATCCGGACTTTCCAAGCTCCTGATCAAGAAGCCCGAGGTCAAGGGCCAAACTGGCTGCTGTCGGAACAGGGCAGCGGGTAATCCTAATTTCTTTTACGATTTCTTGCGGACTATCGATGTGGGGCATGGTTTCTACAGCTCCTTTCTTTTTCTAGATATCAGAACGTATAAGCTTCGGAGAATCTGCTGCCTGATATCGCAAGAAAAACTACCGCTAAACGCGGTCTGTCTTCTTTGAAAGTACGTTGATAGACGTTTTTCTTACGGTTTCACATCCGGTCAAACGCTCGCTTGTGATCCACCTCCTTCAAGAAATGGTTATGGAATTCCCCTCCCGAGCAGGATGGCGTTAGACACCTATGAACCTTTCTTTAAGGGATAGGGGAGGCTTTCTGTTTCATGACGGCTTGCCACTTCGGTTATGCCCAAGACCCGTTTCAGGATGTGATCGATGAATGCGGCCACTTCGGCATTTCCCCGTTGACGGGGGCGGGGGAAAGGGACGGCTCGATCCATCGCGATCCGGCCCTCCTCAATGAGGACTACGCGATCGGCCAAGACGACAGCCTCTTCGACATCGTGCGTAATCAGGACGGTCGTAAATGGCTGCTGCTGCCACAGCGATTCGATTAATTGCTGCATTTCAATGCGGGTCAATGCATCCAGCGCGCCTAAAGGCTCATCGAGCAGCAATAGTTTGGGCTGGCTGGCGAGCGCTCTGGCTAAGGCGACGCGCTGCCTCTGACCGCCGGAGAGCACGGACGGCCAATCATTGGCCCGGGCACCGAGCCCAACCTGTTCTAAAGCGGCTTCGGCTTTATGGCGGTCTTCTTTTCGAAGTCCGATCGCTACATTATCGATGACCTTATTCCAGGGCAGCAGCCTGGCGTCTTGAAACATCATCCGGGTCTCGGCATGCACATGGTGAACCGGATGGTCATTGATCCATATGCCTCCCGACGTGGCGGGCTCCAATCCGGCGATCACGCGCAAAAGCGTGCTTTTCCCGTAGCCGCTTCGCCCGATGATGGCTATGAACTCTCCCGGCTTCACGTCCAGCTCAATGCCTCGAAGTACAGGCTGTTCGCCAAAGCTTTTCTGTAATTGGGTTATACGAAGATGCACACCGTGGGTAGAGGATTTCAGGGTCGACACATCCTTTCAGAGCTTAGTTGTGATAATTCGGGTTCCAGCGTAAGAACCGCCTCTCTAAGAGCTTGGCGATAGAATCGGCCAGCTTTCCAAATAAGGCATACAGCACAATGGTCAGCAGAATGATATCGGTTTGCATGTATTCTCTTGCATTCATAGCCAGAAAGCCGATGCCCGAATTCGTAGCAATCGTCTCGGATACGATGAGGGTGAGCCACATGATGCCTAAAGCGTAGCGGAGTCCGACCAGAATGGAAGGCAGGGCACCAGGCAGAACGACTTTCCAGAAGAGCGAAGCGGTGCGCAGCCCGTATACGCTGCCCATTTCGATCAATCCGTTGTCCACGGAGCGGATGCCGTGCAGGGTATTGATGTAGACCGGGAATAACACGCCGATCGCGACCAGAAATATTTTCGATTCCTCGCCAATGCCAAACCATAGAACGACTAGGGGAATCATCGCCAGATGAGGAACATTGCGTATCATTTGAATCGTCGTATCTAACAATTTTTCAGCGATGGAGGATAGGCCGTTGATAAAACCCAGTACAAGACCGATTCCCCCGCCGATTAAGAAACCTATGAACGCTCTTTGAAAGCTGATGGAGATGTGTTCGATTAACTTTCCTGATAACAGCAAATCTCTGAAAGAAAATAAAACGTCTTGAGGCAGGGGGAGGATTTTCCTCGATATCACGTCAAGATTGGATAATATGGCCCACACAACGATTAGTAAGATGGGGAGGACCCAAGGCAAACATTTTCCGATGAACGGATTGGACATGAGCTTTCTCATCGCTTCTACTCACCTGGCCTTTAAAAATAGGATCAAAAATAAAAGGCCACAACGCCAGCACAATATCTGCTGAGGCTGTGACCTCCATTTGAATGGTCGGTATCATTTAATGTTTAATAATTCCTATAAGTTTAATATGGATTTGATTATACTTCCGGATATTGGTTTCGTCAACCGGGAATATGCGAGTCCGTGGAAGAGGTTATGTTAAAATATGGTGTAATGCAAATTCCCTCTTACGGAAAATACGTACTTGAGTGAAGATGGTATGTAGGAGTGTTTTATATGAACAAAAAAATAGTCTTGTTGTATCTTCTTCTTGTTACGTTGCTCATAACCTCCTGTTCGCCGAAAAACCAGGATCGAATAGAAGAAGAATCCGGCACGTTGGAGATGATAAATATTTATTTGTACCGTAACGATTTCCATCGCGTTCAGCCTGAGCTGATCAACGTACAAAGTGATCCGGATGTGCTGAAGACCGCTGCACAATGGGCACAGCGAGGAGAGTCTGAACCGTTGCCTGAAACCCAAGAAATAGAGCAAATGTATGTCTTTCAGTACCAATTTCGTAACGGAGATACCATCCAAAATGTCTATTATATGTACGTGACGGACACGAGTAATAAGCAGTACATGAAGGAATTTGAAGGGAGTCTTAGAAAGGATACCGACAAATTTGATGCTTCCGAAAAAGAACGCATACTGCATTTAATCGGACTTGAAGGCTGGAAAAAGGTTTCGGCTTCAGAGTTAATAAATTCGTGATTCTATATGACATGAAATGGGGCCGGACAAGAGAGTCTATTGTTGTGCTGAACATTGAATGAACAAAATGAAATGAATAGGCGTATCAGTGTTCTCTAGGAGAACTCGTAAAAGCTTGTTTAAACGAACCATATACGTCGAGGAGGTTGACTCAATTAATGAATGCGACAATCGAAGGACTTCTCCGTGTATTAGGGGAGCACCATAAAGAGACCCACGGCATTCCGGAAGCGGACATCCAGGTCAAGGAACAGAGCCTTGGCTTTCCGTTGCCGGTGGTCTTGCGGGATTACTATAAGATTGTGGGACGTTCCCCATATATCACCCAAGGGTGCAATAACCAATATGAACCGCTCCCGCTGGAGGATGTGTTCATTCCAGATGAAACGTTTTTTACGACAGACAAAGGATTTCTGGTCTTCTATCAAGTGGCGGAATCCGTAATATATTGCGGCATTCGACTTCAGGATTTGGAGCAGGAAGATCCACCGGTCTATTTGTGCGCGTGGAACTTACCCGACTGGCAGCTGGAAAACCGGTCACTTCAACATTTTCTCGTTGGCAAGGCACTTGTTCAGCTGGGCGTCGAGGATCGGCTGCCGTATTGGGCCATTTTCGATGAGAGCATGTGGGGCTTGTCCGACTATTGCAGCAGTATGCAATTGGAGCGGAAGCATGAGATTGATGAGGGGTCAGAGCTGAATGCATGGAAAATCTACGTAAAGGATGATGTGCTGATTGTGTTCGAGCTCGTATCCGAAGAGGAAACGGATGACGTGTTGGCTGTGTACCTGGCGTCTTTCGAGCGAGCCAGTTTGGGGAAGCTGTTGAGCGGGATGGGGAGAGCGGCCAACTTGCCTGCATATCGGACTAATCTGCCAGAACAGTGATTACTATTGTGTAGTAAGTTGCAGATTTGGCAGTTCTGATAGGCACTTTCGACTGAGTCAATCTGTATTTAAAAGAGGACCTTGCAACCTTTTCCAGTTATTTGAAGTAGGGTAGAGTGACTATCTAGCAAATGATGAAGAGGTTGAATTATGTCCAAAATCCTTGTGCCTCCTGAGGTGCTGCTGGCGGTATCAGAGCAGTTCAATCGAGCCTCCAATCAGTTGGAGGCGAATTCAAACACGCCGAACCAACACATTCAGATGCTGGCGTCATGTTGGGACGGCACCACGTGCTCGCGTTTTTATTATGAATTTTCCAGCAGGCGTATCGCGACATGAAATTGACGATTGAGCATATGCAGGTGACTTCTCAGGAATTAAAAAAAATTGCTTATAAATTCATGCAGGTCGACAATGAGCAGGGAAACTTAGACCCTAGGTGCGCATCTCCACAGACCCTGAACTCTTTGGGGATGAGCAATGTCCACTATGAAAAGGCCATCAAGGAAAAATCGTTTGGAGACCATGTCAATGAACTGGGAATGGAATTTAAAGCATTCGGCGTGGGAGTTCAGGCAGCTGCCGCCGAGATGTGGGACTCAGCTAAAGATACGGCGAACGCCTTGATCGAGGAACCGGTCGAGACTGGGAAGCAGATGGCATACAATGCTACGATCGGGACCGCGGAGGAGATTGTAAAGACAACGATTTGGGGTGCCAAAATGGCACTTGATATCGGTGACACCCGCGAGAAATTCGGCGAGGAGGTCCAAGCGGAGCAAGAACTAATCAATGAGATGGGCACATCGACCTACCTGGGTCAGCAGGCTGCCATGATTTTCGGCGGCTTTGCCTTGAAACGACTTGGTGTCAAGGATACGCCTAACCTCAAGAAAGATCCTGGTGGCGATGGGGGTAAGGGTGGAGCGGGGACTGGTAATACTGTACCTTCTTATGGAAAGAATTCAGTACCAATAGGACCTTACCGAGAAGTAAATGGATTCCCAGTTAAAGTAAAACCAGGTGCTCAGGAGAAACATATTCCTAATACTCCAAATTACAAACAAGAGATAGCAAATGGAAAAAACAAGAGTATCTTCTATGGGGATAATAAAGCGGCACAAGAATTGCTTGATGAGTTTGCAGGCAAAGGTCAATTACTACCAAAAGGTAATAAAGAAAGAGTAGATTTTGGTAAACCAATTGGAAAATACTATGATAGTGATACTGGTGAGTATCTTGAAACTACTAGAGGAATAATTCATTACGGAAAAGACGGAGCGCATATAGTGCCATCAGAACCATTAAAGGAGTAAAAAGAGGAGGATACACATGGAATATGACCCTTTAATAAAAGTGTTAAAAAAGTATAAAGATAGTGAATTGATAATAGAGTGGGATAGTGGATTAAGGATTATTGGTGAACCAGACACACTTTTTGAAACAGACAATGGGCTAGATGACGATGATGTGAATTATGCTGAATATTATGCAGTTACATTTCAAGTAAATGATATTTTAGTGCATCCTACTAGTGAGGAAAATAGTTTATATAATTGGTTAATACAAAAGAAAGGTACATTAATTGAAATTTCACTTTATGATGATCCGCCGGATGCAGTTTTTTTATCGGATGGACAAAATGTATGGAAAAGGGATAGTCAAAAATAAAAGCGTTACTTTAAAAAGATACCTTGATTGGCTTCGTGCCTCTCAAGGTATCTTATTTGTTGGGACTACCTAGTGACGGGTGAACCCCACACTTAACCAATAGCATATATAACCCATATAATACCGGTGTTAATTCTTCATTTCGGTTGGCGCACATCAAATGCTTTAATTTTATAACCTATACATCACTATTCCGTTACATCAAACAGGTTGATTATGGTCAGATACACTTTCTTGAACTGGGGTTCCTAGGGCGAGGACTTGCTGCCCGCCGAGCGTAATGCTCAGGTCGCGCAAATTACGAGGCGTATATTGCAAGTATGAATAATGCTGAACTTATTACAATCATAACTAGACTTAGATAATTTAGATGAAGTAACTACTGCTTTAACAGAACTTTCTATAAGAGAAAAGGAAGTGGCATTACCTTATTGCCTTAAAATACTCGAAGAAGATTTGGGAGATGAGTTTCTTCAAGCTGTTGCATTTAATTTACTTTATGAAGGTGATCATGAAAAAGCAAAAGAGATTATTACCAGAAAATTAACCAATGCATCTACAGTACTGATTGGAGCAATCATGGATAATTTATCAACCGATAGTTTACAACCTTTTGGAGAGTCACTTTCAACTGAGTTTCTCAATGCGATTTTAGAAAGATATTTAGACTTAAGTGATGCCGACAAGGAACGTATCCATGATAACTACGAATGGTTCAAAGTATCTTTTGAGAAAAAACTAAGTATTATGTAGCTTACGGTGGGGGCTACCTAGTGCTGTATGATGACGGTTAGTCTTGCATTGTGGTTGACGGTAAAATCACTAGGATATTTGGGGGATAGATTTGCATGGATTTCGAATTGTTTTTAGAATCTAATTTAAGTTGCAAATCATTGGCAGAAGTTATTGAACAATTTATAATCAACTTTTTGAATGAAAAGGTATCGATCCAGAAAGATGAAGAAGAAATAGTTATCGGAACTGAATACTTTTCATTGGCTCTTGAACTTGAGGATATCTCAGATATAAATTTTGTTAGAACCCACTATGACTTAGATGTTAATATTTGCATCAGAGTTCAGTTATTTGGAAACACCTTTGATCAGGGAATAACATCTTTGTTTAAAGTTATCGGGAAGTTATTAAAACAATGTGGTGGGAATCTGTTGTTTTTAGAAAATGGTTCGGATCAGCTGCTTAGAAAAGAGAATAGTCAGTTAATTGTCAATAGTGATTTGGATCAATACCAGATAAAGTACTTAACCCCAAGTTTACTAAGTTTACTTGATCATTCTTATATCGAAAGAAAGTTAAAGAAATAAAGTGCTTCATTGGATTTTTATTGGGGCTGCCCAGTGCCGAATGAGCCCTACATTTAACTATAACGCATATAACCCATATGTATAATGACTGATGCCCGTCGCGCATCACACACTGCGGGAGATAAGGAAGCCAAGCAAAATCAACTTTTATGCAAATGCTCGTCCCCCTTTAGAAGAGATCTTGAGGGGGGGATGGGTGCCTATCATAGACAAACTTTTTGTTATTTTGGAAATCTTGAACTTTTCTGTAGTAACAATACCAGGTAATATTATGGTGAAATATGTATATAATAACGTGGAGTGAGGATGCAGCTAACATCCTCACTCCTAACAACAGCCGCTTCTAAGGGCGGTAGGCAGTTAGAGGGACTAGAAATAGGTCGTTATCCCATCCACGGGCGGCTATTTCTTTTTGGTTTGGTTGAATGCTAAGACAATCGTTACGACAAGCCCGATAAGCGTGACAAGTAGCGAACCGAACTGGATCATTAATGTCAGAGATTCCCTTTCATAAATACGGTATAATTTACTTCCTATGTTTTACAGAAATAATGGAAATGGGGTAGAAAATGAAAAAACTAAAATCCATTAAGTTTTCAATAACATTTTTTCTTATTCTTATTATGTGTTCGGCATGCCTGAGCACTAAGGAAGAAGGGGCAAGTGGAGCTATTTTATTAGATGAATTAACAAGCTTATCTGAAAAGGGTGTATCACTGAATTGGGATGATTTCAACAAATACTCTTTTGAGGATATCGGTTCAGGAGTATATATAAGAAAGTATCAAATCGAAGGAGGGCACGAGTTATTTATTACAGGTAAAAGCCTAAAGAGTCTTCCTGAGAAAATTTATATTATCAATAAAAATGGTAAGGAAGTATCTCTTACTCAGGATGGTTTGAGGGAGTTTTTTGCAAACGATTTGTAAGATGACAAGATGACAAGAAAATATATTTTTATAGCCGCATGATAGCGGCTTTTTTATTTTTAAGATACAGGATCTTGTCAACTGCTGTTTAGAATTGCGGTCACGAAGTTCATTCCACATGACCCGGATGTTTTATCAGATCGTAATGAATTTTCTCGATGAGATAAATTAGTGACTCCTATCTTTCGAATAGGCCAATTCATTGGTGAATGAATCCATTTTTTAGAGAGCATATTTGCATATAAACGAATAACCAAACCTTTTGTTTGTATTTGAATAATCTGTAGCATTGCAAAAAAGGTACATGTCACCATTTGTTGATCTATTGTTGAATCTGGAGGGGAGGAACTTATGGCACAGCCAAAAAAAATAAATACGCATGAAAAAATTATTATTGCTGGAATGAAACATATGAGTAAACCATACAGGTTGGGGGCTGAGCCGTTTCAAACCAAAGAGTTCGATTGCAGCTCATTTGTACAATATCTTTATAGTCAAGTTGACGGGATTCTTCCTCGTACTTCCAGGCAGCAGAGCCTGATCGGTAAAAAAATAAAGAAAGAAAATATTCGAAGAGGGGATCTGTTGTTTTTCACCAGTCGGGCCCGTCATTCAAAAAAGGGCATTGAAAGGATAGCCCACGTCGCTATTTTTATAGGAAAGGGCAAAATGATACACTCATGTAAAATGGGTGGTGTCGTTATATCGAAATTATCAGATGTCATCAATAAAAATGATAACAAACGCTGGGATGATTATTATTTATTCGCGAAACGAATATCCAAAGATGAATTGCAAGATCTAATCACAAAACCGCAGGAAGACTCTAGTTCCAATATTAAAAGTCTACACAATAAACCCAAAATTCTGAAATGTAATAAATCAGGGGGAACATGAAATAAATCAGAAAGAGCCTTATATTTTCGAATTCCGATCTGCAAAAAAACCGTCAGAGCTAATGATACTACCAGCCCTTGCTCAGACTCTAAGGTGGGTACCATGCTGCGGCTCAAACCAGAAACCACAGCCTCGAAACTGTGGTTTCTGGTGTTTCCTCTTTAAATAACCGTATAGAAGATAACGGGTCGAAAGAGCTTCAACATTACACCATCTTGATATCGTTCGAATCTTGCTCTATCTTGCCTGAATATAACTGACCGATTCTGTCAGGAATAAAGGGTTATAATAGATGTTAGAAAATTCGATGTGTGATGAGCGAAGCTATACATCGGTTCAGGAGGAACGAAGATGGAATGGAATTACTATGATACGTTTATTACCGTTGCCCCGGATTGCCCCGCAGAGACCGGAACGAAGCCTCCGGACAAGAAAAGCGGAAAAACCAAGCCGGGCATCGAGTTTGAGTTGCTTGAGAATCATCCTTATGTCTATACCCAGGAGGAGCTTCTGTTCGAAGTGCATATCCGGCACAAGAACATTCCGGAGGCGGAGCTGGCCGAGAGAAGGGAGCAGATTCGAGAAGAGTTTTTTAGGAAGCCGCAACCATGCTTGAGAGCATCCATGCTCCCGAAAAAATACGGGTGGGGTCTCCATTTCAACGCGAAGGGGCAAATCGCGATCGTTCCGGTAGAATCTCCGGACTACCATCGCTTCGTGGAAGGGGCCAACGGGAAGGTAAAGCTGCTCGCCGCCATGAGGAACAAGAAGAAATGATTCGGGACAGCGGCCACGACGATGTCTAGGGGACTTTTGTTGCTCTGGATTTGATGATAGCGAGCTTCCAAAGCGGTCAACATCTTGGAAAATGGAATGATACATATAAGAGGCAGCCGATGGAACTCGATCGGCTGCCCTCTTGTTTTTTTAAATCATCAACAATTTGTTTAACTACTTCAAATGTTTAATGAACCAAGCCTTTATCAATGGCAGAACCGTTGCAGGTTGCATGGCTTTGGTGTGATCCATATCCTTTCCTTTTAGGATTTCTATATCCCATCCGAGCTGTTCTAATTCTTGTTTATTGTTTTGAAGTATACCGATAATATCAACTATGACATTGCCGAAGTTCTCTCCATAAACGATAGTGTCTTTTTCCCCGGCAAACGCCAATCTCGGAATAGCTAATTTATGTTGAATTTCCCGATCATCAAATTCCATTAAATGTTCGTACATTGTAACAAACTGTTTAGTTTGATTCGTGTCGATTTTTACTTGTATGTTATCCCAATCGACCTTTTCTGGACTGATTTGGCTCTGTTCATCAACAACGGAAGCATTTTGATTACTTAAAGCTTGTTTATACGTTTTATTTGTCACAACCATCATTTCTTTATACGGACCATCTATTGGCGGAAAGCCACCCATGATTAAGCATTCTAGTCTGTCTGTCCGAATAGCTAATTGTAATCCAACCAAAGCCAACCAAGAGTAACCATAATAGCTAAACTTCTTAACGTTCATTTCATTAGCAATGGTTAGCAGATCTTGTACTATGCTTTCAGGTGTGAGATTCTCCGGATTCGGATGTTGTAAACGGTGTCCTTCGTAGTCGAAGTGTAAAATCCGGAACTTGTCCATAAGTCCCTCAACCAAATGCTTTCCTAATTCGGGGTCTACTCCCCACAGCTTTAAGTGTTCGGCTTCCTGTCCATAAACAGATTCTTTAGCAACCGGAAGCATGATTGTGGGAGAGTTTGCATTGCCTACTAAACCAACTTTTAGCTCTGATCCATCCGTAAGTTTTATGTTCTTTTCCATTTATATCACTCCTAAACGGTTCATATGACCATCATATAACATTCATGCAATCTTTCGGTTTTCTATTTCCCGCCCTTTATATATTGGGGGTTTATTGGAAAATATGTTATTGTAGCACTTGAAGGTCTTACTTTAAAAAGGAGATAATCGATGGAGACATATACCCCTAAACAAATTGCAAAGACCTTGAATGTTAGCACCACAACTTTGCGAAGATATGAAGAACTAGATCTCATTCCTGCCGTACCGAGAACAAAAAGTAATCACCGTTTCTATACATCGCTACACTTCCAAGCTTTTACTACGATTAGAGCCTTGTTGAAAGGATATGACATCCCTATTGTTTACGAAGTCATGAGACTGAGTAAAAATGCACGATATGAAGAAGCCCTTTGGTTAGTTAATGAACAGCAATATCATATTCAAGTGGAGAAGCAGCGAGTCGAAGAAATCCTTACGATGATCCAAAATGCCGATTTTACCAAATATAAAAATGTAAAACTAAAAGAATATATGAGTATTGGAGAGGCTGCCCAAATAGCGGGCGTAAATACTTCAGCTATCCGGCATTGGGAACATGAGGGATTAATCCATTCAGAAAGAAATAAAGAAAACGGTTATAGAATGTTCTCCATATCTCAACTTCGTAAAATCCTTGTCATAAGCAGCTTGAGGAAAACCGTTTATTATATTGAAAATATGAAGAGTTTATTGAATAATTTGGACACCCAAAACTATGATAAAGTCGAACGTTCCTTTCAGTTGGCTTTGCAAAATTTAAATAATCAACTCGTGCTGCAATTGAAAGGAATCGCAGAATTGATAAAATATATAAGCTTTTGCCAAAGGTAAACGATATCTGTGTTCGATTGTTTGTCATTTCATTTGAATTATTATACAATTAGGACAATATTTTGGAATTATGAGTTGAGGAAGACGTGATCATGGTATTTCATACCTATACGATAGGGAGGCGAAAACGATTGGGGCCGTCCGACCATCTTCATATGGTTCGAAATCTTGCTCTATCCTTGCCGTCCGTGGAAGAGGGGACCTCTTACGGAACCCCTGCATATCGCATCAAAGGAAAGCTATTGGCGCGTCTGCATGAAGATGGAGTTACCCTCGTACTAAGAATGGACTACGAAACTCGGGACTTCTTGACGCAGTTCGATCCCGATGTCTATTACATCACGGATCATTACCGCAACGCTCCGTATGTGCTTGTGCGCCTTTCGGCCGTCGACCCGAAGGAACTGCTGGAGCATCTCGAACGAGCGTGGAGATCCTGTGCACCAAAGAAGCTTCTGGATGGGTACAGCCCTAGTTGGAGGTTCGGAACGGAATCTTAGTGCTGCGTGTTGCAAAAGCGTTTAGCCAGCGCCTTAAATTTGCCATTACAGAGACATCACGGTGAATGATCCGTCTCGCAAGTCCGCCGAGTGGAAGACGTTCTTTAGCAGTCCAAACTGTCTTTCAGTCGTGGACTGCTTTTTTTGATGCTACGCCCAGCATGGGCCGAGGATAGAACCAGGAATTAGAAATGGGGTTCGGAATAAAAGTGGAAAAGAGAAGATTTTTATTAACATTTGGTCGGAATTTAGACCATAGCAATATCGACTACTTGGTCCAGAGCCGACTGTTTAAGTATAAGGGGAGGATTCAGGAGGATTATTTCAATCCCGTTCTTAAAAGAGGCGCTGAGTTGATTTTGAACTACCAGATTATCGATACGAATTTTAATCGTGTGTCAATGAAGTATTATTTGGATGATTTTCATTTAACGGAAACGCAGAAGAATGGGTTTATGCTCTCCTTGCAAAAATTGAAGGGTACGCATGTCTGGTGTGATCCGAAAGCTCAAGGACATGCCTTTTGCGAAGTGAATGGGATTAAGTACAGTTTTCATGTTTATCGGTCACTTCAAGGACAAGAATTTCGCTTCCCGGAATATTACAATGACAGCACGGCTGATGCTACGATTCAGAGCCAACTGCATAAGCTCCCAGAGGAAGAACAATATTTACAGTTTCCTGCAGATATGAATCCAGAGGAACAAGATGAAATTACGATTACATGGATACAAAGACTAATTGAAATGAAATAGACAGGTCTGCGCTTATGTTGCAGGGTCTTATTTTCTTTTTGAATTGCCCAGCCCCATATGCCGAAGTATAAAACATCTGCAATCACCTAATAAATAGCAAGCATCTTCTAAGCTCCTTGACTTTGTGTGTAACGAAGTGTCATATCCCTTTACTATAAAAAAACACCCCCAAAGTCTGCGATGAACGCAGTCTCTTTGGGGGCAGCCTTGTTTAGCCTTCATATAATCCGCTCGTTGTGCTTCGCATTACAACTTACTTCTTATTTAGCGCTCGGCAGTAACTTGTTCAACACAATTGCTGCAAGGGAAGCAGCCAGAATTGGGGAGCCCAGTAGATACTGCACGAACGTAGGAAGCGTATATAAGAAATCTTTAGGAATGAGCACTAGCGCCAACGTCAGAATCATCGGGATGGCGATAATGTACATTTCCTTTTCACGAATGGTTACGTTCTTCACGACCTGGATTCCGTTAATCGAGATGATGCCGCAGACGATCGCGAATACGCCGCCGATGACAGCTGTAGGAATCGAGGAGATCAGCGCAGCCAATTTACCGGAGCAGCCGAACAGGACGAACCATCCGCCTACCGCAAGGAAGACCCGGCGACTGGCTACGCCCGTGATGGAAATAATGCCTGCGTTGGTGGAATAGCCGGTAACCGGCGTTGAACCGAGCACGGAAGCGATCAGACAGCTAATCCCTTCGCCAATAACCCCGCGGTTAATGTTCTTATCCGTTAACGGTTTATCAATGACGTTGCTGATGGCAAACCATGTCCCTGTCGTTTCCGCCAACAGCACGAGATAAATGATGACCATGGTGATGATCGCCGAGAGATCAAATGAGAAGCCAAAGTCCTTAAACGGCAGCTGCGGCATGCTGAACCACTTGGCGCTTGCAACTGGGCTGAAATCCAGGACACCCATAAAGTTGGCCGAGAAGCATCCGATGATTAATGCGATCATGACGGATGTAACTCGGAAAATTGCCCCTTTCGCTCGGAACAACGAACCGAGGGCCACGAATAGAAGGAGTGCAGCGGCTGAGATCAGCGCCAGCAGCACGTTCTGATTGATGGCAGCGTCCGTGGCGCCATAGATATTGTCGCGGATGGCAACCGGCAGTAACGATAGACCGACAATGAAAATAATCGTGCCCCCTACAATCGGCGGGATGAAGGATTTCACGATTTTATTGAAGATTCCCGTATATCCCAAGATCACCACGAGAACCGCACCGACCAAGCTGGCACCCAGCACGGAGCCCCAGCCCGTCTCCCCGCCGCCGCTGGCGGCATAAATGGCGACAATCGCGCCGAGCGGAACATAGGAAGGACCCTGCGCCATCGGCAGCTTCATGCAGAAGTATGTCTGCACGATCGTGGCTAGCCCGGCCGCGATAAACGTGGATTGAATTAATGCGCTGGACTGATTGGGCGCTAAGCCGATTAACATGGCAATCAGGAACGGAACGACATAGACGTCCATCGCGACGACATGCTGCAAACCGAGAATGGCGGATTTCCCGAAGGAAATTTTACCGTCGGGCGGAACCGTTAATTGCTGTGAATTCGTTTGTGCGTCATTTTGCTTGTCTGCTTGTGTTTTCACTCCGATGGACACCTCGAATGTTTAGTTTAATTGGTATATAGGCTTAACGCGAATGAACCTTGTCCCCTTGCACCCACACCTCGCGGATATGCTCAGGTCTTGCCAGATACATGATTTTCTGAAAAATATCGTGCATATCCTCATGCTCATCGAAAATCGGCAGCTTGGCGGATGGAATGCTCGTATCGATCACCTGCACATCCCATGCATAGCCTTCCTGGATACGACCGATCGGCAAGCTCAGACTATCCCCGCCTCCGGCGGTTGCCAGATAGAATGCCTGGTGGATCGTAATGCGCGAATCGGGTACGCCGCGATCTTCAGCAGGGAGGGAAGGGTTAACGCCATCCTCCAGCATCCGCGAAGAAATGACTGCTTGTCGAATATTATCGAAAAGGCTTGGCGAGAAGCCGCCGGAGATATCCGAGCCTAGGCCGATCTCGACATTTTTGGCATGGAAACGGGCGACCGGGATGACGCTATTGGCGAAATACGCGTTGGATATCGGACAATGGGCAATCGCGGTGCCGGTGTCCGCAAATAACTCCACATCCTGATCCTCCAGAAAATTGCAATGCGCCATAACGGATTTATCCCGCAGCAGGCCAAAATCATGCAACGCAAAGGCATCGTTCTTGTCGAATCGATTCTTGACATATCCATGCGCCCAATCGCTTTCGCTGCAGTGGGATTGGACATAGGTGTCATATTTGGCAGCCAGCTCGCCTAAGCCTTTCAGCCCCTCATCGGTGCAGCTTGGAATGAATCGTGGAGTGACGACGGGATAGACGCCTTGTTTTGTAGTCTTGGCTAATTCCTGTACAGCGATAATAAATTCTTCCGTATCCGCAAGTGCGGTGGATGTGTCCTTATCGCGGTAGTATTCCGGATTCTGCTCGGGATCGTCCATGACGACTTTGCCAACCAGTCCGCGCTGGCCTTTGCTTGCACAGATTTGGGCTAACAGCAAGCTGGCTTCCTTATGCACCGTTGCAAAATAAAGAGCCGTTGTCGTTCCGTTGGCCAGTAAGGTGCTGACCACGTCATCGTAAACCTTGCGCGCAAATTCAAGATCGGAAAATTTCGATTCCAGCGGGAAGGTGTACGTATTTAACCAGTCGTAGAGCGGGATGTCCAATGCGGTTCCGGACTGGGCCCACTGCGGCGCATGCACATGCAAGTCGACAAAACCAGGCAAGAAATACTGCCCCGCCTCTAACCGATGAAACTTGTCCGTACCTTGATAGGCATCCAGCAAGGACGCGTAATCAGCGTCCTCGGGGGCGACGATTCGCTCAATCATGCCGTCGGCATTGATGCAGTACAGATGGTCCCGTAATACTTGAATTTCTGTGGGCGATTTGCTTGAAAAAGACGTGCCTTGAAATAATTGCATATATTTACTCATGGATACCGCCTTAATGTTCGTTTTTTGGAATTTGTTTGTTATTATAGACCTTCAAAAAGGATTCGTCCATACCCCAAAGGCGAATAGATGTAGACATATGTCGAATCTTTGCGATTGTAGTACGCCTGTTCTGATGGATAACCATCCTGGTGTCTCATTAAACATTCCTCTGCACCCATGATAGAATAGATGTAAATCCAAGCGGTTATGGGAGGTATCCTCATTGATCATTCAACTGGGTAATTTCGAAGTAACTTCCGGACAATTGGTAGTTGCGGATCCGTGTTACGAATTAGATACGAGCATCGTCATTATGGGGGTAGTGGAGCCTGCATTGAACGGAACGTGGGTCTCGGAAGTGGAGAAGGCGGAGATCCCCGACTGGGGTGAAGCCAACGCCAGGCTGACGGCATACCATCGATCCGTTGCGGAACAAGGGGCCTTTCTGGAGTGGATCAAGTGTCCTTTCGTGGCGGGGGTGGACAGCGGACAGGCTGGGATTTTTGATATTCACAAATACCGGATTCCGGATGCGAAAGAAGTATCAGAGAGCACGGATACGGCATGGTATTATGCCTGCTGTGATATCACCGAAAGCGGGGAAGAGGCGGGGGTTCTCGAGGGAGGCGTTGTCTCGCGTACCGGCATAGGCGACGGGGCGTACGGCGTATATAAGGCGGTTAATGCAGAGGATCAGGTGGTAGGCGTGAAGATTGTTTTTATCAAAAGCTAGGACACATCCGCACCGCAAGGACTAACGTATCGTAAGCCGGTACATGATTTCCCACATGGCTTTAGGCAGCGTGACGGTCAAATTATTTTTAAAGGGTGATTCCTATAGAAGCTATACGCATTAAACCGATTCATAGGTTCACGGATGAAGAACAACATGAACTTGGGGAGTGCGGATATTCCTCAAACGCCAAGTACAAGGTGACAAAAATTGAAAATGAAGAAAGAACCACGATCGACATTCAATTAGTAGAGCTTGAAGCACCGTATCATAAAGAATATACAGATAGTGAAGACGATTTGGAGCTTTACAGCAAGATCGCTCCCATGGGATATTCACTAGGAGCATACATAGGTACTCGATTAATCGGGGTTGTCATCGCTGAGGAAATAAAGTGGAATAATACCGTTTTGATTTGGCATTTCCAAGTCTCGGAAGACTATAGAAGAATGCATGTTGGCAAACAATTGATCGATGAATTAGTTCGTCTTGCAGAAGGAAACGGAATACGAGCAATAAACCTGGAAACGCAAAACACGAACGTAAATGCTATAAGATTTTACAGAAAATGTGGATTTGAAATTGAAGGCATTGATTTATCCTATTACACCAATGATGATGTTGTAGATGGGGAAGTGGCCATATTTATGAAAAGAAAAATCGGGCAAATCGGGCAAGCGTTCAAGTAAATGCGGAGCAAGGCCTCTCCCCAACTTGGCGAGAGCACCCCATAGAGTGAGCATCAGAAACATACGTGAGTGATAATGGAACTGCACCCCTATTGTTAGACAGAACTAACAACGGAGGTGCAGCTTTTTTTATGACTACATTTCGTTTGGAGACGAAGCTGGCCTATTCTTCGGGAATGTCCACGATAATATAATTTTCTTTCATTTGATTTTGCTCAAGTTCCTGATCTTTATAGGTGACCTTATTCCAGTTTTGGTTGTTAATAAGGCTATAGCCCGTAGCCCCGATATGAGGCATCCAACGGAAGCTTGCAAAGGTTGTATCCTTAAATGACGGAAGTGTTCCAGCTTCATCTGTCAACATGCGATTAATAAAATAAAGGTCGTTTGCCGTGCCTGGTTTATCACCTAGGAGGCCCTGCCATTTCAGATAAGCGATATGGTTAGAAATTTTATAGTAACTAACGACGTTATTATTTACTTCGATGAACTGGCCTGATTCCCGTTCAGGAAAATAATATTGAAGACTTAACGTATCCAATGTCGGCTCAAATTCTTTCGGTAGTTGGGAAACCTTTGGCAAATTTATCGCTGCATTTCTTGCAGTATGAAGCTCGTCGCTTTTATAATCCTTGGTCAGTTTTGAACTTGCTTTTGTAATGAATGCGGTTTGGGTCGACTGATTCCAGGTTACGGAGCTGCTCATTGCTTCTGTAACAAAGCGCAAAGGAATCATGGTTTTGCCTTTATAGATGAACGGCGCGGAGCTAAGTTTTACGGGTTTACTATTCTTTTGTGCAGTTGTTTTATTGATCGTGAGGATTAAATGAGTCTCTTTTCCTTGGACGGTTACTTGCTTTGTCTTATTGTTCCACTTAAACGTTAAATCGTCTAGAGTCTTGGCTCCCGTTAAGGTAATAAATACTTGGTTGTTTTTTAAAAGTATATCTTCAGAGGATAGACTTGTGTTGTTGATGATTACATGTGGTTCCTGTTTTGAAGCTGCTGAAGATATGTTGTGGTTTGGGACAATTAGAGCCGCAGCGCATAGCAGGGCGATTGAAATTCGCGATATTTTTTTCATGATTTCCCTCCAAAATATGGTGTTCATCCTTTTTGACGTAAAAAAAGATGGAAAGTTGCAAGGACTTTATTCATTGAAGGTCGCTCGCTTTGGGCTGGGTCCTCTAAACCACATCACTAGAAGTGATATGTTTGATTCCTCCCAGACTTCATCCTCCAGTTCTGATTCGGGTAGCCGATGAAGCTGGAAGGGCTGCGGAAGAACTGGAAATGACTACATGCAAAAATAATTAAGGAAATGTCTGTCATATATGAGGCATTTGTAATGGAACAATCCCCACTCCTGATAGAAGGATTATGTCTGGGCGGTCTTGCCCGATGAACTTGAGGCTTTGAACCGGGAGCAGAAAGAAGATCACCACGATGCTGCTTATCTGTCACCCCGACTTACTTTTGGCGTAAGCCTTATACGCCTCAATTCCCAGTTTTTACATGAAATGTATGGTATAATATTACGTACCAAAGCGCCGTCGAGTGCGCCTTGTGATCTGGCAAAGAAAGCGATTGGTGATAGTTTGTTAAAGAATCAAGCTAACAGCCTGATTGACCTCGAGCTCCAATTCATTGTTGGCCGCGAGCAGGAGCTTATGGCATTTGAGAGCAAGCTTGCACAAATAAAACTGGATCAGGAGCCGGGATTGTTTCATGTATATGGTACCGCCGGCGTGGGAAAAAGTACATTTCTACGTTTATGCCGACAAAAAGCACAGCAATATGGTGCCGTTTATCTTCAATTGGACAGCCGTGATTTTGTCCATTCTGAGAAAGGAATTGGTGCTGCGCTTCTTTCACAGATCGGCTTTACAGGAGAGAGTGAATATGATCCGATACAGCGCTTTTGCGAACATCTTGCGCAGCAATCAGGTGAACGTGTGATCGTGCTGGCGATCGATACCTATGAAGAAATGCAAGATATGGAGAACTGGCTTCGCGACCGCTTTATTCCCACAGCTCCTTCAGGGCTGCTTTTGCTGTCGGCGGGACGGTATCCTCTTCGCGGAAGCTGGTTGTGGTCCCCGGTCTGGCGTGAGCGCCTCCACCAATTGCCGCTTCAGCAGCTTAATCGAAAGGACTGCCTCAACTATCTTAATTTGTGCGGAATCACGGACGAGCTTCAAATCGAACAAATTTGGCGCAGGACAAACGGCCATCCGCTTGCGCTTTCGTTAGCTGCAGCTGCTAACAATCTCGCAGAAAGTTTAGTGTCTTTCGAAGGCGGTGACTGGTTTGAGCAGTTAGCTGCTTTGTGGCTTCAGGAAGTACGAGATCGGGAACTTATCTATTTTATTGAATCGGCATCCATTATGCGGGTATTTGATCAAGAGAGGCTCTCCGCAGTCATGAAGCAGGATGTGCCCAGCTATTTTTTTGACCGACTGATTGCATTGTCATTTGTCAGACGCACCGAGCGTGGGTGGCAGCTGCATGATTTGATGCGCAAATCAATGAATGTCCGTTTGAAGGAAAGGATGCCTAAGCGGTATCGGGAGCTGACAACAAGGTGTGCAGAATATTATGCGAAGGCTATTCTACAGAGCAAAGATCGAAGCGACATCGAATGGGAGGTTAGCGAATTACTCTCTTATGTGGATATTGACGTTCTGCGCGCCTTATCTTATGAGGACGATTACAGTTATTACTGGGAAGCTGTGACGGAAACAACACTTCGGGATGCTATTGCTTATGCGAAGTGGAGGGAAACCAGCACGCAGCCTGTTTCAGGATATGAGGTTGATCCGGAGACAGGTGCTAGATTCCGAATTGAGTATTCAAGAGAGATGGTCCGTTACAATGCGGCTCCGCTCGATCTGGAAGCTCTTTATGGGCTGGAGCCGTTGTCGATCAAGCTCCTGCGGGGCCCGAATGATCAAGCTTGCGGTTTGGCGATTTGCATACCCATCCATGCCGGGACATTGGCGTGGCTTGAAAAGGATCCCCTTAGCAGCCCCTATTTAAGTACGCTTACAGAAACGGAACGAGACATGCTGGCTGCTCCTCGAGAGCAGCCGGCCGGATGGTTTATTCGTTCGCTCGATTTTGCCGACATCCTTAATCCACAAGCTCGAACGGCCGGCATTCGACTCATTTATTCGTACTTGTGCAGAGGAGGGCTTACCATCTGTACGCCCTATGACAGTGAAATCGGCCGCAAATCCTATACCGCATTTGGATTTCTCCCTGTGGAAGGGGCATCGCATCGCAATCACGACGGGCGAACACTCACACCGACCTATGCCCTCGATACGCGGAACGGGAAGCTTGTTGCTTTCTTAACACAGCTATTTAGGCGGTCAGGAATAGAACTCGATATAAGTGGCTGCCTCCCGGAGGTTCCGCCACGATACGAGCCGAACTTAATCGGGATCCTCAGTGAACGGGAGTATGAAGTCGCTAAGGAAGTGGCAGCTGGTTATTCCAATGCTGAAGTCGCTACAAGGCTACTCATTAGCGAATCCACGGTAAAGAAACATTTAAAGTCCATTTTTATGAAGCTGGACATTCACAATCGAACACAACTGACGGCCAAGCTGATTGCCAAACCGTGATTGAAGTAGTGCCCCGAACGGGGAATTGGCCGTCGTCGGAATGGTATTGACATCATCACGGTCAAACCGTTCCGTCTTATACTTTTCCGGCTCATCATAAAGCCTTCTGCTCATATGCAGCGGATATGGGCTGATTATGAACCTTTCGCCAGGTCGGAGAAATAACCGACGCATACATCCTTCGCAGCTGTTTGTGATGTAACCTGCCAGCTTGGGACCAAACGCCCCCCCGTATCAAGTTGAACGTAATTCTGGCAGCTTATCCGTCAGATTTACCGTTATTTCTTTCCCCACCCTCAATAAGTTACAGCATGCTGCTTGCCATTTTGACGGCATACCCTGCTTTTCACAGCTAAGCCAGTACCCGAAAGTCTACCTTTTGCTTGGAAAGAATACCCGAAAGGACAATACTATCCTTACTCTTACCTAGTTATGATAACTATGTACGAGGAAAGGAGGCCCCATATTCGTTGGGAATTCCGTATTCGGAGAAAGGACAGCAGCCGTACATTTTCGAGGTCATGATTCATGATGACCGGGCCACTGTTTCTTGTCGGCTGTACCTATTCCGTTTCTTAAATGAGCTGCATGAAGTCGCTCAGCGGAACGGATACTCACTCGGATCGGATAGTGAAATCTTCATCACCCATCATGATCCCAATCATATGAGCGAACTTGCCGCTTTCAAGCGCGAACATCCTTCAATAGAAACCAGATACCAGGCAGGCGTTCATGAAGCTCACTAATCGGTACATAAATGATTAAGTCTTATAAAGGAGTACGTTATATGAATCCTGAAATCCGAAGCGGTATGAATGATCCGCAGAAGCTACAGGCTAGCTTTAGAAGAGAAAGTCGGTTATTTTGATTGGCAGTATTCTAAATGTTAATTAAGGTGGCTGCATGCTCACGAATCTGACAGTAAAGGAGCGTCTCAACTTGAACGTCAAGGCGTATGATACAGGTGAGATAATGTTGAGTTATATGGAAGGCGGAGACCCGTCAGCGCGCCCGCTGCTATTACTTCATGGCGGATCTTCGAGGTGGCAGAGCTTTTCCAGCCTTATACCTGACTTAATCGGGAAATTTCATCTTTATGCTCTCGACTTGAGGGGACACGGTCGTTCCGGACGTGCTTCTTCCCCTTTGGGCTATCGTATGGAGGACTATCTTTCCGATGTGATTAATTTAATCCGTTATATCATTAAAGAGCCTCCGGTCATCTTTGGGCATTCCCTCGGTGGCATGATCGCCTTGATGGCTGGGGCTTCGTACCCGGCATCCGTGAACTCAATTGTTGTAGGCGACGCTCCTCTATCATCCGATGTGCTTAAAGTGCATACCGATCGTCAGCGGGAAATGACGGAGCGATGGCGGCAAGTTGCGGAGAACGGTACGATTAACGATATTATCTTCGAGCTTCAACATATGCACATATCATCACCAGAACAAAAAGAACCTGTCCCTGCAAAAGACGTATTTGGTGAAAACCATCCCTGGTTTGAATTTATGGCGATCAGCTTGAGTCAGAACGATCCTAAGATGTTGTTTTCGATTAACTATCATTTTGATGAGATATACCAAGCCTACTCGGGCATTGATCTGGCTGCGATCGAGTGTCCGGTTTTATTTCTTCAGGCTGATCCGGAGCAGGGCGGACTTCTATCCGATAAGGATGTGAAAAAGGCTGCTGAACTGGTTAGACATTCCCAAGTTGTCCGATTAAACGGCATTGGGCATGCGCTTCATATGCAGGATAAAGATCTGGTTAGCAAAGCCATTCAAGAGTTCATCAGACAAATGGATCACAGTTTTTAAAGTTAGACAGCGGTAATTTGTTTATGTTAGAGAGGAAGAATAAAAATCAAATCATCGCTTTTGAGGAAAGGTTCTATGACTTGTCCAAATTTGGTATCGGGCTGTACGCGATACCCATACATTTTTGTCGGCTGCTGACTTTGCATTCTACTATGAGCTTGTTCAGAAGGGAGCATTAAACGCTTCAGAGATTTGCGTTGAAGTAAGCGATTATGGAGAACCAAGAGGGCTTATCGGTTTGGAAGGCTTTAAAATTGTCATGTTATTTGTCGATCCTGATGAATTCGGTCAGGGGATCGGCACCAGCCTCATCCGGCATGCCGAGGCGTTGAAAGGCAGCGTTCTACAGGTTGATGTGAACGAGCAGAACGAACTTAAATGGGAGGAAATCCCCTAATGATATCTCTAGAAACGAGAAGGTTGCTGCTTCGGTCGTACGAGTGGAAGCATCTTCAAGCGTTACATAAAATTCTGTCCGATCCGGTAACGATGAAATTTTGGCCAGCGCCTTTTTCAATCGAGCAAACTCGGGAATGGATAGGGGGAAGCATGGAATTATACACGAGCGGATTCGGTCGGCTTGGCATATTTCGAAAGGACAACGGCTTCCTTATAGGGGATGCCGGACTTCGGGTCGTGAATATTGACGGCAGACAAGAAAATGACTTGGGATATATCATTAAAGCAAAGTATTGGGGACAAGGTTACGGTAAAGAAGCGGCTGCAGCCGTGTTTAATTATGGATTGCATACACTGAAACTGCAAAGAATTTGCGCCAATATGCCGGTGGACCATTTCGGTTCGATTAAAGTGGCAGCCCGTCTCGGAATGGTCTTGAAAAGAGAGTTTTTAAACCAGAGAAACCGTAATATTCGAACCTATTTATATATTTATGATGTTCTTGCTAACAAGCGAAGTGAAGGTTACGCGGAGGATCAAGAATGATTCAAATCAGGAGAGTCATGGAAGAAAAGAGTTCAGTTCTTGAGATGATTAGGGAAGAGCTGTATGGCTTTAATAAGATGAACATCACATCAGCTGAATATGAAGCGTTGAATTTCATAGTAAGATCCAAAACTGGGGAATTGATTGCCGGTTTGCTTAGTAATCGATTCGGAGAAGCTGTATCGTTAGAAATTTTATGGGTACATGAAGAATATAGACTCCAGGGTATCGGAAACAAGCTGCTTAGGGAACTGGAGAGAGTCGCCAAAGAATCGGGTGCCAAAAGAATTCATTTGGACACGCACGAGTTTCAAGCACCCGAGTTTTACATTAAGAATGGGTATGTGATCTTTGGTGTTCTTGAACATGTGCCTTTGACAGGCATTACGAGATATTATATGAAAAAAGAGTTATAAACCGTCTGTACCGAAGTTCTGACCTCGTTCCCAGTCACACTCTTCTGGGATTTGTGGTCATTTCTTATGTATGCCGCTTTAGTAGAAACAACAAATCCGCAGGTAGTTGTAACAGCCCGTACGCTTCCACATCATAATGCTTCACATCCATTCTGAAGAAGAATGGGTTTAGACTGAAAGGTGTAATATTGGATAGCAAGGACGGCGAAGTTTGGGAATGGGTATGGGCCAGCACAGATTGCTAAGTCCATCATCTATCAGATGGATCGATCCGATAAACTACTTAGTAGCTTAGTAGAAAATTTAGAAGACGGCTTAAATACGGGGCTTTTATTGGCATAAAATAGTCCCCCTATACTGATATTAGTCCTGGGGATATAAAAAGACGACTGTCTCAAAAGAGTCTTAGCTAACGACCTTTTGGGACAGCCTCTCATAACACGATGGATACGTTAGTTCAACGCTTCCAGTTTAAGTGGACGCATCCTGTCCAAATTTCAAATTTGTGACATTAAGGTAATCCTATCTAAGGCGACCGCAGGCTCAGCAGCCGGGGAATTTCCTCCCGCGATGGCACTCGCGTGAAGGCGATGCCAAGGAAGGGCGACTTCTCCCGATCTGCTGCAACAAAGCCGACGCGATTCGGCCCGACCGCAGCTAGAAAATCTGCGGTTTGCGCCATGCGGTCGGTGCCTGGTGCCGCGATGCCGACTACCAGCGCATAGATATCGTCGTCTCCCATGCAAAGGGCCGGCCAGTCTGGCCCCGTGTCCGTGAAGAAGCACAGGTACGGATTGTGGCCAAAGGCATGGAACGCGAGATCCGAGAAACCGATCTGTCCGAAGCGCAGGGGATTCAGTTCGATTGGCACCAGTACGCCGTCGCTGCGCAGCCGGGCTTCGAGGTGGAACGCGAACCGGCGTGCCCCAGGGCCGAGGCGTGCGCCGATCCGGTTCAGCAGCTCAGTGGCGGGCGGGAGCAGTGCTCGCATGATGGGGCGAGAAGTGAAATAGACGACATCCGCCACATCGCCCGGCGTGTCGAAGGGATGCTCGTAGATGCCGGTGATCACCGCCTCGCCATCCCCATTCCAGAAACCATCGCAGGCGAACTCGGTTCCCTCGACATAATCCTCGACCAGGAACAGCGTGTCGGACACGACATCAGTGCCGACACGAGCCGACGCGCGGGCGATCTCGTCCAGAGACTGCTCGACAGCCTCCGCCCAGGCGTCAGCCGAAGCGACCACCCGGACGCCGATCGAGTTGGTGCCGATACTTGGCTTCAGCACCACCGAACGGTCGGATGGTGGTCGGAACGTGCAGAGTTCGTCAGGACGCAACGCAACGCAACGGAATGCGGGAGTGAGATCGGACGTCAGCCGACGGAAGGCTGCCTTGTCCTTGCATAGGCCCGCAAGATGCTTGTGCGCGGGTGAGGCAAGGCGCATGATGGCAGCGTAGCTCGGCTCCCAGCCATAGAAGACGGGGGTGTCGTGCCGGGCGGCCTCATCTGGGCCCGCTGGTACCCGGTCTCCAAGGGCGGCCACGACGTCGTCGAAGGCCGGCTCGGCACAGATCCGGACCGGGACTTGCGTAAGCGCGTCGTGGAGGACGGGCGAAAGCGCGGGGCCGGAGAGCAGGCAGCGCACCGGCTCGTACGTCAGCACCACAGCCTCAGCGGCTTGCCCGGCTGGTATCCGATGAAGGCCTGGACGCTGATCCGGATGCCGCCGGAGAAGCTGCTGACCGCATGCGGCTTGCGCGTGTTGATCAACACCAGCTCACACTCCTGGGGATGGATGACAACCGGCTTCGGCAAGTCGGTGCGCGGGATGGTGCCGTCGGGGAGCCGCTCAATGTCGGCATACGACAAGGTCGGGACATTCCAGCTCTCGAGCGTGCCGCCGACCGGAGGCATCTTCAGGTAGATATTCGCGCTGAGCTGCTGGTCGAGCGGGCAGATCGACGCAGGCAGGCAGTCGACATGCGGCTTCTCTTCGAGAATATGCGAATCGTCGGGCGGCATGATGCGCACCATGCCGGCGAACATTTTCCGGCCCTCGAAGGCGGCGATCGTGGCGCCATCCATCCAGGCCTCATCCAGATCGAGTCGCAGCCGGTCGATCGGCGACAGATTCGGCGCACAGAGATCGCGTAGCCTGCGCAGTCCCGGCAGGGCCGCCTGATAGTAGTTCTCCCGTTCGGCGCTGCCCGCCGGGGTGCCGTAGGTCGAGTTGAACGGGATCCCGACGCGGTAGACCCCATAATATTTCTGCTCCGGCACGCCGTCGATGTAGACCTCGTGTGTATAGGCATCAAGCGACGCCTGGGCGAGAATGAAATCGATTATTTTCTGGGCTGTCTCCGAAGAGACATAATTCGGAATTCGAATCGCTGGCACTTTCTCTTCGATCAGATCGCGAATGCTCTCAGGCGAGAGAGAATGGTGAATGGGAACTTCTTCGTAATTGCTAACCATTGTGTTCGTATCAGACATCACATCATTACCTCCAATTCAATAAATGACAACGTTACTCATATAAGTATGTAATTCTCTTCTAAATCCACGCTTGTACTTCAATCCCCCCTTAAGCGTTATTTATATATCATGGCAACATATCCATATATTTACTTTAATGGACAACACAAATAACCTCCCATCAGGTATTCTAAAAGAATAGACGGAGGCTTCCCGTCGTATTCGGTAACTGGCTGGCATAGTGAACATTCACCTTAGCCCCTGTAGCTTTGCGTCCCCGTTTTTCAGCGGGTTTGCCATTATCGTACGATATATGGAATTGTTGTTTAATGTAAATTTATATGATATTTTGTCGTAATGAAATAGACCTATAGTTATGTTTATAATTAAATGCCTAGTCTTACAGTCCCGATTTTGTAATAAATCTATATTTTTTAGCTATATATGAATTGTATTTATATACTTACTTTCACAGCTGCGAAATACTAGATAACCCTTACGGTGACAAGGGAAATGGGAATGCTCATGCTAAGATATCATCTGAAAGAACACAACGAGAAGTCTGATGAAGAATGACGAGTCTATTGAATAAGATTCGTTTATTTTTGTTGGATGCTGACAAAAGCTTCGGTCAGCAGTCTTTACGTTTCGTACTATAATTTTTGCTGTTGTTTGTCCAACCGGACCCCCGTTGTGCGGGGTTCTTGCATTGCTATTTTGTTGGAAACACGTGGATCTAGAGGTTACGGGCGCATGGATAACGAATTATTCCAAGAACAAAATATACTAGCAGATATGGAGATACACCAAATCTTTTTGAATTACATTGCAGCAAGTACCTATTCCATGAGGAGGGTTGTCCATGAAGACCGAAATTAACAGAATCCATCATGTGGGGCATGTGGTCCATGATATGGAGACGGCGCTGGAGTTGTACCGCAAGCTGGGCTTCGTATGCCGACCGCCTGCCTATCCGACAATGGCTGAACAAGAAGGTGAGAGCCCTAAACCGTTTGGAGCAGCTAATGCCCATATCGACTTTGCCGACAATTTCATTGAGATCGTAACGATTGTGCAGGAGGGAGGGAGAATTCCTGACGATGCGCATTTTATCCCGCTTACGGCACCCCCAGCCGTGCTCCCGCGAATCATCGCCTCTATCAAGCGGACCGTTGCGACGATCACTCGTTGTCTGGACCGCTTTGAGGGAACGCATATCTTGGTCTTCTCCACTTCAGAAGCGGACACTTCTGCGGCTCGACTGGACGCGGGAAGCGTTGGACATGGTGGTGTCAATACGATACAGCGTCCCGTGGAGACCTCAACCGGTACTCAATTGGTTTCGGTACGCTTGTTGGAAATCGAGGACGAGCAAGTATCCGAAGGGCGGTTGGCATTCGCTGAAAATCTTCCATTGGACGCTGGGCTGAAACAGATCCATACGGAACATCCGAATGGGGCAATTGCGTTAGTCGAAGCGATACTGTGTGTGGAGGATAAAGCGTTCGATGCCTATGTGACACGGTATCAGCTTTATTTGGGAACTCCGCCGCAACAAGAGGGGAAGGCGCGTGTCTTTGATCTAGAGGGCGGACGCATTAAGCTCATTCCTGAATCCCATGTAACCGATTTGCTCCCGGGAGAAGCCTTCACGTCTTCACCGGGATTTGCCGGATATGCAGTCAAGGTGCGGGACCTTGCTTATACAAGGCGTCATCTTGAGTCCAATGGATTTCCGGTGGTTGAGACGGCGCGGGGAGATATTTTCATTCCGAGCGCCTCCCTTCTCGGGACGGCTCTCATTTTCACGCAAAGATAAGCATCCATATTTTTTTTTCGATCCCTGTCACACTCCGCATCCTTTGCCCGTCATACAGGTAAAAATCGAAGGGAATGATGAACGATGCAACAGTATGATGTGGTCGTTGTTGGCGGAGGGATTGCGGGGTTGGCCGCTGCAATTTATGCAGCGAAAGCAGGGAAGCAAACGCTCATCATTGAAAAACAGGATCGGTTAGGCGGCCGGGCCATGTCCATGAAGAAAAGAGGTGCTTACTTCAATCTGGGCGGGCATGCCTTGTATAAGGGGGATGCTTACGCGACTTTCATGGAGTTGGGACTTAACGTACAGGGAGCGGAGCCCTCGATTGACGGTTACGGGGTGTGGAAGGGGAAATTGAACGTTTTGCCCACGGATATGAAATCTTTATTCACGACCCCGCTCTTGTCTTGGAAGGGGAAGCTGGAGCTTGCTGCCTGGCTGGGGAAACTCGGGAAAATGGATACTCATCCCTATGATCGCATCAGTATTCGCGAATGGGTCGAATCGAATCTGCGGGATCCGATGGTGCGTAATATTTTTTATTCTTTGCTGCGGACGGCAAGTTATGTGGTAGGGCCGGATTTGCCGGCAGCAGGCCCTGCATTGAAGCAGCTGCAAAATGCTCTTCAAGGGGTGTTGTATCTGGATCGGGGCTGGGGCGAACTGGTCGAAGAATTAAGAAAAAAGGCATCCGATCTCGGCGTGCGTTTTGTAACGAACAGCCTGGTTACGTCCATCGATGTCCAGGATGGCAGCGTGCGTCACGTGCTGTGCAAGGATGGAGCGAAGATCGGCGCACACCATGTCGTTCTCGCCACACCGCCTTCTGTAGCCCACCAGCTGGTGCCTTGTTCAGAAAAAACCTCCCTTCATACCTGGAAAGAACAAGCGATCGAAATCACGGCAGCCTGCCTGGATGTTGCATTGAGACGCCTCCCGAAACCCAAACAACAATTTGTATACGGCATCGATCAGACGGTCTTTCTTAGTAATCAATCGCGCGCTGCCTAGCTAAGCGACGACGGTGCGCAAGTCATATCCGTTCTGAAATACCAAGGGAAAGAGACCGACCCAGATAAGGATTTGCGCGAGCTTGAAGGGATGCTGGATGTGGTGCAGCCGGGGTGGCGGGAAGAGCTGGTTGTCAAACAATACCTGCCGAAAATGACGGTTTCGCATGATTTTATGCATGTGAACGGACGTGTTAATCCCGGACCGGCCGTTCCAAGAGGCCTTCCTGAGTTATGAAAGACTTCAGGATGCGGATGCCATTCGAAATGAACGGGCGTATTTATACAAAATCGTGACGAATCGGTGTCTGGACCTTTTACGCTCATCCGTCAAAAAGTTATACGTCGGCCCCTGGCTCCCGGAGCCCCTCATCGAGAAGGGGGCTTCGGATGGCGCATCAGTTGGCGATCCTTCCGACACATATTTGCGCTCAGAGTCGATTTCCACGGCCTACCTATTGCTGCTGCAGCAGCTGAATGCGATGGAACGGGCGGTGTTTCTCCTGCGCGAGATTTTCCAGTATTCGTTTGAGGAAATTGCCGATATGGTCGGGAAGAGCAACGCGAACTGCCGGCAAATTTTCCATCGCGCCAAGAAGAGCATCCATTTCGATCCGGACCAGCATCCGTCGGTATCGACGGCGGAGAAGCATATCAAGGATTTCGTGGCATCGCTATTGCAGGGAGATACGACTAGACTGCTAGAGCTGGTTAGCGAAGATGTGGTTTTCTACTCGGATGGCGGAGGCAAAGTCAAAGCGGCGCAAGTGCCTGTGGTTGGATTTGAGCTCGTGCTGAAATTCCATCAATTCCTGATCAAAACGTATGCAGGCCGATTTACGTACTCTTTCCTCATGGTGAACGGACTCCCGGGGATCCGATTCCTGCTGGATGAAACCGTCCAATACGTGTATTCCTTCGCTTACCGCGATCATAAAATTCATGCGATCTATACCGTCGCGAATCCGGATAAGTTAAGGCATCTGCCTCTCGGATGAATTCCGCTTTTTAATCCAGCGTGCTTTTAGACAGTTTCCGCTAAGCAATACGATCGTTCTACCGAGCAACAACGGCCGTCAACCAGATGATCGGCAGTCATTTGATTGATGATGACGAGAAAATGAGCGAGTGTAACGGTCCGTGTAAAGGCGACGGCTTTATAAAAATGATTAGCCGAGCGATCATAGGGCGTCCCCCTGACAGTCGCTTGGTTTTTTCGTTTGATTCACATGTCCCCGAACTTGAAACAAAAATGAGACAGTTCTTGATCGACAAATGGTTTACACTGATTGGAGATGTTCATATTGATCAGGTCACGGCGTGTATTGATGATTTATTGATGACTGTGCTGATGTCAAAGGAGAAACGGGTTTATGAAAAAAATGTCCATCATGCTGGCGGTACTGCTCATTTTTTCGGCGGTGCTTACTCCCTTGGCTTCCGCTGCGTCTGGGGTTCGGGCCGGAAACGCCTCGATTCCGTCCGAAGCGGACGGCTGGGTGTGGGTCGGGACCGCAGAGGAACTGGCCTATATCAATCGGAATCAAGCGGCTTATCTGGATCGGAATATCCGATTGACCGGCGACATCGATATGACCGGATACGATTGGGTGCCCTTCGCCGATGAAGCGACCGTCTTCAGCGGCATTTTCGACGGAAGGGGATACCGGATCAAAGGCCTCACCATCGACGGCGGGACTTTAGAGTATGTCGGCTTCTTCGGCCGTGTATCAGGAGCTATTCGTAATCTGAACGTAACGGTTCACGTGAACGGTGGCAGCTATGCCGGCGGATTGGTGGGTCATCTGATCGGCGGCAGCATCATCAACTCGCATTCGCAGGGCTCTGTTACGGCCGGAGATACGGGTTACGTGAGTGCAGCAGGCGGGTTGGCCGGGGCGGCCAATGGCGATTCGAGCATTCTCCGCTCATCTTCATCCGCTGCCGTGAAGAGCGGCGATGCCTCCAATCAGTATGCCGGAGGGCTTGTCGGATCCCAAGGTAGAGGCTCCATCAGGGACTCTTATGCCACCGGAACAGTCACGAATACAGGGGGAGGCCACTATTATTATGGCGGCGGTTTTGCCGGACATTTGATATACGGAACCATTGCCAACAGCTATTCTTCGACTGCCGTCATGCAATCCGGAAGCGTTATCTATTACACCGCGGGCGGTTTTATCGGAACCATGGCGGTTGCCACGATCAACGCCTCGTATTATGATATTGCGGCATCGTCCTTAACTACTGGCGTGGGGAGTGGGGATATCATTGGCTCGCCTCATCTCACGGGCCTTACGACCAGTGACATGAAGGCAGCTTCCAACTATCACGGCTGGGACTTCACCGATCTTTGGGCCCTGGATGCTGGCATCAATAGCGGCTATCCATATTTGCGCCCCGCCATCTTGACGACCGATCTTCCGCGTGCAGTCAAGGACGTCCCCTATTCGAGTGCGATGGACGCTTTCGATGGCTCAAGAGGCGGGCTGACATGGATTGCCTCCGGGCTTCCGGATGGCCTATCAATGACAGCCTACGGCATGATCGAAGGCAGTCCTAAGGAGAGCGGCACATTTACGGTTGCGGTTTCGGTAACCGATGCGGGCCAGAGCAAGGTCAGCACAGTGTTGACCCTGCACGTGGATGAATCTGCTCCGGATATCGACGGATTTGTCGTTAGTCCAGGCAGCGCGAACGGGTCGACAAGCGTGACGGCAGTCCCGAGCGATCCCGGCCACACGTTTGCTTATCTGCTCGGGCCAGATGCGGGCGTGCGTCCCTTAAGGGGGGGAGCGCTGCCCGGCGAAGCGGTTTTGTACTCGCTAGGCACGGACATTATGGATCCGATCCGGGGGCAATTTCTTCAGGTATTTGAAGTGGATGAACAAAAGCATATCGAGGCATGGAGCAGCGTCCAGGTGGAAGCGGCTCATATTCAAGACCAGGTCCGGGTTACGGGAGTGACGCTGGATCAGACGGAGCTGCCCCTTACGGCAGGAGGGGCTTTACAGAAGCTGACAGCCGTCCTTACGCCGGTAAATGCGACGAACCCGGCGGTCGTATGGGCCTCCAGTGATCCAGCCGTCGCGGCGGTGAACCAGAGCGGCGAGGTGACGCCGATCGCTGAAGGTACGGCGTTCATTACGGTGACAACGGTCGACGGCGGGTACACGGCTGCCGCTACGGTGACGGTGCAGTCCGCTCCTGTGGCTGCAGGGACGGTCATTGGCTCGGTGTACGGCACTGGCAATACGCCGCTGGCGGGTGCGATGGTATCGGCAGGCGGCGTAACGGGTGTCACCTACGGGAATGGGGATTTTACACTGACGAACGTGACTGCAGGCATCCATTCGCTTACGGTGACGGCAGCGGGTTATGGCAGCCATACGACAACCGTGAATGTCTTAGCGGGGGAGACAGCGGATGTAGGACGCATCGATTTGAGCGCTGCCAATCCCCCTGTACAGGAGAACCCTGAACCCGCTGAATCTCCATCCTATGGCTGGGTTCCTGCTCCCGTTCCTGCCCCTACGCCGGATCCAAGGATGACCGTAAGGATCAACGGTCAACACGTCCAGGTGACCATCAAGAACGAGCAGGAGCAGGACGGACGTACCGTTCTACGGCTTATCCCGGGCTCCGAGCTGGTACGGTCGTGGGCTGGTGGCGGGGATGAGATCCTCATTGATATCGACAATAAGGAGCCGGTGGTGAAGGTGGATCTTCCGGCGGAAGCGCTGCAGGATCTCCTTGCGGCGAGACCGAACGCCGTCATTCGAATTGGGGTGAACGGCGCAAGCAGCAGCGTCCCGCTGCTTGTTCTAAGTGACCTTCGGAATCGAGCGAATGTAACGATCGTCATAGCCACAATGGCCGAGACTGCAAGCCGCGAGCTGGAGGAGGAATTGTCCCGTCAGGGATATGACATGCTGGCGGAACCGGCGAGCTTTGATGTGTACGGCGATGGTGGCGAAAGAATTGAAGCCGAGGGCACGTACATGGAGCGGACATTCTCAATGAACGCTGCGGCGGCCCCCGACCGTTCCACGGTCATCCGGGTGGATGATGCTGGGAAGCTGCACTATGTCCCGTCCGTATTCGAAAGGGGGACGGCGACTTTGTACAGCGCGCATAACGGCATATATACTGCGGTACGCTCAAACCGAACCTTCGAGGATATCCGGGGACATTGGGGGCAAAACGATATCGAGCGGATGGCGAACAAGCTGATCGTGAACGGCTCGGCCGACGGCATGTTTGACCCTAACCGTACGGTGACCCGCGCCGAGTTCGCAGCGATGCTCGTCCGTGCGCTCGAACTGGCCGAGAAGCCGCAGCGTGCTTCCTACGCCGATGTGGCGCCGAACGAAGCGTGGTACGCCGGTGCGGTTGGAGCGGCATCCGCGGCCGGCTTGATAGAAGGCTATGCCGACGGTTCGTTCCGACCGGACGCAGAGATCACGCGGGAGCAGGCAGCGGTTATGCTGGGCAGAGCGGTCCGATACGCCGGCGGGCTTCCGCCGCAGGACGCTTCGGGGTTAGAACGCTTCTCGGATCATGCCCGGGTATCCGGCTGGGCCAAGGGGCCGGCTGCCGACCTGCTGGCCGCAGGCTTGATCGAAGGCGTCGGAAATGATGCGTTCGCTCCGCAGGGGTTTACCACGCGCGCCCAGAGCGCCGTGCTCTTATGCCGTATGCTCCACTACTTGAATTTCATCAACTAATCGCAGCCGCATGGCTCACGCGTGCATTCCGCCAGGAATGTGCGCTTTTTTTTTGCGATTCTTCCGTTATCATGCCTGTCCGAGTCTCGAATCATAGTATAGTATACAAATAGAAGGTTGATAGGTTAGCGGATTTCGGCTTGCGGGAAGCGGATGGGGTGAGGATATAACGAATGGAGAACATGGCAAGGCATCGCATCATCGGTTTTGATCGGGAAATGAAGAGCTTCACGGATTGGCTGGCGGACGCCGAGGCGAAGACATCCATCTTTTCGATATCAGGGATTGGGGGCATTGGCAAAACAACACTGCTGCTTCAAATGGCTAGCACGGCAAGGCAGGTCTCCGTACGTTCTCTTTGGCTGGACGGACGAGGCGGCTTAGCGACCTCGGGCGCTTTTCTGGCGGGCCTGGAGATGAGTCTGGCAACCGAATACGGAAGAACCCGGGATCGGGACACGGCGCTGCTGCCGTACATCGCTTCGGAACTGTCCCTCCAGCCTACCGTCCTGCTCATGGACAATTGCGAGGAGATCGAAGGGCTGGAAGGCTGGCTGTTCTCCAGCTTCCTTCCGGAATTGAAGACCGCCCGCGTGTTGTTCGTTTGTGCCTCGCGCAACGGACTGCCGCTGTGGCAGACGAATCCGGAATGGAAGTCCCAATTACGAAGGTTCCCCCTGCGGCTGTTTACACGAGAAGAGGTCTACGATTATTTAGGTAGCAGCGGATTGTCTGCGAAATTGCAAAGGGAGATTGCCGAGAAGACGGACGGCCACCCGTTGTCGCTCGCCTTGACCGTAGATATGCTGCTTTCCGAATCTGCGGATGAGTGGGATGTATGGCGAGAAGTTCCGGCAGTGTTGAGTGCCGAATTTTTGCGGGAAGCCGCCTCTCCCAGCCTTTACCGCGCGCTGACGGCCTTGTCGCTCCTGCCGGCAGCCAATGAGGCGCTGCTGAACCGTTTGTTGGACAAGCCCTTGGAAGGGGCGGACTACTACCAGCTGACGGCACTTTCATTTGTTCGGGATACGCTCGACGGAATATCGCTGCATCAGGTCGTCGCTCGAATCCTACGGGAGGATTTCGCGCGCAGAACCCCCGAGCAATTCGAAGCGGTTCGCCATCAGGCGTTCGTCCTGCTGGCGGAGCGGTTTCATTCGGTCGATCAACGGATGCAGATGCGCCTGAGTGCCCACATCTTGGAGCTGTACCGCGAATTCTTGCCCTCGGCCCATGCTTACGCCAATTTCTCGTCAAGCCTGAAGCCCGGCGAGCAGAAGCCGTTCGAGCAGGAGGATCTGCCGGATTTGCAGCGTTTGATGAAGGCGTCGATTCTCGGTTCCGACTGGCAGTCCGAGCTGGTCGATCCTGACAATTACCCGGCTTTGCTGGACGAGATTGCAGATCAATTTCCTGAGGGGATCTTTGTTGTAAGGGATGAGAAAGGGGGGCCGCTGGCGTTCTGCGCAGGCCTGTGGCTCCATGCCTTGAGCATGCCCTTGCTGGAACGATACGCGCCTGGGTGCAGGCAGATGCTGGGGGAGGAGGCTTCTTCGCTGCATCAGCTTCCTCCGGAGGCGGCTGATACGATATTCGTCCTGTTGTCCGCAGTCAATTCCGAACATTCCTTATATCGTCCTGAAGAGCTGGGGGCCTTGCTGATGCAGCAGTGGCTGGTCCATATGACCAGAGGGCTGCGGGGAATTCTGGCGGCAGCGGACCCGCAGCTGAATGCCTTATTATCGGTGCTAGGCTTTCAAGCGTGCGGGAAAGTGACGGGATTCGCGGGCATTGAATTGACGACATGGGAGCTTGATTTTCGGCACACGGCCTTTGATCAGTGGATTCAGCGGATCATTCGGCAGACGGAGACAGCAGCTGTTCCATCCGCGCATCCGCGGGAGAATGGCCATCGCCCATCCATAGAAAGAAGTGAAATGAAGGAAATGCTGGAGCGGCTGTTTGCGCTGGACAAGCTGGAAGAACTCCCTGTCATGCGGCGTTTCCGTTGGAGCGGACTGCAGGTGAGGACAATCATCCAGGAGATTCTGGCCGACGCACGTCAAGCGGGGCCGCTGACGGCAATGGAGAAGGAAATCTTAATTGCAGGTTATCTGCGCAAGGACCGGAATAAAAGCGAGCTCGCAGCATCCTTTCATATGAGCAGAGCGACCTTTTACCGTCATATGCGTTTGGCCGAACAGCATCTGGCTTATGTGCTGGGCGATAGGCTGAGGCAGGCGGGAGGGGCTTCGTTATGAACGAAAAAAGAAGTAACCCGCCACAGGTTGATCGGCCTGAATGAGACGGGTTACTGTCTTGTGAAACACGGAGTGGGGCAATCCCACTACACATGCTGTATAGGGGAGCAGTCCTGGCCGACTGCTCCTTATTCTAAATTTATCATAGCATTTCCCAAGTTATACACCTTCTTAAGTTGAGAAACTTCTTAATGACAAAGCAGGATGTGTTGGGCTACCGGTTCTTGCCCCTCCTCAAGTACTCCAATCCATCATTCAACTCCCTTCACCGGCAGGGTTTCCCTCCCCCATAATGATCGACCGCAAAGCCGAACAATACCTTGATCACGAACAACATGCCAATAATCAGCATATAAGGCGTGATTCCAGGCAGCATGGGCATGCAGCCCAGGCCGGCGGCCATCAGCAAGCTCGCTGCGAATAATTGCGTGTGCTTCCTGATTAAGGCATTCACGATAAATGCTCCGATCACCGTATAAGCCCATATGCCGAAGGCATAGCCCGTGTCGGTATTCAGTAGAAAAGCGATCAGGACGATATGGACATGGACCGCAATGAATACGATTCGATTGGCGGCCCGTGCAGCATAGAAATTGCTGGTGGAGGCCGTAAAATTCGCAATGCAGCCGGCAAACACGTCGAAGATCAACAATAAGGCCAGGGTGCTGCGCCATGCCGGCAAATGCCCGGTCATTTCCGGGAATCGGTAATATAACGCAGCCGTCAGCATGCCCCCAAACAGCAGGATGGTCAGAATGGCTCCTACCGACTGCTTTTCTCCAAATACATCGTGCAAATAAGAAGGCATTCGCAGCTGTTTCATTTCGCTTCACTCCCATCATAATTGGAACAACCCATACACTTATTTTAAAAATTATGTAGTAAATTCGATGTTTCACTCTAAAACAATTATATCGACACGAATCCGATGCTTCAATATGTTTTGTAGTATTTTTATTGTTTCGGTCTAAAACTTTGGTTACACTACATATGAGGTGAAGGCTGATGAACGGCTACGAACGACGGAAGCAGAAGAAAATGGAGCAGATTTTCGAGGCAGCGATTGAATTATTTTTCAAACACGGCTTTCAGAAGGTCAACGTTAATGAAATCGCGCAGAAAGCAAAGGTCTCTCCGGCAACGATCTATAATTACTTCGGTACGAAGGAGCAGCTTTATGCCGATTCCTTGATCCATTGGATGGACAAGCAGATGGTGCAGTATGAGGCTATTCTGGATTCGGGGCGGACTTTTCCCGAGAAGACGAAGGAAATCATGCTGCTGGAGGCGCGTAATCTGAACATTTTAGGCGAGGAATTTCCGAAAGTCCCGTCCTCCGAATTAAGTGGGCTGATGGATACAATGGACCGCTACAGCGAGGAGAAAATCGTCGGCTTTTTCAAAAGGTTTATCGCGCTCGGCAAGCAGGAGGGATATATTCGGGAGGAACGATCAGAAGAGATGCTGGTGCGTTACTTCACGATGTTCCAGAATGAACTGCGTCGGCATTGGGAATCAGCGAATCAAGAGCGGATGACCTGGAGCATGGATCAATGGATGGAATTGTTTTTCTACGGGGCGGCTGGACGGGAAAACTAACCTAAAAAGGCTCATTCTAACTTGAACATGAGTTAGAAATGAGCCTTTTGCACGTTAAATCCGTGAAAAAAGGATAATAAAGGCGTCGTCTTTTCTTTCCTTTCCCTCATCAAAGCCATCATCCTGCGACGCAGAAGGAGATTCTTTAATCATTTATAGAGGAATAACCCCCATATAATCGAATAACTCTAGAAACTCTAAAGGGAAGAGAGGGATACTGATGAACATGCAGACACTAGCGGAGAAACTAAGTGCCGGCGCGTTTGATGATATTCTAAAACGTGACTTTTCGCGGGACATGATTTCTGAATTAGAACGGATGAACGCGGTCCAATTGGAAAATAAATTGAAAGACACCTTAGCAGTACCGATCGATATATCGAAGCCGAGGGTATTCGAGTATCTTCAATTGTATTATTCAGCATCTTGGCACAATCTCTTCATGGAGCTGAATCTCCCCCGTGCTTTAAGCCTTTTGGAGGTTGGTTCAGGTGATATTGTTTACATTCCAAAGGCTTTAGACGCTTATTCCAACAACATGGGCACCTATGTGACTGCCAATCTTAACAGGGAGCTGACCCGAAGCTTTCAGGACAAAACGCAAGGAATGGCAATCAACGTACAGGTGATTGAGGACGATGCCGCAAATATCGGTTTATATTATCCGGAGTCCTCCTTTGACGTTGTCGCTTTCCATCACGCAATTAACGATATCATCCAGACCATTATCGCCGACCGTGAGGGCATTGATACGGTAAATCAAGATTGGTGGACGATCGAACCTTTAATGCTGCAAGCTGTCATGGATTATCACCGAAAAGGCATGTTGAAGGATGCAGCATACGATGCGTTTATCCAAATCATGGACACAAGCCATAAGCAGTTAAAGAGCGGAGGGTACATGATCTTTGATAACATTACGTATGCCGGATATGACGAAATAGGTTATTCCTCCGAATTTCACAGCAGCTATATAGAGCTGGCTAGAAGCTGGATTAGCGAAGCAAACCTAGGTATGGAAGAGATTGAAATCGATTCGTATGATAACCGATGGTGGATGGTATTGAGAAAAATGTAATTCGATTATCCCGGGAACCACCCGCCGCGCCACAAGGCATTCTCTCATCCTACGATTGCTTCTTCTCGAAATACTCCTGATACTGGCTCGGCGTGACGTGGGCGTACTTTTTGAAGATGCTGATAAAATATTTGTAGTCGCTAAATCCGATGTCCTGAGCGATGGTGTATACTTTGTTATCGCCTGACTTCAGTAAATCGATCGATTTCTGAATGCGGTAGCGATTGAGAAAATCATTGAAGGTATAGCTTGTCTCGGCCTTGAATTTCTGGTTCAGGTAGTAGGCGCTCAAACCTAGCTCTTCCACGAGATCGTGAATGCTGATTTTCTTGGCATAGTTCTCTTGGACATAGGCGATCATCTTGGACACATACTTCGAGGTTTTGGTTTCCTTCTCCAAAAATTTGCTGCTAATAATCTCTTCCTTTTCCTGCGGATGCTTCGAGATCACTTCATATTTGCGGAGCAGGTCCACTTTAGACTTGGCCGATTCCAGGGCTTCAACCAGCTGCTCGTCCTCGAGCGGCTTCACCAGAAACTCAGTCACCCCTAACTGGAGTGCCTGCTTCGCAAGGTGGAATTCATTATAGCCGGAGATAATGATGCTGCTGAACGTATGCTGCTTGAGGCCTTCGCGAATCATCGAGATCCCGTCCATGATCGGCATGGTAATGTCGGTGATGACGATATCCGGCTTCAACTCGCAGATCTTCTCGTAGCCATCCTGTCCGTTCAGCCCTTCCTCCATGACGATGCAATCGTATTGAACCCAGTCGATGCTGAACCGTATCCCCCTGCGAATCATATCCTCATCTTCGACCAGCAGAACTTTAAACATGATATCCACTCCATTCGTAAGGAATCGTAAGTGCCACACAGGTGCCTCTTCCTTCCGCGCTGTCAATTTGGATGCCGGATTCCTCGCCATAAAGAAGCACTAAACGGCGATGAACATTGTACAGCCCGATATGCTGCGTCGTATTCGTCTGACTCTGCAGAATGTGGTTCACTTCCTGCAGCCGCTGCGCACTCATGCCTTGTCCATTGTCGCGCACCTCCAATAGGAGCTTGCCGGTGGAGGTGTATATGTTAATTTCGATCAGCACCTTGCTCTGATTTTCATAGCCATATTTGATAGCGTTTTCGATTATCGGCTGCAGCAGCAGCTTGGGGACGTATACATCCAGGGTTTCCTCTGCGACGTTAACCCGATATTCCAGCCGGTCGTTGAACCGGATTTGCTGCAGCTTCAGGTAATCGCGCACATAATTCATGTCATTCTTCAGCTGGACGCTGCGGTCAGGCCCGATGCTGTACCTTAGCAGCCGGGATAGAATCAGCACGATCTCCTGGGCTTGATTCGCGTCAATCTTAATGGCATAGCGCAGCGTTTCCAGAACATTGAAAATAAAATGCGGATGGAACTGCGATTGCAGCTGCTTCACCTCGATAATCGTGCGGAGCTCCGACAGCTCTTTATTTTTCTCGATCAACTCTTTCAACCGATCCAGCATCACATTATACTCATTACCGAGAATTTGAAACTCGTCGTTGGTCTGAATGTCGACATAGCCATTGAAATTACCTTCGCGCAGCTGTTCCAAGGCATGGATTAATTTATCGATCGATTCGGAGTTGCGCGCCGACATTTTATTCGCCAGAAACTCGATCAACACCCACAACAGCAGGCCGGCAGCAAGGACAAATAACGATACCGTAAAGTAGGTATATTGCTCCGATTTGTAGGAATTCAGCGTAACGACCTGAATCGGCGTGCCGGGGATTCGCTTGGCATACATGTAGTATTTGCCTTCGTTCAGCAGTACGTGTCCACTGCCATCGAGCTTGGGGCTGAATTTATTCAAGCCGCCTTTGGTCACATTGCTCGTCGTGGCTATGATGGTGTTATGCTCATCGGTGATCATGGCAATCTCATTATTTTGCTTGAAAATCACCTTCTGCATATCGGCTTCGTACAGCTGATAAATGATATAGCCGATCGTCTCGTTGTCCTTCACGATGGCTTGGCCAAACGTATAGCTCGTATCGCGGTCATGCGAATAACGGAAGCTGTTCATTTCCGTCAGCGTGTCGCCGGGCCGCTGGTCGATCCGATGAATGAGGTTGCCGAAGGCGAAATTGGAATACAGCACGTCGGGCGGGGCGGAGCTGGCCAGAAAGACCCCGTCGGTATTGACGATATGAAAAATGCTCTTGACCTTCTGCCGATTGTTGAAATCATAAAATTCGGAATATACCTGCTCGCTGCCCAGATGGGAGCTTACATAATGGATTACGGTAGGAGAAGCGGCCATCCGCTGAATCTCCTCCTCATACTGCTGGTATACGCCCGATATGGTCTGGCTGATGGATTGGGCGGCTTCGGTCGTCTTTTGGGTCAGGTTCATTCTGCCATTCACGATCGTAAACGCCAGAAACAATACGATTAAGATGGAGAACGGGATCATCGCATAGATGCGAAATAAATGACGGGTTGATTCCTTGAAGTTACGATAAGTGATATGCTTCATGCTGCCCTCCACCTGCGGTTTGCTGTCAAAACCTATTATACTGACTCGGAGCAACCGCAGATAATCCAAATAAATCCAAGCCGCTCCTTCAGACTGCAGGTGCCGACTTGGATGTATTCTGTGTTCTAATGATTTTACATGGAAACTTCCTTCTGTCCGGAGAGCTTCAGGAAGACGAGCAGGGATACCACCGTAATGACGGTCAGAATCGTGGACAGCGCTGCCGCCACTCCGTAGTTCCCGCGGACGACCTCGGTATAGATGGCCACCGTTACGGTCTTGGTCTTGCCCGTATACAGAATGATGGACGTGCTTAACTCGGTAATGATGGTAATCCAGCTCAGGATCGCGCCGGACACCACGCCGGCCAGCATCATCGGGAGCGTAATCTTGAAGAATGTCTTCATCTGGGAAGCTCCCAGACTGATGGCTGCTTCCTCGATCCCGTCGTTAATCTGATGCAGGATGGCTGCGCTGGATCGGATCGTATACGGCAGGCGCCGGATGACAAAGGAGATGATCATAATGACGGCCGTTCCGCTCAAGGCCAGCGGCTTATTGTTGAACGTGATCAGCAGCGCGATCCCGAGAATGGAGCCGGGAACGATATACGGGAACATCGTGAAGATATCCAGCGTGTTGGTTAGCGCATTCTTTCTGCGAACGGTTACGTAGGCGATCAGAATCGCGAGCAGGATGATGACGATCAGCGACACGATGGCCAGGAAGAACGTGTTCAGAATGACACCGCCAATATTACTGAAGGCATCCTGGTAGCTTTGGAGCGAGAACCCTTTAACGAACACTCTGCCGTTGGATTTCAGGAACGAAGTATAGATGACATAGAGCTGCGGCAGCAGCGCGATTAACGTGTACAGATAGATAACGGCATGGGCAGCGATATTGCCGATGCCCTTCTTCTTCTTGGCTTCGATCGGATGCAGTGCGCTCATCGTAAAGGATTTGCGATTGGCTACGAATTTTTGCAGCAGGAAGATCGTAGTGGCGAACAGAACGACAATGACACTGATCGCTGCCGCAAAGCCGTCGTCGCCGCCGACCTCGCTGATGAACTCGTTAAAAATCAGCACGGGCACAGTCTTGTAGCCCTCGCCGATCAGCATCGGCGTACCGAAGTCGGCAAGCGCGCGCATGAAGACGAGCAGGCCCCCTGCCAGCAAGGTTGGGGTAATGAGCGGGAGGAGCACTTTGCGCATTTTGCTTAAGCCCTTATAGCCCATGCTTTCCGCAGCTTCCATCAGCGATTGGTCCATATTCTTCAGCGCGCCCGATACATACATGAAGATCAGCGGGACCATCTGCAAGGTCAAGACCACCAAAATCCCCGTAAACCCGTAGATATCCGGCATTTGGATTCCGAATGTGCTGCTCACGAATTTGGTAATGACGCCGCTTCTTCCCAGCAGCAGGATCCAGGAGTAAGCTCCGATAAAGGGAGCCGACATTGACGAGATCAGAATCAATACCCGAATGGCCGAGCTGCCTTTAATCTTCACCGTTGCCATAATGTAGGCCAGCGGCGTAGCGATAATCGCGGCAAGCAGGGTTACGCTGACGGTGACTTTGACGCTGTTGAACAGGGCATTTAAATAGTAGGGCTTGCTGAAAAATTTCGTGAAATAAGCCAGCGAGAAATCACCGGTCGCGCCGTTGTACACACTCTTAAACAGCATCGTAAACAAAGGCAGGGCCAGAAACAGGATGTAGAACACAAAGATCAGTAACGAAATGTTGGTCCAGACATCAAATCGTTTGCGCGTCTCTCTCATAGCCGGGCGCCCCTTGTATAGTTCAGCTCGCCTGCCGCATCATAGACATTAATCTTCTCTTTTTTGACCTTGAGATAGATGACTTGACCAGGCTCGAGGATCTGCGATGCTTTCGATTCCTGGGTGATCTCTACGCGTTGACCGGACGCCAAGTCCACAAAATAATGGGTGTTCTGCCCCAGAAAAACGCTGTGTACGATCGTTGCTTTCATGCCGGTCTGATCCTCGGTCAGGATGAACTCTTCGGGCCTAACCGAAATTTGGACATTTAGCTTATTAGCTGCGGCATCGGCCTTCGGAACCTCGATGTTAGACAGCTCTTCCGCATAGCCCGAGCCGAGCTGCAAGGCATAGCTGCCGCCTGCCGCCTTCGTTATACTTCCTGCAAGAATGTTGGTGCGGCCGATAAAGGTCGCAACGAATACGTTCGCAGGACGCTGGTAAATCTCCTGAGGTGTTCCGAGATGCTGAATGACGCCGGATTGCATGACCGCAATGCGGTCGGATACCGCCATGGCCTCCTCCTGATCATGCGTGACGTAGACGGTGGTAATTCCGACTTCTCTTTGAATGTCTTTAATCGCGTTACGCATGTCGACCCGAAGCTTGGCGTCGAGGTTGGAGAGAGGCTCGTCCATCAGCAGGACATCCGGCCGGATCACGATCGCTCTGGCTAGCGCTACACGCTGCTGCTGGCCGCCCGACAGGTTCTTGGGCATGCGGTCCTTGTAGGGCTCGATCTGGACGACCTTCAAGATGTCGTCGACCTTGGCGTTAATCTCGGCCTTGGATAATTTCCGATTCTCCAGTCCAAACGCAATGTTTCCTTTGACGGTCAAGTGGGGGAAGATCGCGTAGCTTTGAAATACCATCCCGATATTTCGCTTGCCCGGCTCCACCTGGTTAATGACACGCTCGTTAAAGTGAATCGTTCCGCCTTCAATGCTGTTAAAGCCGGCGATCATGCGCAGCAGCGTAGTCTTGCCGCATCCCGAAGGCCCGAGCAGGGTGAAGAATTCACCCTGCTTGATCTCCAGGGACAGCTCGGGAATGACGGTCGTGTCGCCGTATTTTTTGACTAAGTCTTGAATGGTTATGGTCACGCTCATGGTTGTCACCTGATTCTATAATTTATTTAACGCTAGTGAACAAATCGACATAGCGCTCAACGATTTCGGATTTATGCTCACTTACATAGTCTGTGTCTTCCTCAATCATGTAGATCTCTTCATAAGGCTTCATGTGGTCGCCGAGCTTCGTATCCTGGCGAAGCGGACGGTTCGTTAATTGGGTGCCGAATGCATCTTGTGCTTCTTTAGAGAGAATGAAGTCGATGAACTTCTTGGCATTGTCCATATGCGGAGCGTCTTTGACAATCGCCGAGCCTGCGTCGAGGAACACCGCGCCTTCTTTCGGATACACGATTTCGACCGGGGCCCCGTTCTTCACATAGGTGCTGGAAGGGTCCTCGTAGGTCAGGCCGACGACATATTCACCGTCTGCCACGCTTTTGTGCACCGCGCCGGAGCCGCTGGCGATTTTGCCGTCGAGGTTCTCGATCAGCTGGGCTACATAGCTCCAGCCTTGTTCGCTCTCATAATCGCCGCCCATCGCCTTCAGCATATTGGTTAGCTGGGCGAAAGCGGAGCTGGAGCTTGCCGGGTCGGCGGAAGCGATCTTCCCTTTGAGCTGCGGGTTCAGCAAATCCGCATAGCCTTCGATTTTGATGTCCCCGATGAGGTTTTTGTTGACCAGCAGCACGCTGCCATCCGAGATATAAGGAGTGGCGAAGCCTGTTTTATTGCGGTGGCCATCGATCAAATTTTTGTCTTCGGGCGAGACGTAAGGCTCCCACAGCGCGGCATTTTCACGGAAGCCGGCCATCGAACCGCCGAACATCACATCAGCGTAAGGGTTTTGCTTTTCCGACTGTAAGCGTTTAATAATTTCGCCCGTACCGGCCGTGACAAGCTCAACCGTAATCCCGGTTTCCTTCTCGAACATCGGAATGATCGTTTTGATGATCTCCTCGCTATTCGGGCTGTAGATGACGAGCTTATTCGACGAACCGGAGTCAGACTCGCCGCTGGCGCAACCGCTTAGCGCTCCTATAATGAGCACGCAGGTTAATAGTAAAATCGACAGCTTTTTCATGGTTGATCCCCCTTGAACATAGTTCATTTCGTAATTGCATGTTCATTGTAGCAGGGATGATAACGTTTACATAATCCCATAATCCGCAAACATCGTCTAAAATACGCAACCTATTTTGGAGTGGAGAGGAGTCCGGGCAGGAACAATTGTAAGAATTCTTTCTCCACGGTTAGGGCAAGATAGGCTTTGGAACGGGTCTGGCAAGAAAGGCTGTTCCTGTCACCATTTTCGAGGGAGTGAGCTATGATGGCTAACAAAAACGATCGTAATTCAAAGGTTGATTCTGACCGCGACACAACCAAGATGGATGTTAACGCTGGAGAAGCTTTAGGCACCGCTGGCGGAGGCGTTGCAGGTGCTGTTGTAGGCTCCGTTCTAGGTCCAATCGGCACCATTGCGGGTGGTATCGCTGGTGCAGCATTGGGGAACAAAGCAGGCGAGGCCGCAGAAGACAACGATAAAGAATCCAAGTAACAGGCGTTAAACCTAGGATATCTGTACAAGTAAAATAAGAGGACCTGAAGGAGAAATTCGGTGCTCTCGATCATTTAAGCTTATTGTAGAAGAACCGCGCTTCCGCGCGGTTCTTTAATTTTACGTATAAATTCGATAAAGCCCGTGAATACATACTCCCTTCGCTTGACATATCACTACATGATGTAGTAGGTTATAATCACTACACAGTGTAGTGATTAAACTCGTTATGGACGCATAACGACGTAAAGAGGTGTTCACCGTGAACCAGGTTCAAAAATTATCGGATACTGAGATGGAGCTCATGGAGGTGATTTGGGAGTGTACTCCGCCTGTCACATCCACGGAATTGCTCGCGCTGTTTGCCGAGAGAGGGAAGGAATGGAAGGCGCAGACCATTTCCACCTTCTTATCGCGCTTGGTGGATAAAGGGGCACTAACGGCTGCGAGGCATGGACGGACGAATAAATATACGCCTCGCATTTCGCCTGAAGATTATAAGCTCATGGAAACGCAGCACGTCCTGGACGGATTATATCAAGGCTCGGTTAAAAATCTAATTTCAGCTTTGTATGACGGGGATAAGCTTTCAGATGAAGATATCGCAGAGCTGAAGCAATGGTTCTCGGAAAAATAGGGGGCATGATGAATACAATTCTCCAAATGCTGTTTACCCTTACCGTTGCTGGAAGTGCCGTCGTAGCCTGCATACTATTGCTGCGGACCGTATCCGCCAATGTCTTTCCTGCAAAGTGGCGCTATGGAATGAGCAAAATGGCGGTAGGCTTTTATCTTGTACCCGTAGCCCTTGGCATTCAGTGGATCTCGCCGTTGTTTACATTTCATGCAACAGCAACCGCTCCCACCGCGAACGAGCTGCCTTCAACTGTGCAGCACGTGCTGCTTGGTCCGTATTCAGGAATTCATCTGAAGCCGCTTGTACCGGAACTGACCCTGTCAGCAACCGCAGCCGTTGTACTTATTGTTTTATGGGCACTCGGCGCTATAGCTTTTGCTGCATGGCAGATGTATTGTTATCGCAGATTTTTAATGAAACTAGAACCAACCCGTACGATCGCTCCGGAAAGCAGCGAAGCAGCCAAACAGCTCGCTTTCATCAAGAAGGCCCTTGGCGTGAAAAGCAGCGTCAGGCTTGCATACAGCTCCATCGTTCGGAGTCCCGTTCTCGTCGGCCTATGGAGACCAACCATTTATCTCCCTATAGAGAATACCGTCAACCTGGACATGGTGATTCGTCATGAAGTGGTCCATCTGAAACGGAAGGATTTATGGATCAAAGCGTTCACGCTCGGAGCAAGCGCCTTGCACTGGTTTAATCCCTTGGTGCACATCCTTCGCAAGGATATTCATCTTTGGAGCGAGCTCTCCTGTGATGAAGAAGTCGTAAAAGAGATGTCCCATGCCCAGCGAAAACGCTATGGGGAGACGATCTTAAGCGTCATGGCAGGATCAAGGAACCTGCCCGTGCAATTTTGTGCCTCCTTATCCGGCGACGGCAAACAATTGAAAAGGAGATTGATGATGATGCTTAATGTAAAGAAGCCTAAAAAGAAAACAGTGTATCTCACAATAACAGCATTGTTTTTGGTGGGTGCAATTAGCACATCCGCAGCGGCATGGGCATCTGGCAATTCGCCCAAAGTCGTTGAAAATGAGGGAAGTCAGGCGGAAGCTAAACCCAAAGAGGCGGCCCCTAGATTAGTGCCTTCTGATGCCGGAGTTGGCAATGAAGGGAACCAAGTTGTAACTTATCCCAAAGAAGCTGCCCCTGCCCCTATAGAAGTCGTCGTTGAGAATAAAGGAAATCAAGTCGTAACTCATCCCAAAGAAGCGGCCCCTATGGCGGTCATTGTCGAGAATAGAGGAAGCGATGTTGTAGCACCTCCAACAGAGGCAGCCCCCGTGGAAGCGGTCGTTGAGATTGAAAGGAACCATGTTGTAGCACCTCCAACAGAAGCTGCCCCTGCGGAAGCTGGCGTTCATAATGAAGGAGACCAGGTTGTAATCCAGCCCAAAGTAGCAGCTCCTTCGGAGGTGGTCGTAAGTGAAGGCAACCAAGTTGTAGCTCCTTCAACAGAAGCTCGACCTGTCGAGGAGAACTATAAGCTGCAGCCGAACGAGGTCCCTCGGGAAATTCCGTCACGCTAAGATTCATGACACTTGAAGAGCTTGCTGAGTATGATGGTGATAAGTATGAATTCAAACATAAACGATGAACGTTAAATTAAAGCAAAAATGAGAGAAGAGGGGGCTCCCTCTTCTTTCGCTTTATACAGAATGGCACCAGATTAATATTTACAGCTGCAGCTGTAGGTGTAGCTGTAAATGCCAGCCTATGGTACGATGTGGATGATTGATAGCTAGCAAACTAGCAGATCGTGATCATGCGATCATAGACATCTGGATAGGGGATAAGATCTTGAAGAAATTTAAGAAGGTTTACATAGAAATTACGAGTATTTGCAATCTGGCCTGCACGTTCTGCCCGCCTACGGAGCGAAAGGCCAACTTTATTAAAGTGGAGGACTTTGCGAGAAGATTGGACGAGATCAAGCCGCATACGAGTTACATTTATCTGCATGTGAAGGGGGAGCCCCTGCTTCATCCGAAGATCGATCAGCTGCTGGATGTTAGCCATGAAAAAGGGTTCAAGGTCAACATCACGACCAACGGTACGCTGATCGCGAAGAACCGGCACAAGCTGCTGGGCAAGCCGGCCTTAAGGCAGATGAACTTCTCGCTCCACAGCTTTGACGGCCATGTCGGCTCCACGGACCGTGAGGGATATTTGCGGGACATTCTCTCTTTCGTACGGGATGCTAAGGAGCATAATGTGATCTTCTCCTTCCGTTTGTGGAATTTGACGCAGGACAACCAAACGAATCTGGAGAAGCAGCGAAACCGCCAGACGCTTGAAATTCTGGAGAAGGAATTTAATCTCGACTACCGCATCGAGGAAAAGGTGGAGCCCGGCGGTGGAGTGAAGGTGGCCGAGAACGTCTACCTGAACCAGGACTACGAATTCCAATGGCCAAGCCTGTCGGCACCTGAGGATGACGGCAAAGGCTTCTGTCATGCGCTTCGCACCCAGGCCGCCATTCTCGTTGACGGGACGGTCGTGCCGTGCTGTCTGGACGGGGAAGGCGTCATTAATTTGGGTAATATCCACCGAACGTCGTTCTCGGATATCGTTGACGGAGAGCGGGCCAATAACCTCGTGGATGGATTTTCGCGCCGGGAAGCCGTCGAGGAGCTGTGCCGAAAATGCGGGTATCGACAGAGATTTGGGGCGTAATCTGATTGCATATAAAAGCCATTGATCGTGTAGTATACAGAATTATGAATTTGGAAATCCCGTTTCCTTAGCGGAGGGAGAAATGTGAATAGCAAACGAGATCTTGACCAAGAAAGCCTTGAAGAAAAACTAAGGTCATCAAACAGGATGCTTCACTACTCTAGTAGCGATCCTCGTTATACTCCTTATTTTTTTCTTGAAAAAGTAATCCTGAACCAGGTTATGAGTTCCCACTTGACCTAAGCATCCCTTTAGCCCCCTTGCTGCCGGTATTCAAAGGCATCCTTGATTTGAAGGGCATTATCGGAAAGGCCAAGGCCTTGGGTTACAAGTGGGTCGTTGTTGAGCAGACCGCTCAAGATCGATGGCTATGAAAGTGTCAAGATTTCGCTTGACCATGTAAAAGCAATGCTGGAGGATCATTAAGGTTAGGTAAAAGCTATATCAACAATTCGGGGAATCGCCAACAGCATAGCCGGACTTCAAGAGGCGGAGATAAATTCCGCTTCTTTTTTTATGCCGATCTGTGGTATCGTTATGTGTTAGACTTAAATTTCAGGTATTCACCATAAAGGAGATCCCATGACATTTCAAGATTTAAATATATCCCCGATCATTCTCAAGGCGCTGGCCAAGGAGAATTACAAGACGCCGACGCCTATTCAGGCTCAGGCCATCCCGGCTGTGTTAGCCGGCAGAGATTTGCTGGGCTGTGCCCAAACCGGGACAGGGAAGACCGCTGCTTTTTCGGTACCGATGATCCAGCTGTTAAACGAACACCCTCCTAAACCAGGTATGGGACGCCGCATTCGCGCGCTGGTGTTGTCGCCGACTCGCGAGCTTGCCCTGCAAATTTCGGATAATGTCAAAGCTTATAGCCAGTTTACGAAGCTGCGTTCGACCGCAATTGTTGGTGGCGTTTCGCAAAAAACGCAGGAGCGGGCCCTTCAGCAAGGAGCGGACATTCTCATCGCCACCCCGGGCAGGCTTATCGATCTCATAAATCAGAGGCACGTCGATCTGCAGCATGTGGAGATTTTGGTGCTGGATGAAGCTGACCGTATGCTGGATATGGGCTTTATACATGACGTGAAGCGGATCATCGCCAAAATGCCGAGCAAAAAACAAACGCTCTTCTTCTCGGCAACGATGCCTTCAGAAATCACCCAGCTGGTCAAAACACTACTGCATAATCCCGTGAAAGTAGAGATTACCCCGGTTTCCTCTACGGCCGAGCGTATCGTGCAATCCGTGTACCTGCTGGAAACGGGGAGTAAGCAGAAGCAATTGAACGAGCTGCTGAAGGATCCATCGATTGCCTCCGCATTGGTCTTTACCCGTACGAAGCGCGGAGCTGACCGGGTTGCGCGCGGTCTGAACAAGGTGAATATTACGGCTCAGGCCATTCACGGCGACAAATCGCAAACCAGCCGTCAGAACGCACTTAATAATTTCAAAAGCGGTGAGACGCGGGTATTGGTGGCAACGGATATCGCCGCGCGAGGCATTGATATCGACGAGCTGTCACATGTCATTAACTTCAACCTCCCGAATATCCCCGAAACGTATGTTCACCGGATTGGCCGAACAGGGCGCGCGGGGCTGAGTGGAACGGCAATTTCGTTCTGTGAAGTGGACGAGGTACCTTTGCTCCGGGATATTGAGAAGTTAATCGGAAAGTCCATTCCGGAAGTGAAGGATCATGCCTATCCGATGTCCGGCTCATTAAGAGCCGCCAAGGTAGACCAATCCCCGAAATCGGGCTCGGCCAAGCCCGGCCAAGCTAAGTCGGCAGCAGTCAGACCTGCTAAACCGAAAGCCGATACCACTCGCAAGCCAAAGACCGACAAGGCTCGTAAACCGAAATCAGACGCGGCTCGCGATTCAAGCGCGAATTCGCCACGTAAGCCGAAAGCGGAAGCCGTTAATAATCCGTATTTAGAGATGGCACGTAAACTGAAGTCGGAAGCTGCTCTGAACCCTAAGGATGGCCAAGCCCGTAAGCGCAAGTCCGATTCAAAAAGGGAAGCAAGACGGGCAGATCCTCGTATGAAGAAATAACGTATGAGGGATGATTTTATAGGCGACAGCCACCCGGGCATACTCCAAACTACGCATCGTGCGCACGATGTATACGGGCATTCTGGCATTTCTGACAATCCCCCTAATAGAAAGCACCCTGTCTCACTTGTTGGGACTGACCCCCGTTTGTGAGACAGGGATCCAAACGCCTTGCAAGTTTAAGCAGCCAGTCGCCGTAAATTAATCGGTGACTGGTTATTTAGTTTCGTTTGAATGGGCGACTAACGAGGATGCATCTAACAATTTTGGAACAATAGCAATATTCCAGCGTATATACAGGAAATGATGCGGGATGTAGTGGGAAAGGCAATGAGCAAGGACAAACGGTCGTACTGGGGATTAGGCTATGGGCTTTTCATACGCGTCATTTTGGGTTGGATTATGGATAATTTTATATCTGGCATTTCGATCGGGATCGTGTTCGGATATCATTATCGAACAATTTCATGTAGTTTCCCACCTTCGACAATCCAATTCGTAGTTCCCGCTACAAATGAATTGGCTTCATTGTCATAAGTTATTTATTTCATCCCTTCGGCTCCGATTCGTTATATTTGGAATAAGTAGAAATCCAATTCCGGACTTATTATAGTAGATTCTGGAAAGTTGATACAATGTATTTCTTTTATGAAAGATTAGTAATCTTTTGATTAGCTGACGAACTTACATAAGGTCCTTTACCGGGAAGCTTGCTTGAAAAAATGCCTCGAAAGCTTTTTGCATATTGCGAATGATAAAAGTCGGCCTGGGCTGCCCCCTGCAAACCGATTTGGAACATGGACCAGCAAGTCTAAACGCAAATTTATAGCTGCCGTGCAGACGTGAATTCTCCAATGTCTGCTTCCGTTCCACTAACAGGAAAATCATGTTAAAGTTATGAAGAAGAGGAGGGCGATTCGATGTTCATCGTCAACGTGGAAGGTGCCGTATGCAGGGACGGGCAATGGCTCCTGATTACTCGCAGCATGAAGGAGGAGCATGCCGGGGGAACTCTCTCGCTTGTAGGAGGCAAAGTCGATGCCGAAGGGCATTCGCAGGAGATTCTTGAGCGAACGGTAAGGCGCGAATTGTTCGAAGAGGTCGGAATCCGGGTTAAAGATGAGGCTGCGTTCGTATACAGCTCTTCCTTTGTAACTGATGATGGCAGTCATGTCATTAACGTGGTTTTCATGTGTGAATACGATGAAGGAACGGCTTATTGCAAAAGTCCGGACGAGGTCGAAGCGGTCCATTGGCTGGATTACGAGGCGATTATGAATCACCCGCAAGCGCCGCCTTGGACGAAAGAGAGCATTAGGAGAGCAGCGTTGATAAAGGAGAACAGCTGTTCATTGTGAAAGTTCGTTAACGAATGATAGAGTATGCCTGGCAAAGGGGGTCATCCTTTGGCGGTGCTTCAGGATATGCGTGAGCCGGGGACATGGGTTGAATTCATCTTCATATCCCGTATACCTGGTGAAGATGAGGGGTGTCGGCTTCAGTTCAAATTTTGCAAGGCGGGGCAGCTTGTATATGACCTGGAGTTTGGCTGGACCAATATAACGATCAGGAACTATATCAAGGTTACTTCACACTTTCCCGTTGAACCCCTGCACAGCATGCCTTCGAAAGGATTGTTCATGTCGTTCGAAAAACATCTATATCAGCTGGACTGGGAGGAGACAGGATCAGAAGGTTGCTACAGGTTAAGATTTTTAGGATCGGACCAGGATTTTACGCTAGCCGTCCATGAGGAGTCCGTAAGAAGCTTTGGCATGGCATTCAGTAAGGAATGGGAACATGCACCTTCAACTGTTCTATAAAGCGCATACGACATTTTCAAAAATGGATAATTTAGGACAAGCCCCTTACCCAACATCCATTGTTTTAACCGAGGTGATACACAGTGGCGATTCTGAGAAATGACTGGGCCGACTATTTGGCACCGGAGTTTGAGAAGCCGTACTATATGAAACTGCGCAAATTTCTTGCGGAAGAGTATAGGACGAGACGGATTTATCCGGATATGTACGATATTTTTAACGCATTGCATTATACGTCGTTTGCCGATACGAAGGTGGTCATTCTGGGGCAGGACCCTTATCACGGGCCGGGGCAGGCCCATGGGCTGAGCTTCTCGGTCAAACCGGGCGTGACGCCGCCGCCGTCGCTGCAGAACATTTTTCAGGAGCTGCACGATGATCTGAACTGCGATATTCCGAACAACGGTTATCTTGTTCCTTGGGCCAAGCAAGGAGTGCTGCTGCTGAACACGGTGCTGACGGTTCGAGCCCGCACGCCCAATTCGCACAAGGAGATGGGATGGGAGACCTTCACGGATCAGGTGATCCAGACGCTGAATCGGAAGGAGGAGCCGGTCGTCTTCCTGCTGTGGGGGAGCCATGCCCAGCGGAAGGCGGAGCTGATTACGAACCCGAAACATCATCTGATCCGGTCACCGCATCCGAGCCCGTATTCGGCAATGCGCGGTTTTTTCGGAAGCCGTCCGTTCTCCCGGGCTAACCGCTTCTTGCGTGAGGCGAGTCTGCCGGAGATCGATTGGCAGATTCCCAATATATAAGGGCTCTGCGCTCCAAAATATCGTTAGGTTAACAGGAGGAATGGAGAAAATGAGTAAGCCTGTCATGCAGGTCGCGCTGGTATGCGGACCGGATAGTGATATGGAGGCCCAGGCCGTGCGAGCGGCATTGGAGTGTTTCGGGGTACGTGTCTTTACCTACTGGATCGGCAGGCCGAATGACCTGATCGACGTCTTGTCCGGCGATGATTTATATGAAGGCACCGATATGATTCTGCTGAGCTTTCACGGGGATGAAGGCCGTCTAATCATGCCGGAGCTCGGTGATGACGTGTATGAGCCGAACGAACCGAGAGGCGATTTCGGGCCGGACGAGATCCGGCGATTTGCGAGGCTGGACGGAAAGACGGTGATCGCGAATGGCTGCACGCTGGGAGATCCGGCGCTGGCCGAAGCGTTCCTTGCCCGGGGCTGTAAAATGTTCATCGGACCGGATGACTATCCGGACGGCAACGATGCGCTGATGTTTGTGCTGCGGCTGTTCTATGAGATCATTCAGCAGGGCCGGGATGTGAAGGAAGCTTTCAAGATGACCGTACCTATGAGCAGCGAGCTGTCCATGTACCGTTTGTATGAATGAAACGATGCATGTAGTAAGACAGATAGACTATAGAAAATGCTAATTGCCATCTCCTAGCTGTTCCGCAGGAAAGTCCTTGGAGATCCGCCGTACAACCGTAATACATAAGAAAGTCGCCGGTGATGGTAGTACATGATATGAGAGAGGATTGGGAGTACCACATGAAAACAGAAAAGCAAAAAATGCTCGATGGAGAGCTATACAAGGCTTGGGACCCTGAATTGGTGCGTGAGCAGGCCTATGCCAGACGGATGACGCGCATGTATAACCAAACCACCGAAGCCGACGAGGAACTGCGGGTGCGGATTCTTAAAGAGCTGCTGGGATCGACCGGGAATAACCTGAAGATGGAGCCGAGCATCCGATTTGATTATGGCTACAACATTCATGTCGGTGAAAATTTTTTCGCCAACTTTGACTGCACCATTCTGGATGTATGCGAGGTACGGATTGGCGATAACTGTATGTTCGGACCTGGCGTTCACATCTACACGGCTACGCATCCGGTGGATCCGTATGAACGGATCAAGGGACCGGAATACGGGAAGCCGGTTATGATCGGCAACAATGTATGGGTTGGCGGACGCGCCGTCATTAATCCGGGTGTTACGATTGGCAATAATGTGGTTATCGCATCAGGAGCCGTGGTGACCAAAGATGTTCCGGACAACATGATTGTCGGCGGCAATCCTGCGAAGGTGATTAAAGAAATTCACATATAAAAGAGACGAATATAGAATCAGCAGCCGATCAGATTTGCCTCTGTGTTGTCACTTCTCGGTGAAATAAGTGGGGAGGGATGATGTTGCCTGTGAAAAGGAAGCTGGGTTTCGTCCTATTGATGATCTTTTCGCTGTTTATGATCCACCCGGCTGAGGCGGCCGTAGATCCCGTCGAGGATATTCGGGAAATGGTGACCCCGGAGTTTATGACTTACACATCAGGCTCTTTACGTCCGGTTAAAGATGATTATGGAATCACCGACACAGAGGATGTCCAGCTTGGTGAAGGGCACCCTTACTACATCGTCTCATCCGAATTTCTTAAGTCTTCGAGTGCGGATGGGGAGCACACAAGCGATGATATTTTTGAACACGGCGGGTATTTATTTGTTATGGAGGAGAACGGCAAACCGGTAGGGAACGTAGACGTTACCAAAGAAAATGGGGCTTGGAGCGTCTTTAAGCTTTCGAGTGGAACCGGCCCGGTTGAGGCAATTATCGATGCCCGCCAACAATCCGCAGCCGCTCCGGATACCAAGCTGATCTACGATCAAGCCCTTGGTCTGTTGGGGATTAGTCAAAACGAGAAGTATGTACAAACAGCAGGTGAACCTAAGCTGAGCAGTGCACAGGAAATCGACATCCAATCGCTTGGAAATCAATTGATTCAGCACTATCAAGAAAGTCGGAAGCTCCCTCCTGGTTCAGCGGGGGGAAGACTGTTTCCATCTGATTCTACGAATGTACATGGGAAATATTATACCGTGGGAGCTGTTATATTTGCCGGATTCGCCATCATCGGAGCCGCAATCATGCTGCTTAGGAAAAGAAGATCCAAACTTTAAAATAGGAGAGCAATGGATTGGTGTTACTGAACAATATCATTGAAAAAGCTTCGAATGTCCTCCAGCTCCTGAGTTTCCAGCACCACTTCCTTATCGTTTGTTACGATGATCGCAGGAAATCGGTCGAGGCCGATTGTGTCCGCGATCTCTTGGTTTGTCGGGGTCTCGAGATCATACACCTGTATGCCTTGAATTACTTTCAGGAGCTCATCGCTGGAGTTCATGAATTCAAGGAGCTTCATGTCGAGGCCCGAGTAGGTTTCATAGACTAAGTGGATTTTATATTGATCTTTCAATCGGATGATAGAAAATCCAGCACATCCTGCTTGCTGGTCCCTGAGCAGCCAATGGCCATAACCAACAACAGCATCGCGAAAATCTTACCCAATACATTAACGAAACATCTTATGCTCCTCATGCATTCACCTCACTTACACAATTTCCCTATCCCTTCGGCACTTTTTCCTTACTGGCCGGGACGATGCCGTACCGTTCCAGCGCCTTCGTGGATGACTCCAGCATCCGCCGCCGCAAATAGGCTCCCTCCCGGATGCGCACCCGCCGGCCGAGAAAGCGCAGCTTGGATAGCAGATATTCCTGCTCGTCACCGGGCACCGATAGACGGACACTGTAGGTATCCTGTTCCTCGTCGTACGTTACCTCCTTATCGAAGCAGGAGAGGGCGTACAGAATTCGGGACAGTTCCCCGTTATACCGGGGGACGACGTCAATGACGGCTTCCGTCCGCCTTGCATCAAGCAGTCGTGGAAGCCTCTCAAGGATACGGTCCGCATCGGATTCGGCGATCGGCTCCTCGGACACCGACAGGATGCTGTACAGCCGGGTGCGGAGCAGCGAGCGGTTCTTCCGGTGATACCAGAGCAGGTACCACTCCTGCTTGACCATGGAGAACTCCAGCTTATATGGCAGTCCGGGCTGGTCCGCATGGGTACGCCCGCCCTTGATCGCGTAGGAGATGTTGATCGCGCGCTTGCGCATGATCGCTCGGCGCAATGGCCGCAGCAGCGGGTGGACGACCGGTTTGCCGGCGGCCTTCGCTTTTTCCAGCAGATGCTCCGGGGTTTCCATTCCCGCATCGGGTTCCAGGATCGCCCGCAGCTTCTCCAGCGTGGCAGGGGAGAAGGCATCCGCTGCAGCCGGATGGTCCAGCATCGTTTTCAGCCAGCTTCGCTCCTGCGAGGTCACCATGAACGTACCCGAGTCTTCGAGACGGGATAGGATCTGGTAGTTGAATATTTTTTCAAACGGATTCATAGGCGGCCTGGATCTCCTTCCATTCGTCGATCATTTCCTGGCGGAGCGTCAGCGGCTCCAGAATTTCGCAGGCAGAGCCGAAGCTCCGCAGCCAAGGCTTGATTTCGGTTGTTCCGTTCACGGTAATTTCGTATATGAAGGAGACTTCGTCTTCTTCGATGATCTCCCCCCATTGTCCTTGCAGCAGTACGCGTTCCTTCACGAAGCTCGGCCCGGAGACCCCGGGGTGGAAAAATCGGGCCCGAACCTCCACCGGACGGCCGGTATCGATCAGCCAGCTGTGCCGGATGCGTTCCTCCAGCTCCTGCATTTTTGCCTCGAACCAAGCCTCGTCAACCGCCGCGTCCTCCTCAATTTGAGTCATGCCCTCCATCCGGTATTTGCGAATGCCTTCCCGGCCGTTGGCGAGCAGATACCATCTGCCGTACTGATGGTCGTAAACGACCTTCAACGGAAGCACCTTCTCCCATCTGCCCTTGGACTCTCGCTCAAACAACGGGTTTGTATTTTTCGACGCATAGCTGAGCTCGGTTTTCGGCGAAAAGTACAGAAAGCGTACCTTGAGCCGGTTGCGGATCGCCTTAAGGAGGGTGAACAGATGCGCTTCGTCTAAGATGCGGGAATGATAGTGATACTTGTATAAAAAGGTTTCGGTAAACGGCATCGCTTCACTTCGCTGCAGCTGCTTTTTAAGCCCGTCGCGGAGCAGATAGCCCGGCACGGACGGGACCTGCGTATTCGCCATGATATCAACGAAGTCGTAGAGGTCCAGGAGCTCCTCTTCGGACAGCTCATGGACGAGCTCGCTGCGGATCCGGTACCGGTAAGGCCGGGGACCGGGCTCCCTGCAAATGACGCCGACCTCCTCCAGATATTTCAGATCGGAGCGGACCGTTTTTTCATCTGGGTAGGGAGCTCCATCCGGGGTTCCGCCGCAGCAGGCGTCCAGCAGCTCCGAGACGGTTAAGGCCTCATCGCGCATGGCGCTGAGAAGCAGAGAAATCCGGAGTCCTTCGGATTCCTTGACCGACTTGGCGCGGAACAGGAACAGCAGCACCGGATCGGCCGATTCATAATAGCTGAACCGGAGGGCATCAGCCAGCTCGGCGCCCTGCTCCATGGGCAGCTGCTGGTGCACGGTGCTGACGATGTCCTTTAGCTTTCGGATGGTTTTATCAAAGGTATGTACGGAAATGCCGAGCCGGTCGGCGAACTGCTGCCGGCTGTAAGCGCCGCTCGTCAATGCAAGCATGCGCAGAAACTGGATCTCCTTATCAAAGCTTTCCTTGGCCATGGTCAACCTCCGTTCGTTAAGCAGGCTATCTGTCTATTGTATCAGGGGTTGAAATGCAGTGAAACGGAAAACTTTAATCCCGGATTTGCCGCTTCGTAATACTTTTGCCATGTTCAACGTCCCGGGAATGCGCGAAGATAGAGGCAACAGAAGCACCGTGCACCGAAAAGGGACCTGCGGAGCGCGAGCGAGCGCGGCCGAGGCAAACAAGTCCCCAAAAGGGACTTGTGGAGCGAGATGTACTACGTGAGTTACTCTCAAACCTGCTTCAACGGAGCAGGCGGAATCAGGTCGGAAAAGCGTTAGCGTTCTCCTTTGTCCTCTAATTTTAACGACAGTGAAGATCAATCCAAAAAATTAGAGGACAACAGAGATTGGAGACATGATCCGCAAGCGGAGTGTTGACAGACGAACAGAGGTACTGATCCGCATGCGGAGTGCAGACGGACGAACAGGGGTACTGATCCGTAAGCGGAGTGCTGACAGACGAACAGAGGTACTGATCCGCATGCGGAGTGCAGACAGACGAACAGGGGTACTGATCCGCAAGCGGAGTGCTGACAGACGAACAGAGGTACTTATCCGCATGCAGAGTGTTGACAGACGAACAGAGGTAGTGATCCGCATGCGGAGTGCTGACAAACGGTGCTGATCCACAGATCCGGCCTGCTGCATCCGGAGCGATTGGGCCGCTCCAATAGAACGTCAAAGGGGGAATTCAACATGTCGCAGATCAAGCAATCGATCCTCGAAGAACTGAAGCGCATTGAACGGGAGGAGGGCATCCGGATTCTATATGCGTGCGAGTCGGGCAGCCGGGCGTGGGGCTTTCCTTCCCGGGACAGCGATTATGACGTGCGTTTTCTATATATCCGGCCGGTGGAGTGGTACTTATCCATATTCGACAAGCGGGACGTGATTGAACGACCGATCAGCGATCAGCTGGACATCAACGGGTGGGATTTGAAAAAAGCGCTCCGCCTCTTCCGCAAATCAAACCCGCCGCTGCTCGAATGGCTGCAGTCGCCTATCCTGTATGTGGAACGCTGCTCGGCGGCCTCGCGGATCCGGGAGCTCGCGTCGCAGATGTTCTCGCCTAGAGCGTGCATGCATCATTACTTGCATATGGCCAGGGGAAATTACCGGACCTATCTCCAGGGCGATACCGTCAAGATCAAAAAATATTTCTACGTGCTTCGTCCGATCCTGGCTTGCGAGTGGATCGAGAAGCATGGCGAGATGCCGCCTATGGAGTTCCAGCAGCTGGCGGGTGCACTAATACCCGAAGGGAGCGGGCTGAAGACGGCCGTTCAAGAGCTGCTCGCCCGCAAAATCGCCGGGGATGAAATGAAAGATGAGCCGAAGATTAACGTAATCAACGAATATGTTGAGACCCAATTAGCCGTATACGAACGGATCGCGAAGGACATGCGAACGGCCGAAGGGGAAGATGGCGGCATGGACGCGAAGCTTGACCATCTGTTCCGGTCGGTAGTATATGAAGTATGGGAGAAGGATGAGTGGGATGGTTATTTTGTTTAATCAAGCGAAACGGATGCCTTGGGAAGGGAAGACCTCTATATACGACTATATTCGACGGCAGGGGGAGACGGTGGATGGCACCCTGCCGGATGATGAGGAATTCTGGGCAGGAAGCCGAATGCGCTGGGTGGCCGGAGGATTGGACGGCGCGCTTGGGCATCATGCGTCACCAGCTGGAGCTTCCGAGGAGGTCCGGGAGCTGATCCGCCTGCTGGTGAAGCTGACGAGAAAGCCTGGGACGCTGAAGCGCAAGGCTGTATACGAACAGCTGATGAAGCTGGATATCGGCGGCAGCATTGATGCCCTGTTGGAGGAGATCCGGCAAGCTCCCGGCATCGAGCCGGAGGCGCTGTTTTACGAAGCGAAATGGTTTGCGGAATGCGGGACGCACCGAAATGTCGTCAAATTCGGCATGGCCGTGCTCGGGTTGTTCCGAAACGAAGCGGCGAAGGACCTGCTCCTGACCTTGGGAAGACATGAAGAATTTACACTGTATGCCGCCGTAGCGATCATGAACGGGATGGAAAACAGCAATGACGTGTTGTTTGAATTGGCCCAGACGGTCCATGGCTGGGGAAAAATCCATACAGTCGAACGGCTGCAGCCGGATACACCGGAAATTCGGGCGTGGCTGCTGCGTTATGGCTGCCCTAACAGCATCATGGATGAATACCTGGCTTGCATTTGCGCACGGAACGGCGAGCTTCATGGAGCGCTCTCGGCAAGCAGCGTCGATGACGAGCTGTTTGAAGGCGCGACCGATATCATTCAGGCGCTGCTCCATGGCGGACCCGCCGAGGATATCGACGATTACGAGTTCGCTGCGCATGCCGTAACGGACTACGTACGACTCGCTGAGGAGCAGGGGCGGACGGCGAAGCATTTGACGGTCATTCTGAAGCTTCGTGAATATCTGGACGCTTCGGATGAAGGCTGGGTGCAGCGGTTAACCGCGGGATGGACCGAGGAGCGGAGACAAGCTGCTGCCGACGCTTGCGAGCGCATCCTATCGAAACCGATGTGGCAAGAAGTTGTCATGGAAGCGGTCAAGACCGGAAGTCCCGCGGAGCAATGGTACGGGGTGTCCGCTGCCCGCAGGCTGGGCGTTGATATCTGGCAGGAGCTATTTGCTCAGCTTACGGCGAACCCGCTGCTCGATTCGCACTATTTGGAGCTGATGAAATCGAATGATTCCATGCGAATCCGGGAGCTTGTCGATTTCGCCGAGCAGCGACTGCCGCTCGCGGAAATTGCCTCGGGCCCTGGCGAGGAGATGGGGTTCGGCGAGGAATTTGCGGCACACCGATGCCTTAGCAGCATCCTTCAGAACCTGGACCGTCATGAAGGGATCGGCCTTGAGCTGATCGCGGCCGGCCTAAACAGCCCTGTGGTGAATAACCGGCATATGGCGCTTACTGCGCTTGAGGCATGGAAGGCAGCTTCTTGGAAAAAACGGCTGGCCGAAGTGCTGGTTCATGTGTTGGCGGTAGACCCGGATGAATCGGTCCGGGAACGCATCCGCTCCCTTTTGGCCAAGAACGGAATTTCAAACGAACAGGCAGCGCAGGGAGAAACGTAAGTAAGTTGTTAGCACAGAAGGATTTCATTTTTTAAGATACTGGAGTGAACGGAAAATGGGATATCAAAACATCGACGGTGTTCGGGTGTGGGGAAAGCCGGATGAAAGCGCGGTGGCCCAAGCGCGCAGATGCGCTGAAACCGGCAATGTCATCCGGACCTTGCTAATGGCCGACCATCATAAAGGGTACAGTCAGCCGATCGGAGGCGTCGTTGTATACGACGGCCAGATCTCACCCTCCGGCGTAGGCTACGATATTGCCTGCGGGAACAAGGCGGTACGGACGAACCTGCATGCGAAGGACATCAAGCCGGTGCTGGGTCGCATAATGGACGACATCGCGCGCAGCATTTCCTTCGGAATCGGGCGCGTCAACAACACGCGGGTCGATCATGAGCTGTTTGATGATCCGGATTGGGACGTGTACCGCTCGATCGGGAAGCAGGAGCACGATAAGCTGCTGGTGCTGGCCCGAAGCCAGTTAGGCACGGTCGGCAGCGGCAATCATTTCGTCGATCTGTTTGAGGAGCAGGAGACGGGACGGCTGTGGGTCGCCAATCATTTCGGCAGCCGGGGCTTTGGCCATAAAACGGCGAGCGGCTTCCTCAATTTAAGCGCCGGACGCGATTTTCTGGCAAATGCCCCGGGGGAATCGATGGACCAACCGCCGGTGCTGTTCGACCTGGACAGCGAGCTTGGCGATATGTATTATCGGGCGATGAAGCTTGCGGGCCGTTACGCCTATGCCGGACGGGATTACGTCATCGGGCAGGTGCTGTCGATACTCGGGGCTGAAGCCGACTTCGAGGTGCATAATCATCATAATTATGCTTGGAAGGAGACGCATGAGGGGAGAGAAGCCATTGTCGTGCGGAAAGGAGCCACGCCGTCGGCGCCGGGGCAGACCGGGTTTATCGGCGGCAGCATGGGTGATATATCCGTGATCGTTCGGGGCAGGGATTCGGAGGAAAACCGGGACGCTTGCTTCAGCACCGTACATGGGGCAGGACGCATCATGAGCCGGACGCAGGCGGCCGGCCGAATGAACTGGAAGACCCGGACCCGCAGCGGCGGCCAAATCTCGACAGCACAAATGCTTGCGGCCGTTAAGGAATTTGGCGTGGAGCTGCGCGGCGCCGGTACTGACGAGAGCCCGTTTGTGTACCGCAAGCTCCAGGACGTTCTGGATGCGCACGCCGGGACGATTGAGGTACTGCATGTGCTGAAGCCGATCGGCGTCTGCATGGCGGGTGCGAATGAATTCGATCCGTACAAGGATTAACGCGTATACTGGCATCATCGGACTTACATTGATTACATTGGATTACATTGCTTTGCATTATCTTTGCATTGCTTTACTTTGCTTTGGATTACATTGCATAATATTGCATTGTATCGTATTGCTTGTATCGTATTGCTTGTATCGCATTTCATTGTATCGTATTGTATTGCATTGATATGAATTAAAATGAAATGAATGAATTGAGTTGAATTATAACGGCCGTTTCCTGGAATATCACCAAGAAAACGGCCGTTACTATTTCACGGATTGTCATAGGACGAACGAAGTCCTGAGTCGTTCATTGGAACGCATTTTGATTGAACACTACTGCCAGGCTTTTCGTGGTCATCAACGCAATGAAGCCCTACCCCTTCTTAACCCCCTCCAAGAACAAAAACAGCGGAATCCGCCGCCGGCGTTCATACGTCTCTTCGGTCAGGAAGTGCTCGCGAACCGGCTTCGATTCGCGAAGGGACGCCACGCGAAAGCCTGCTTCCGTAAGTGCCGTAAAATAATCCTCCACCGTGCGATGATATTTATGGACCGTCCCCCCAAGCCACTGCTGCTCCCGGTACCCCTCGATGAAGTAGTTATCCACGACCCAATTCGTTCGCATCCCGGACGGCTGAAGAGTAGAGGTAATGACCGGATGCTCGACGGAGAAGATGAATCTTCCACCGGGCCTAAGTGTCTGATGAATGCCTCGAAAGAGGCCCGCGATATCCTGAAGATAATGAATGGCGAGTCTGGAGATAACCACATCATAGGCATCCGGAGGATACGCATAGTCCTCCATCCTCATATGCTGAACGGTCCCGTTGTTAAGGCCGGTTAGATTGCTCTCCGAAGCCTCCGCCATTTTGCGGGAACCCTCGATTCCCATATAAGCTGCACAACCTTTTTTCAACAATTCCACGCCAAATCCGGCATCCCCGCACCCCAAATCCAGGATATGACGATCCGAACAATCCCCCAGCAGCTCCATAATGACGGGCTTCTCTAAGGTATCGTTAGCATTCTCTTGCCATTGCCGGCGCTGCATATACTTCTCGAAATTCGCGTCGTTGTCATAAAAATCAGTTCCGTTATCGCGCATCAGGTACCTCCCCTTAATAATGCCCTAAATCCTGCCAACGTGTACTTTATCATATAAGCGAAGCTGGAAGCTATGGAAACAGAGAGAGGTACGATTCATAGTGCTAATTTACCGTGCCGTGCTGCAAGGGATCCTCAAGGAAAAATGAACTGACAGCCGATGCATGAGCGGCGCACCAACACCCATTACTTTTCATATGGTACAGGAGCGGATCTTATGATGAAGGGAGTTATTGATTGATGTATGGAAACTACTACCATGCTCCAGGACCTACGACCAGGCAGAGAATTTCAATGCAGCAAGCCCAAGAAATTGCACTGGCCCGTGTTCCGGGTCAAATTGTGCATGTCGATATGGAGCTGGAGCACGGCGTGTTGGTATATGAAATATTTATCCTGACATCCGGGAACCGGCTGTTCGAAGTCGAGGTCCTCGCGAAATCGGGGAGAATCTTGAAGATTGAGGAAGAAGACGACGAAGATTAAGCGCGTATCTGGTTATACAACAACAAAGAACCGAGTGAGACGCGGCAAATCCATCGTTTCGCTCGGTTTTTTTGCAGGAGGGGTAGTTTCCTTGGCTTCACGGCAATCAGACATCGCGAGATGACCTTGAGCCATGACGAAGTAGCGGGAGAATCATCACGAAACCGGCGAGAAAACACACGCCAGCTAATCCATATACTGCAGTTAACGACATCGCTTGCTTCAACAGGCCTGAGCATCCCATTGCGATCAGCATCGCCCCGGTCATGAGCGGCGTACGGATGCCGGTGACCCTGCCGATGTAGGCTTGTTCCGTCTGCTGCATGACCAAGGCGTTGTTCCCGATAAAAATAGCCGGTTGAAGCAGCGCGATGAGGAATTGCGAGAGCATCGTCGCCCAGAGGACCGAGGACAGACCCAGCATAAGAATGCCAGCGCCGTTCACAATCAAGCCCGTCATAAGCAAGCGTCCGGGAGCGATTCGGGATGCGAGCATAAAGGTTACGATCCCGCCCGTAATTTCGCCTATTCCGTAAGGTATGGTGATCCACTGCAAATGCTGGGCGGACAAGCCTAAGCGTTCGGTTACGAGAAACACGCCAAGCGGGGAGATCACTCCCACACCAAGACCTACAACCGTGAAGCAGAGGCTTAGCCGCAGCAGGTCTTTTCTGATCCAAACATACCGAATGCCTTCGGCCATATCGTGAAGAATGGAAGGGGCTGCCGTTGCTGTGTCCCTGAATACCGTCTGGTCTCGATCTTTGGGTACTAGCAGCAAGGCCTGCGCAGACAGCACGAACATTCCGCTCGTAAGCAAGAGGGCAACCGACATCCCCCATTGCTGATATACCCACGTACCCAGAATCGGGCCGATGATCATGAAGAGAGAAAACAGCGTCTGCAGCAGCGACATTCCAATCGACGCATCCTCCTCCCGCACATGGGTTTTGAACAGCTTCATGCCGGAGGGCTGGGCGAACTGCGACAGGATGGAAGAGCATAAGGTTGCGAAGAATACAGCACTCCATGAGCCGGATTCCAGCATTAGAAAGACAACTATGACGGAGCAAGCGCTGAGGATCTCACACCAGACGATGGTTGCTTTGGGACGCCAACGGTCTGCGAATACACCTCCAATGAATGAAAATAGAAAAATCGGTCCATATTCCGCGACGGAAATCATGGAGATGGCAAAGGCATCCCCGTCCGTCATGTTCATGACATACAGCAGAACCGCGAAATTCCGGATCCATATGCCGAGCTGGGAGCATACATTCGATATCAAGATTGCACGGACAAAGCCGTTTTGAAGCATACGGATCGAGCTTGGCATGGTATTATTCCTCCTTACAGAATCATTGCTGGAACCTATATTGCGGTCTCCTGTAAGGTAAGAGTCAATGGTCAATCATTATTCCTGAGGCAGGTGAGGCTCGAACCTCAATGCGATGTATGTAAAAAAGGTTTTAGAGGCGTTTATTCCCTATATTTTGAAGTAGGGCGGTCTATATAATGGAGTTGAACATGCATACCGGCTTGTATTCCCAAGATGACGCTTCGTATAACCGGGTGGAATCGCAGCAGAGGAAGCTGCTCGTGTACAGGTTCGAAAGAACAATAGAGAGATATGCATAAAGGAGATATGAAACATGGCTAAAACGAAACGGGGCCGTGCCCTGTGGAACACGCCTTCCCGGGGCCGCAGCACATGTCCGGTATGCAGCACGAAGCGCATCAAGCTGCTCTATACCGCGAACAAATCGGACGGCACGGCGCTGAAGGTATGCAAGCGATGCCAGAACGCCGACCCGGCCAGGGTGGACGCTGCCGTAATCTAGAAGTTTGAAGACAGGCTCTTAGCTAGCGGTTAGAGTCGCCTTTTGAAGAGGCAATCGTTGAAAAGGCCGCCCTGAAAAGACTAACTTGAAAAGCCCGCTCCTTATTTTAGAAGGAATCGGGCTTTTTCATTTGTTCGGTTCATAAGCAGTTATGGGGAGGGGGCAAACTGTTAGATGAAGATTTTGGCTGATGTTGAGGCAACCTGCTTTCTCATAAATGAGTCGCACTGGACTGCAGGTTTGTTACATATTTCCTAAAAATTTCGTATGAGATTTACTTTTCCGCACTATTCGTTTAATATTTAATTAGATGAATATTAAATTAGATGGTGATTAAACGGACCGATTGGAGGGACCCGGACAATGCAACTGGACAAGGTGGTCAATTATCATAAAGCGCTTGCGGATCCAACGCGTATTAAAATTCTCATCCTGCTCGCCGAAGGGGAATTGAACGGTCAGGTCCTGGCGGAGAAGATCGGCGTTACGCCGGCAACGATTACGCATCATGCCGCCAAGCTGCGGGAAGCGAGCCTCATTAAAGAGCGCCGGGACAAGAATACGATTTATTTTTCACTCAATCATTATTTCATTAAGAACAGCGCGTCGGCAACGGAGAATCTGATCTATCAGCGCGTGAGCCCGGAGCGCACAGCCGAACGCAACCTGGATGCGGATCAGCAGCTGCGGGAATCGGTGATTAAGAACTTCTTCACGCAAGACGGGAGGCTGAAGAGCATTCCGGCCCAGCTGAAGAAGAAGCTTATCGTGCTGACGCATATCGTATCCATGCTGGAAAATGGACGAAAGTACAGCGAGAAGGAGATCAACGAGTTCATTTCCGGATTCCATGAGGACTTTGCGACGATCCGCCGGGAATTCATCATGCACCACTTCATGTACCGGGACAATGGCGCGTACGAGCTGAACCCGAGGGAGATGTGGGCCCGGTGGGAGGACTTAAAGTGATTTAAAGTAAAACAGCGTCGCAGCCTGCAGCACCATAGCATTCCATGCAGGGAATCCGTTGTGATATAAGACAAATGAAGAATGGATGGCAAGCCCCCGGACCCTTTCGTATGCTGGTCCGGGGGCTTGCTTTCCTTATGCCCGTCGGCATTCAAGGCAGCTCCAGATATCGAACCGTAGCCAACCGGCCCGGGAGAGGGTACAATAAGGAAATACAAGGATAGAATTCCAAGTGAGGTGAAAGGATGGACGTTTACCGCTGCATGAACCATCCGGAAGCGCCGGCCATCGGTCAATGCAGGCGCTGCGGGAAACCGATATGTAACGATTGCTATAACCTGGACAACGGCTGCTGCCGCTACCGCTGCGGCGAAATCGGCTACGCTCCGCATACGCCGCACCGGCCCAAGAGCGCGTTTTGGAGCGTCATTGTGTCCCTGCTTGCCATTCTCGGCGGATTGGCGGTGCTGCTGCTCGCGATTTGCGGCGCCATGCTGTTTTCCTATTAGAGCCATGAATTATATGTTTAAGTTTGTAAATCAAGGAGTGGGCAGATGGAATTTCCCGTTTATATATACCTAGGTTCCTGGCGGATTCATCCGCATGTGCTGTTTGAAGCACTCGCCTACTTTATTGGCTTTCGCGTCTATTTGTGGACCCGGCGGCCCAGCGGCATGACCAAGCTGATGAGCCTGCAGATTTTGGCTGGAACGATCGCGGGCGCGGCCATAGGCTCCAAGCTGCTGTTTTGGCTGGAGGATCCGGCCGCCACTTGGGAGCAGCTGAGCCAGTTCCATTTGCTGTGGGGCGGGAAAACGATTGTGGGAGGTCTCTTAGGGGGCCTGATCGGGGTGGAGCTGACGAAGCGCTGGGTGGGCTGGAAGCATTCCACCGGGGATGATTTCGTATACCCGCTTATCCTGGGCATGGGGCTGGGCCGGGTCGGCTGCTTTCTGACCGGTCTCGACGACCATACGTACGGCACGGCGACGTCCTGGGTGACGGGCGTGGATTTCGGCGATGGCGTCCTTCGCCATCCGACTCAGCTGTACGAGATTGTTTTCCTGATCATCCTGGCACTGCTGCTCATCCCGCTGTACCGCCAGAGCCGCAGCCACTCCCCCGGTGAAGGTTATGTATCGGGCCGGATGTTCCAATGGTTCATGGCCGGGTACCTGCTGTTCCGTTTAGGGATCGAATGGATCAAGCCGACGCCGCACCCCTACCTGGGGCTGAACAATATCCAGCTGGCCTGCATTGCCGGCCTGATTTACTACGCCTGGCTCATCGGCGGCAAGAGCAAGCTTCGCCGGTCGATCCCGGAGTCCCATCTTCCAAGCTGATCAAGATAAAGGAGCGTTACATTATGCCGAATCGGCCTTATCTGTATCATGAACTGACGAATAGCATTTGCACGACCTGTTACCGTAAAGTCGAAGCCAAGATCATTGAGGAGAACGGCAAGATCTATATGGTCAAGCGCTGCCTTGTTCACGGCCCTGAGAAAGTGCTGATCTCAACAGAGGTTGATTATTACCACCAGACGCGGAAGTTTATTAAACCCTCCGAAATGCCGCTGAAGTGGAACACGCCGATTCGTTACGGCTGTCCTTACGACTGCGGTTTATGCCCCGATCATGAGCAGCACAGCTGCTTGACCCTCCTCGAGATTACGGACCACTGCAATTTGCAGTGCCCGATCTGCTTCGCGGAATCATCGCCGCACCGTACCTCCTACCGTTCGCTTGAACAGATCGAGTTCATGCTCGACCGGATCGTTGAGAATGAAGGCGAGCCCGATATCGTGCAGATCAGCGGCGGGGAACCGACGACGCACCCGAATTTCTTCGAAATCCTGGATATGTGCAAGAGCCGACCTATCAAACACATTATGGTGAACACCAACGGCATCCGTATTGCTCAAGATGCCGAGTTTGCCCGGCGGCTGTCGGAATATATGCCCGGATTCGAGATTTATTTGCAGTTCGACAGCTTTGAAGCCCATGTATTGAAGGAGCTGAGAGGAGCTGATCTCAGACGCATCCGCCAGCAGGCCATCGATCGCTTGAATGAATTCAACATCTCCACTACGCTCGTGGTAACGCTGAAGAAAGGGCTCAATGACGGCGAAATCGGCGACATTATCCAGTATGGGATCAAGCAGCGGGCTGTGCGCGGCGTGACGATTCAGCCGATTCAGGCTGCCGGCCGCCTGGAGGGCTATGATCCGTCGACGGACCGGCTTACGGTAAGCGAAGTGCGCAGAATGATCATCGATCAGTCCGGAGTGTTCCAAGAGGCGGATATTCTGCCGGTGCCTTGCCACCCGGACTGCCTGGCGATGGGCTACGCGCTCAAGCTGGGCGGGGAGGTGCTGCCTCTGACAGGGATGATCGATCCGAATATTCTGCTTGAGGGCGACAGCAATACGATCGTATTTGAGCAGGATCCGGTCATCCGCGGCAAAATGTTCGAGCTGCTCTCTACCGGGCATTCCCCGCAGTCTTCGGCGCTGTCCTTGAAGAGCCTGCTTTGCTGCCTTCCTTTGGCGGCCGTGCCGGAGCAGATTACTTATGATAACGTGTTCCGCGTCATTATCATGCAGTTCCTCGATGCCCATAACTTCGATGTCCGCTCGGTCAAAAAATCATGCGTGCACATCGTCCATCCCGACGGGCGGATGATCCCGTTCGATACCTACAATCTGTTCTATCGGGACGATAAGGAAGAGCTGCTGAAGGAACGCAAAGAAGAGCTGGTCACCGCCTGGGACAGGGGGTAAGCCGCGTGGGAAGTGATAGCGAGAAGCTTACATCCAGCCCTCTGCATCAATTGGACCGCAATATGAGCATCGACGGCCCGCTCCCGGACGGCCTGCAGTGGCACTCTCCGCTGGAGGAGCCGTTTCACGTAGCCGGATTCGGCTGGTTTCCGGCTGAGCGACTGTACCGGAGATTGCCGGCAGTGCCGGACGTACCGGTCCGCCCGGAAGTGGATGCCTTGGCGAACTGCACCTCAGGCGGCCAGATCCGGTTCCGAACGGATTCGCGCACCGTATCGGTGCGCGTCCGCTTAACGTCAGGCTCCGGCATGTACCATATGCCGCCGACGGGAGAGTGCGGCATGGATGCTTATATCGGAGGCCCGGGGCGCTGGCTCCATGCGGGAACGGCAAGCTTCAAGGCCGGTCAGGATGAATACGAGAGCAGCCTGTTCACCTGCGCGGACGCCGAGGAGCGCTCCTTTATGCTGAACATGCCTTTATATCAGGGAGTACGGGAGCTGTGGATCGGACTGGAACCAGGTGCGAAGGTGTGGGGGCCGGAGCCGTACGAGTCAAGCAAAAGGGTGATCCTGTACGGCACTTCCATCACCCAGGGCGGGTGTGCGTCGAGGCCCGGCATGTCCTATACCAATATTCTTAGCAGGCATATCCATCTGGAGTTTATAAACCTTGGCTTCTCCGGCAATGGAAGAGGCGAGCCGGAGCTGGCAATGCTTGCCTCGCAGATTTCGGATCCTGCATGCTTCGTTATCGATTATGAAGCGAACTGCGGAGGTACGGAGGAGTACAGGCGAACCTTGCCGATTTTCATTGAGACCTACCGGGAAGCGCATCCGGATGTGCCGATCATTCTCGTATCGCGGATTCCGCATGGAGCGGAGTCCTTCAAGCCGGAGATCCGGGAAGGGCGGCTCGCCAGGCTGAAGTTCCAGTCGGAGCTTGTCGCGAAGCGGAATAAGGCCGGGGACCGGCATATTGTGTTCGTGGACGGGTCGAATCTGCTCGGCGACGACCCGGGCGAGGCGATGGTGGACGGCGTTCATCCGACGGATCTGGGCTTTCAGCGGATCGCAGACGGTCTGCTGCCGGTCATCCGGCAAGCGATAAGCCGATAAAGCAAGCATCGGACCGGCAATGGCCGATCCGTTCAATAAATTACCGCTGAATAGCGGCTGGGAACAAGACGGCACGGGAATCATTCCTGTGCCGTTTTTTATTTTGCTAAGCTCCACACAGGCCTCGCTTGTAGACTCTACCGCTGCTCCTCTGCGCAAGCACCACTGCAGGTTCTCACTTTAAGCACCATGGCAGAGTCCTCGATTGTAGGTCGACCACAAATCCTTCACTGTAAGCTCGACCGCTTCTCCTTTGCGGAAGGGCCGCCGCGCGTTCTCCGCATTAATCTCCAACCCAGATCCTCCATCGCAGATCCTCCATCGCAGATCCTCCATCGCAGATCCTCCATCGCAGATCCTCCATCGCAGATCCTCCATCGCAGATCCTCCATCGCAATCACCACTATAGGATCTCCGTTTAAACCTCAACGCATGTCACTAGCCGCAAGCTCGACCGCACGTTCACCACCGCAGGTTATCTACCACAAAGCAGAGGATAAAATCGGGATTGTTTTCCTAATTATTGTAATGTTATGATAACAACAAACTAACATATCGACGATAGATAAAGGAGGTGCTGTTTACATGGCAGGCAAAGTAACGATGCAGCAAATTGCCGATCATCTCGGCCTTTCAAAGTTCGCGGTTTCTAAAGCGCTTTCAGGTAAGCCCGGCGTCAGCCTGGAAACGCGGGAGCGCATTGTGAGCGTGGCGACGCAGCTCGGGTATTTCGCGAACAAAGCGCCAAAAAACGGAAGCCGGAAGAGCGAGGCGGCGGGCAGCCAGACAGCTGCGCGCGAAACCGTCATCGTGCTCGTCCCGAACGTCCGCTATCAGACCCGCGACTCGATGTATTGGGGGCGCATCATCGACGGGATAACGATCGAGCTTGAGCGCAGAGATATGGGGATGGTGATCGTGACCGACCAGTTCAAGGACAGCTTCGCCAATCTCATCAATCCCGCCGGCGTCAAGGGCATCATCGGCGTGGGCTTCATCTCGTCGCAGCTGCTGCTTGAAATCCGCAGCCTCGGCATTCCGTTCGTGCTCATTGACCATGAAGACCCGCTGATCCCGTCGGATGCGCTGTTCATGAATAATGTGGAATGTATTCGCAGGGCAGCCAGCTACCTGATCGGCTGCGGCCACCGGAAGCTGCAGTTCGTCGGCAACATCCGCTTCTCGAGAAGCTTCGCGGACCGCTATCAGGGATATCGGGCCATTCTGGAAGAGCATGGGATACCGCTGGGCCAGAACGAGGAGCTGCTTCGTCTTGAGGGCGAGAACCGATCCGAGTTGACCGAGGCGCTGGAAGGAATTTTAGGGAGGATGGATGAGCTGCCGACAGCCTTCGTATGCGCGAACGACTCCATTGCCATTTGCGTCATGACCGTACTCGGAAGAATGGATGTAGCGGTACCGGAACAATGCTCGGTTACCGGCTTCGATAACATCGAGGATGCGGTGTGCTCGTCCCCGTCGTTAAGCACGATCCATGTGCATAAGGAGGCGCTCGGCCAGCGGGCGGTGGAGAGCTTGCTAAGACGCGTGGAGCAGCCGGACAGCCCGCTGGAGAAAATACTGCTGGCCGGGGATTTCGTCATCCGGAATTCGACAGCTTATGCAAGGAAGGTTGACTGATGTGACAGGCTTCCGCCGTATTGCGCAGCTATGGAGAGAGCGGCCGGCCGGCCGGCTGGACCGCAAGCTGTCTGTCGTATTTTTATTTCTGATTATGCTGCCGATGGGGCTCATTACGTATTTTGCGGCGGAGCGTTATACGGCTTCGATCGAAAAGAATACCGTGGCCTACGTCTCCCAGCTGTCGAGCAAGATGATGGGCAAGCTGGACGATTACGTGAATGACATGATGAAGATTTCCATCATCCCTTCGTATTTGAATGAAATTCAATCAGGGCTGGACATGTCGAACCGGTATTACGAAGAGGGGGGGCCCTCTATGGCAGAGGACCGCCCGAACGAGAGCGAGGTCAAGCTGCAGATTACGCGGAAGGTCGAGCGCAGCATTTATTTCATGAACAATATCAAGGAAGGCACCAGCAATGTATATCTGTTCGATCTTTACGGCAACCCGTATTTCGTGGTCAAAAGCGGCGGCAGCCGCTCGAATCTGCAGCAGTATTACGAGGGCTGGAGGAAGCTCGCCACGGCGGCGAACGGCCGGCCCGTGCTGGTCAGCACGCAGGAGATTGCGGTTCCTGCCGGAAGCAAGCAGTATATGTTCACGGTCGTCCGCGACATCATCGACAAGTCATATCACTCCATCGGGACGATTGCGGTCGATGCAAACATCGGCGTGATCGAGAATATCGTGACCGACCTTGAGGATACGACCCGCGGAAAGACCTTTATTTTGGATGATAACGGAACCGTCATCTACGACAGCGAGAAAAAATACTTGGCGCGCAGCATGAACGAGCATGCGGCACTGGCACAGGTTACCGGAAGGGAGGGGAGCTTCCGCATGACGATTGAGGGCGAGTCCCAGCTCGTCGTGTACAACAAATCCGAGAAGACGGGATGGCTGATCCTGATAACGGTACCGGAGCAGCCGCTGATGAAGGAGGCTTTCGATACCCGCCGGATCACCATTGCCGCCGCCGTAGGCGTCACCGGATTTGCGCTCATGATCTCGCTCGTCCTTATCTATGCACTGATGCGGCCGCTGAGATCCATTGTCCAGCATATGAAGCAGGTGCAGACCGGCAACCTGGATGTCGTATTTCCGGTCCGCAGGCGGGATGAAGCGGGTTTGATCGGGATTTCCTTCAACCGCATGATGGCCCGGATCAAGCAGCTGATCGACGATATCTACGCGATGGAGGCGCGGAAGAAGGAAGCTCAGCTGGAGAGCCTGCAGCACCAGATCAACCCGCATTTTATTTACAATACGCTTGAGACGATCCGGATGACGGCCGTGCTTCATGATGATGCTGAGGTGGGGGAGATGGTCCAGCTGCTGGGGCAGCAGCTGCGGTACAGCATTCACGCCGGCAGCGAAATCGTCGAAGCGAGGCAGGAGTGGGCACATATTAAAGCCTATATCGAGCTGCTGAATTACCGATATGGAGATCGTTTCGTGCTTTCGCTGCCGGAAGAGGAAGCCGTTCACTCTATCCGGGTCATGAAGCTGCTGTTCCAGCCCATCATTGAGAACGCCGTCAATCATGGCTTCGATGAAACGAAAGCCGTCCTGCATCTGACGATTACCCATGAACGCGAGGGGAATCATCATATCTTCACCGTAGCGGATGACGGCCTAGGTATGCCGCCGGCAGCTCTTTCGAGGCTGCGCCGAGCGTTGGAGGAGGAGCAGCCGCAGGCCGCGGAAGGGCGGGGAATCGGTCTGCGCAACGTTCACGAACGCCTGCAGCTGCGATATGGCAGAGCTTACGGGCTTGCCGTTCAGAGCGAGGAGGAGCTCGGAACGACGGTCCGCATTACGATTCCAAGTGACGATACAGAGCAATATTTAAAAACAGGAGTTGGTTGAGGATGCTTACGATAGCTGTGGTGGATGACGAGGAGCGAATTCGGCTGGGGCTGGGCAAGCTGATTCGGGACGCGGGCGAGCCCTACCGTGTCGTGGGGACGTTCGCTAGCGGCCAGGAGCTGCTCGACCGAATGCATGAGCTGCAGCCGGACCTTGTCATTACCGATGTCAAAATGCCGCAGATGGACGGCCTCCAGCTGATGGCCCGCGTGCGGGAGCTCGCGAGCGGCACGAAAATCGCCGTGCTGAGCGGATATAACGATTTTGAGTACGCCCGGACGGCCATGCGCCAGGGCGCCGTGGAATATTTGCTGAAGCCGGTCAACATCAAGGAGCTGCATCAGCTGCTTGCCAACGTGCTTGAGATGGTGCAGAAGGAGCGAAGCGAACGAAGACTCGAATCGGATGATCTGGTGAGCTTCCTGCTGGGTCCGGGTGAGAACAGGGTGCCGGAGCATCTCTTCGAAGAGGTGTGCGCAAGACTGGACCGCCAGCCCTTGTTCCGGGGCTATTATGCCATACTGCTGCTTCAGGCTTCCTCGGAGGTGACGCCGGCCGCGCTGGAGCGTCTGACGACCGAGTGGGGGGAGGAGCGACGAATCGTGGGCTGCATCGACGGCCGAAGGGCCGTGATCCTGCCGGTGAGGCCCATCGAGCATGCCGGCATAGCCAGGGAACGCTCGGTGATGCTGCTGCAGCAGCTGCCTGCCGGAACCGCAGCCAAAGCAGGCATCAGCGGCGTATTCTCCGGCAGCCAGTGGCTGCCGCAAGCCTACGAGGAAGCGCTGCGCTCGCTGGAGCAGGCGTGGTACAGCCGGGAGCGGCGCGTATGCGGGGCCCAGGGAGACGGGCATGGGGCGCGGAGGAAGCCGGAGGAGCGCTACCGCCTGGTGCGGCTGCTGGACAAGCAGCTGTTTCCGGCTCTGCACGGGGGCGATTATGCCCGACTGCCGGATTTGGCCGGCGCCTGGCTGGATGAGGTTGCACCGTTGGCAGCCGGGTGGGCGGAGCTTAAAGAAGCGTGCGCAGCGATCGCGGCCCATGGCTCGGAGGAGCTGGAGCACCGCGGGATCTCCAAGGATGAGGTGCAATGGCCCCATGATCCGGGGCGGTTCGAGGATTGGCGGGCTTTTGCCGCTGCGCTGAAGGCCGCGATAGAGAAGCTGGTGGGTCATCTGGAGCAGATGAAGAGCGAGCACCGTGCCGTTGAAACGGTCAAAGCTTATATCCAGCAGCATTTTACCGAAGAGCTCGAGCTTCAGCATTTGGCCGATCTCGTTTATTTAACGCCAAGCTATTTAAGCAAGCTGTTCAAGACCGAGACGGGAGAAACGATCACGGATTATATCATCAGCGAGCGGATCGCACTGGCGAAGCGGCTGCTGAAGGAGGATCGCGGCCTGAAGACGTATAAGGTCGGTGAACAGGTAGGTTACCCCGACCCGGCTTATTTTACGAAGGTGTTCAAGAAGATGACGGGGAAAACGCCGAAGGAATACCGGGACTTTGTTAGGTGATTGTTATCTAAAATGAGGACAATAAAACGAAACCGAATCTATTATTTTTCAGCATGCTGTCTTTTATAATTATGAAATCGGTACCATTTCAAGCAGAAAGCGAGGAAGGGAGCTTGTTCAATTTCAGTTATAAAACACAGCGCTATCTTATTCTGTTCGGGTTCCTCATCATTCCCGTTATCCTGTCTCTGACCTTCTCGTATTATCCGGCGATTTCCCTGCTGTATTACAGCTTGACGGATTGGACCGGCCTCGGCTGGGATATGAATTTCATCGGACTGGATAATTATGTGGAAATATTTACGAAGCCTGAAGTGTTCAGTACGTTGAAGAACAATCTGTACTATTTGGGCGGCGGCCTGGTGCAGGTCGTCTTTGCCCTGTATTTCGCGGTCATTCTGACCGGGAAGCTGAAGGGGAGAAACGGCTTTCGCGTGGCTCTGTTTCTGCCGTATGTGCTGCACAGCGTCGCGACGGTAATCATGTTCAAGAACGTGTACCACATGGAATACGGCTCGCTGAACACGCTCCTTGGCGCGCTCGGGCTGGATTCTTGGCAGCAGAGCTGGCTCGGCGACAAGCGGATCGTGAATTTCGCGCTGGCATTCATCTCCATGTGGAAATACATGGGGCTGAACATGGTGATCTTCATCGGTGCGCTGCAGTCCATTCCAGGCGATCTTTATGAGGCCGCTTCCATCGATGGCGCGTCGGGCTGGCAGAAGTTCCGCTACATTACCCTGCCAAGCATCCGCGGCGTACTGGAGCTGATGCTTATCCTGACTCTGACAGGCGCGCTTGAGGCATTCGATATTCCGTTTGTCATGATGCTGGGCGCGAACGATACGTCAACCTTTGTCATCCATACGGTGAATACGGCGTTTAAGTACCAGAACTTCGGCCTGGCCTCGGCCATGGCGGTCGTGCTGCTCATCATGGTGCTGCTGTTTATCGTCATTCAGCGGAAGCTGTTGTTTAGAGAGGGGAGAAGCGAATGAAGCGGGAACGATCCATCGCAATGACGATTTTTAATTATTATACGCTGGCGGTTGCGCTGTTCGTTGTCTTCTTCCCGATCTACTCGATCGCGGTGGGAGCCTTCAAGACCCAGGTGGAGTATTATCAATCGGGTCTTGCGCTGCCGGACAATTTCTTCAACCTGGAAAACTTCAAGCGGGTGATCGACATCGGCGATCTGGGCCTTGGCTTCCGCAATATTTTGATCATTCTGGCCATTTCCGTGGCAGGGAACATCGTGCTTGGAACGATGGTTGCCTATGCGGTGGGACGCTTTGATTTCAAGCTGAAGAAGGCGATCATGGGCATGTACCTTGTGGCGCAGGTTATCCCGATGGTCACGACCCAGGTGGCAACGTTCAGCGTGATCCAAAGCCTGGGCGCCTACAATACGATGCTTGCGCCGATTCTGCTCTATTTGGGCGCGGACGTGCTCCAGATCGTCATTTATCTTCAATTCGTCAACAGCATTCCTAAGGATCTTGACGAGAGTGCCATGATCGAGGGAGCATCCCTGTTCAAAATCTATCGCTCCATCATCTTCCCGCTGCTTGCACCGGCTACGGCCACACTGATCATTCTGAAGAGCATTTCGATATATAACGATTTCTACACGCCGTATCTGTACATGCCGAAGCAGGATCTGAAGGTGGTATCCACCGCGATCTATTCGTTCATCGGTCCGAACGCGGCGCAGCTGAATGTCATTTCAGCGGGGATACTGATCATCTTTATTCCGACGGTGGTGCTCTTCTTGTTCATGCAGCGGTATATTTTTGCAGGCGTGACGAACGGGGCGGTCAAGTAATTAGGGGGACGCTGACGGTGACGGATCAAAAAGGGCTCGGAGGGCGCGATGTGACGGATAGGTGCACAGGGTTCGACGGGCCGATGTGACGTATAGGTATAGGGTTCGACGGGCTCGTTAGGCTAACGCAAAGTCCCCAACAGGCCCGCAGGCTAACGCTAAGGTTCCCAACAAGCCAACCGCTGTCCAAAGCGAGGAAAAGCAGCCCGCTGTTATCGGCCTATGCCCTGCTTGCCGGAGCCTGGTAAAGAGATCAATACAACATAACGGAGAGTGAGAGTGCCAATATGAATACAAACAAAGTTTGGCCGGAATATGTTAATGGCATGACATGGGGGTGGACCGGCATCCGGGGCACCTGGAGCGGACCCGAAGCGGAGTTCTCCATGGAGCGCATGGCGGAGATGAACGTGAACTGGACGGCGCTTGCGCTTTCCGCCGTGCAAGCAACGCCGCAGTCGACGGAGATTCCGTTTCGCGAGGAGCCGACGGTGACGGATGACGAGGTCAGATGGGCGATCCGCAAGGCGAAGCAGCTTGGCCTGAAGGTGTGCTTGAAGCCGGTCGTCAACGTTGGCAACGGTACGTGGCGGGCGCATATCAGCTTCTTCGATGAAGAGGTGCCCGGCGAGCCAAGCTGGGCGGAATGGTTCCGTTCCTACGGGGAGTTCATCCGCCACTATGCTGTGATCGCCGAAGAAGAGGGCTGCGAAATGCTGTGCATCGGCTGCGAGATGGTACAGGCCGATAAGCGCGAGGCCGAATGGCGGAGCCTGATTGCGGATGTCCGGTTGGTATATGGAGGCTTGATTACCTATAATTGCGATAAGTACCAGGAGGATCGCCTGACCTGGTGGGATGCGGTCGATATCATCTCGTCGAGCGGCTATTATCCGATCGATCAATGGGAGGCGCAGCTGAACCGAATCGAAGGCACGGTGAAAAAGTGGAACAAGCCATTCTTCTTCATGGAAGCCGGATGCCCGAGCCGCGAAGGCTCCGCGGCCCGGCCGAATGACTGGTCGCTGCCGGGCGGGCCGTCCGAGGCGGAGCAGGAGCGGTACTATGAAGCGATGTTCGCTGCATGCGCGCAGCGGGACTGGATGCAGGGATATATGCTGTGGGACTGGCCGGCCCGGCTGTACGACGCACAGGAGGCTTCGGAGAACGACGATTATTGCATGTACGGCAAACGCGCAGCCGAAACGGTGCGGCGCTTTTATGCAAGCGGCTCCCATGCATTGGAAGCCGGCGAGAGTTCCGACGCGCGATAACACATATGTTTTAAATAGGTTTATTGCTTTGTGAAGTGAACCGCATCGCATGCAGCTTTCGGCGCATGCGGTGCGGTATTTGCTTGAGAAGAGGCATTGGCGTCGGCCATCGACCGACTCCGACCTAACAAAAAAATCATAGGTTAGCATAATTTATGACAATAAAAACAAATGCACTTCATTTGTTTTGTTCCTGTTAGCTATTAATATTTGAGTTGTAAGCGATAACAATATCGGCATTCCCGGTATGGGACACGCCGGATCATTTCAAAGTACAGGGGGAAGACGACAAATGAAGAACAGACTGACGATGCTGCTGCTTCTGTTATTCACCGTATCATCCATATTGGCCGCCTGCGGAGGAAACAAAGCGAACGATGCGGGCACGACGCCTGGTGCGAGCACGGGCAGCGAAACGGCCGGCACCGAGGGAGAGACCGAGCTTGGCGGCAAGCTGAAGGTGCTGACGCACCGTACGGATCTTGTGAACGACGGAACGCTCGATAAGTACGAGGAGGCTTTTAAAGCCAAGTACCCGAAGGCCGAAATCGAATTCGAAGGCTTGACGAACTACGCCCAGGATATCCAGGTTCGCTTGACGACCGGAGAAGCCGGTGACGTGCTCATGATTCCGACCGGCCTTGCAACCTCGGAGTACCCGAAATATTTTGAACCGCTGCCGGATGCGATGTTCGAAAACGTGTATTTCGCGGACAATACGCTGTTCGAAGGCAAGCGTTACGGGATTTCGACCGGTGTTAATACGCAAGGGATCGTGTATAACAAAAAAGCGTTCGAGGCTGCAGGAATCGACAAGGTTCCTGGGACGCTGGATGAGCTTTATGCCGCGGCCGAGAAGCTGAAGGCTGCCGATATCATTCCGCTCTACATGAACTTCGGCGCTCAGTGGACGATGGGCAACTGGGCCGACAACTCGGCATGGTATGTGGCAGGCGATCCGCAGTACCACTCGAAGCTGGTATCGGAGGAAGCTCCGTTCCAGGTTGATAATGCATGGGGCACGCTGGCCCAGATTGCACGTACCTTCGTGCAGAAGGAGTGGGTAGAGAAGGATCTGTACACGAATAACTGGGAGATTTCGAAGGGGGAAATGGCTGCGGGCAAAGCCGGGATGTATTTCCTTGGCAACTGGGTCATTCCGCAGGTGATCGGCGCAGGCGCCGCTTCGGAGGACATTGGCTTCTTCCCGCTCCCTTACGACAACAGCGGCAAGTATAATGCACCGCTCGGTTCGGACTACTTCGTTGCAGTCAGCAAGGACAGCCAGAACAAGGAGCTGGCGACCGCTTGGGTGGAATTTTTCGTGAAGGAATCCGGCTACGTGGAAGATTCGGGCTTCATGCCGATTATCAAGACGGCCGAGTCCACCATTCCGCAGCTGGCAGAATTCCAGTCGTTTAATCCGACCCTCATCGAGAGTGAGGCGACCGATCCGAAGTTTAACGAGATTGCGAATAAAGCGCAGATCGGCATCGGCACCGGTGATTACGTGCAGGAATATGTCGTGGCCGAGGATCTGCAGGCAGCGTTCGACAAGCTGAACGCGAAGTGGAAGGAAGCGAAAACCGCGCTCGGTTACTAACGGGTCAAGCATCGAAGCCGAAGCAGTCTCCGTCATAGGGGCTGGCTTCGGTTTTCTTTATATAACATAACCAAGGCTCCAAGCTCCTAAATGGAGTATGTAAATCATGGGAAGGGATAAGTTTTTACAAATTTGTTACTTCTTACTTGCATAAAATGAAATATTATAGAATAATAAAATAGAGCGCGGCTTTCCACGAAGCAACCCGCGTTTTTTTTGCTATTCGCCCCGGCCATTCGTCTCTGAGCGTACAAGAACTGCCCTGTTAGGAGAGGAATCTGGGGAGGATCGGGAAGCCTGCATGAGCATTTTACAGGCAGAGGTGCGCTTTTCGAGCTTTTCCATGTATAATAGAAGAAATCATCTAAATAGGAGCTAGGAAATGAAAAAGCTAGGAAGAAACGATCTATGTCACTGCGGAAGCGGAAATAAGTACAAAAGATGTTGTCTTGAGAAGGATCAACGCACGATCCAAGGTAAGGTCATTCCGTTCCCTGGTACCCGAGCAGCATCCGTACCACAGCAAAAGGCTGACCAGCTGCGCCAGATGATTCACGATAGGCTGGATTGGATGGATTGGAATGCGGACGAGCACCGTGAGCTCGCCGAGTCGTTATTTCCGCAGATTTGCCGGGATTACGAGCTTAAGAGCGAGGAGGAGCTGTTTCAAGTATTCAGCCTGCTGATCGTCTGGAATAACTTCTCCAGGGAAGCCAATCCGAAGTACCGCAAGCCAGGCGGATACGCCAGTGCATTAGAATATATTGCGACTTCACTGCTTAACATCTCCGTGACGAAGTCCGACATTGCGAAGAAGCATGAGGTTGCCGTAGCAACCCTGACCCGCAACAGCGGACAGATTCAAGATTTTATGGATGGGATAGCAGCATCCGGTGACCAGCTGGACTCCGAGGATGCAGAAGAAAGTCATGAGGACAATCAGGATTTGTCCGTAGGGCGTTAATCCAGTCTTACGGAAATTATAGAGAAGCCGTCCCGGTTCGGGGCGGCTTATTCGCGTTGCTTACTCCAATCGCATGCGTGCCCGGCACCCACCAGTAGCCTCCCCAATGCAGCCCCATACAGCAAGTGGCCGGATAGCCACAGCAGGAGGGAGACCGGGTCGGTAAGCTCCGGCGTACGATCAGACAGCGCCGTTGTCGGGTACAACAGAAGGCCCACACCAGTGCAGGCGGCTGCGACAAAGGTGAAGGCCCGGCCATGCGGCCAGGCTTTCTTGCGCAGAATCACGCCCAATACGGCGCTAAGCAGGACAGAGATGGCAAGGTGGAGCAGAAACTCAGCCCCTTCCGACAGCTCCAGATGCTTCAGGCCGGGGATATAATCCACGTTCAGCAGCAGCGTATACACGTTGAATGAAGTGAAATGCTCGATGAGCTTAAGGTATATCCCAAGAAGGCTGCCGGCGGCAAGGCCTGCTCCGAGCATCCGGGCCGGCGTGATGAGAAGCTTCTTCAACCTATACGCCACCTTTGTATATTTTAAAATGGATGATGTGTGATATTTCTATAAAGAAGGGCTGTTTCCCTTCACCTTCACGACTTCGGTGAGGAATACAGCCCCGTGCATTCGGTTGCTATGCGGTTGTCAGCTCTCGGAGCCGTTCCGTCTCCTCTGGAGAGGACGAGGCGGCTTGCGTCCGGCGGAGGCCCTTTCCATGCGGAACGCACATCGGCGTCCCGTACAGCGGGTCTGGAATAATCTCGCACGGCAGCTGGAACACCGTCTGCATCAGCTCGGAGCAGATAATATCCTCCGGTCTTCCCATCGCCTTGATGCTGCCGTCCCGGATGGCGACAATGTGATCGGCGTAACGGCAGGCCAGGTTGATATCATGCAGGACCATGACGATGGTTCGCTGTTCCTGCACGTTCAATTCGTACAACAGATCCAGCACTTCGATCTGGTGCGTCAGGTCCAAATACGTCGTAGGCTCATCCAGCAGAATCAGCGGCGTCTCCTGCGCGAGCGTCATCGCGATCCAGGCCCGCTGACGCTGCCCTCCGGATAGCGAATCCACCGTACGATCGGCAAGGCCGGTTAGCCCGGTCGATTCGAGAGCTGCCATGACGGCCTTCTCGTCTTCAGGCGACCATTGGCGCAGCCAGCTCTGGTAAGGGTAGCGTCCCTGCTTGACAAGCTGCAGGACCGTCAGCCCTTCCGGAGCCGTCGGCCCCTGGGGCAAGATGGCCAGCTTGCGGGCCACATCCTTGGTCGACATGCCAGCGATATCTGCGCCGTCGAGCACAACCGCGCCGCGCTGCGGCTTCAGCAGCCGGGCCATGGAGCGCAGCAGCGTCGATTTGCCGCAGCCGTTGCTGCCGATGAACACGGTGATTTTACCTACCGGCACGGTCAAATCCAAATTTTCAAAGATGTAGTCGCCCCCATAGGAGAGGCTCAATCCCTTCGCTTCGAGTGCACTCATCATGTCAGCTCCTTTTTTTTCGTATTAAAACCGATTCCGATTGCGATACAGCAAATAGAGGAAGAACGGCGCCCCGATGGCGGCGGTGAATACGCCGGCCGGAACGTCGCGCGGCAGAAACGCCGTCCGTGCCACCAGATCGGCTGCAAGCAGCAAGATCGCGCCGATCAAGGCGCTTACGGGCAGCAGGCTGCCGAATGAAGGCCCGACCAGCCTGCGGGCCATATGCGGGGCCATCAAGCCGATGAAGGCGATCGCACCGCCGATGGAGACAGCCGCCCCGGCAAGCGCCACGCTTAAGCCGATCAGCAGCAGGCGCTGCTTCTGGACACGGGCGCCCGCGCTGCTGGCGACATCGTCCCCGAGTGCCTGGATGTTCACATTGCGGGCCTGCAGCCAGGTCACCGGGAGAAGAACCGCTACCCATGGCAGCAGCGTCATGACGTCCTTATCCCAGGACATGCCGTATATGCTGCCTGCCATGAAGGTTAGAGAACGATCGGCCAGCTGAAGCGGGCCGGAGATAATCAACATATATGAGATCGATTTGACCGCTGCGGATACCCCGATGCCGATCAGTACGAGACGGAGCGGCGAGACGCCCCCTTTCCAGGCCAGCACGTACAGCAGCCCGGTAATGAGGAAGGCTCCGAGGATTGCGAAGAGCGGCATCCAGTGAATCGATACGGTTCCGGTGAACAGGAAGATGAACAGCACCGCGCCGAGCGATGCGCCTTCCGTCATGCCGATCACGTCAGGGGAGGCGAGCGGATTGCGGATCACGCCCTGCAGGATGGCGCCGGCTACGGCCAGTGCCGCCCCGATCAGCACGGCAATGATCACCCGCGGCAGCCGGAGCTTCATCACGATGACCTGTTCCATCGGAGGGGCTTTACCCGCCAGTGCTTTGATGACGTTCAGCGGCGATATGGGCTGGCTCCCCATGCCCGTGCTAACCACAATGACGATGAAGCAAACGGCAAGCAGGATGAGGGACACCCAGACCGTTCTTCGCTCCAGCATGAATGAAATGCCGGCCCTTCCTGCGCGGAGGATGCGGTGCTTGCTCATGATGTTCGCCTTCCTTTCCTGGCAATGTACACGAAGAACGGCACGCCGATGATTGCCGTCATGACGCCGACAGGAACTTCCTTCGGCATCGCGATGTACCTGGAGCCCAGATCGGCCGTTACCAGCAGGACGGCGCCGAGTACGGCGCTGTAGGGCAAGATCCATCTGTAGTCATTTCCTATAAAATAGCGCACGATATGCGGAATAATAATGCCCACGAAGGCAATCGGTCCGGCGGCGGCAACGGATCCGCCGGCCAGCAGAATGACCGCGGCCGCAGCAAGCAGCTTGATGAGCGCGGTCTTCTGTCCAAGGCTTTGCGCAATATCATCGCCCATGGAGAGCGCGTTCAGATGCCGCCCGAGCAGGAGGGCGATCAGCATGCCTGCCGCCATGTAAGGCCAGACGGCATTCAATTGGTTCAAGTCCCGCCCGGCAACCGATCCGACGAGCCAGATGAGCACCTGGTCGAACATTTTACCGTCGGAGAGCATCAGTCCTTGAGTCAAGGAATGGAAGAATGCGGCCATAGAGGCCCCAGCCAGCGTAATCTTGACCGGAGTCATGCCGTCCCGGCCGATGCTGCCGAGCATGAATACGATACCCCCGCTGACGGCGGCGCCGATCAGGGCCACCAAGGTAAATGCCTGCAGCCCGTCAACCCCGAGCCAGCCTGCGGCCATAATAATGAAGAAGGCTGCACCGGCATTCACGCCTAGCGTACTGGGCGATGCAATGGGGTTGCGCGTGATGACCTGCATCAACGCGCCTGCCACTGCGAGGCTCGCCCCCACGGCTGCTGCGATGAGGGCCCGGGGAACCCTTGCGGTCAGGATGATGAGATGCTCGTTGCCGCCATTATAGTGAGCGAACGAGTTCCATACTTCCGTTAGCGGAATGTTCGTTACGCCGAACGCGATGCTGCCCATCATCGCGGCGGCAAGCGCCAGCAGCGATATCAATAGTCCGAGTAAGCGCATATATACTCACTTTCTTAATTTCATGGATTATTAAGTTCATATGAATTTTAGGTGAAAGGGAGCCGATCTGTCAATGAACTTGATAATCATTCTCAAAAAATATATTGATATTTTTGCTGGAAACCGTTATAGTTTTGAATCGGTAAGTGATAATGATTTTCAATAAAGCGGAAATGATATGAGGGGGATTACGATAGGAATGGGACAAGGAACAGCTAAGAAACCGGGCCGAGGGCTGAAATGGAGCTTGCTGGCGCTTATTATGGTTGTCATACTCGCAGGCTGCGGATCGAATGGAACGCAGAATAATGCAAGCCAGCCATCGAACGGAGAAAGCGGAACGGCTCCTGCGAATAACGGCTCCGGTGCATCCGGCGATTCGTACGAAGTAGTGCATGCGATGGGAACCGAGACGATCAAGGGCGCGCCGCAAAAAGTGGTCGTCCTCACGAACGAAGGAACGGAAGCCTTGCTCGCGCTGGGCGTGAAGCCGGTAGGCGCCGTTAAGTCCTGGACAGGCGACCCATGGTATCCGCATATTAAAGACCAGATGGAAGGCGTTACCGTGGTCGGCGAGGAGAGCCAGCCTAACATTGAACTGATTGCCGGACTGCAGCCGGACCTGATCATCGGCAACAAAATGCGTCAGGAGAAAGTGTATGAGCAGCTGAAAGCGATCGCGCCGACGGTATTTGCGGAGGATCTTCGCGGAGAATGGCAGAACAACTTCAAGCTCTACGCACAGGCAGTGAACAAGGTAAGCGAAGGGGAAGAGCTTCTCTCAGCGTACGACCAGCGTATTCAGGATTTCAAGGAGAAAGCCGGAAGCAAGCTGGATGAGACCGTCTCTGTGGTGCGTTTCATGGCCGGCAAGACGCGCGTTTACCATACGAACACCTTCTCGGGGGTTATTTTCGATCAGATCGGCATCGCACGTAACGAGATGACGAAGAACGCGAAGGACAATTTCGTGGACGAGATCACGAAGGAGCGGCTTCCTGAGGTGGATGCCGACAGACTGTTCTACTTCACGTACGAAACCGGCGACGGCGGCGCCAACCAGACCGAGCAGGAATGGGTCAACGATCCGTTGTGGAAAAACCTGAACGTCGTTAAGAACGGTCAAGCCCATAAGGTCGATGACGCCATTTGGAACACGGCCGGCGGGATTCTGGCGGCAAATCTGATGATTGACCAGCTGTATGAATTTTACGGCCTGGAGAAATAAAACCGTATCCTGACCCCATTTCAAATAGAGAGTATGATGATGGGATACCAATAAAAGCAGCCTGTTGAGTTGAACTGTGACCCATAAGATGGACACTTTGAAAAAAGTGACTTCTTGTGGGTCATTTGTGTTTTAATCAAGGTATGTGACGAGGAGTGATACGAGAATGGGGAAGTTGAAACGGGTGCTCTTTACCGAGGAGCAAATGAGGAAGCTGGAGGAGAATCCAAACGTACACCATGTGACCGAGGCGGCCATTACATACACACCTGCATTCAAGCTGGAGGCGCTGAAAGCCTACAAGCAGGGGCAGACACCTTCAGAAATCTTTATTCGTGCCGGCTTCGACCTGGACGTTATTGGTCATAAGAAGCCCAAGGACAGCTTAAAACGGTGGCGTGAAACCTTCGAACTGTACGGTGAGGAAGGTTTGGCTACAGAGCGGCGCGGTAAGGGCAGTACAGGGCGCAAGCCAGCTGGTCAGTTGTCAGCCGAAGAAGAATTGAAACGGGCTAAGGCCCAGATCAAACTGCTTGAAGCTCAAGTGGACATGCTAAAAAAGCTCGAAGCGCTCGATCGGCAGAAGAAGAAACGCTGACGCCCTCCGAGCGCTATGAGATCATAAATCGCACCATTCGGGCATATGGCCTGAAACGAATGACACGCTATCTATGCGAGCTCGTGGAAGTAAGTCCAAGCGGCTATTACAGGTGGCTGGGGACGGAAGAAGATCGTCAACTTCGTGCTGCCGCCGACGAGCAGGACATCCTTCTCATCAAGCAGCACTTTGACGCGCTCCGTGGCAAAGCAGGTGCGCTTGTGATTAAGATGCGGCTGGAACAGATAAGCGGCGTTGTCATGAACCACAAGAAGATTCGCCGGCTTATGAAAAAGGCAGGCTTGGTGGCCGTAATCCGTCAGGCGAACCCCTACCGCAAGATGGCTAAGGCAACTCAAGAGCACAAGACGTGTCCGAACCTGCTGGAGCGAAAGTTTAACCAAGGCGAACCTGAGAAAGTGTTTCTCACTGACATCACTTATTTGCGCTATGGAAGCGGACACTGGGCATACCTTTCCTGCGTGAAGGACGGGGCGACCAGGCAGATCCTTGCCGACAGCGTGGCAGCAACACTCGAGCTTCCAATTGTCGAGCGGACGCTACAGCGTCTTTTAGAGCGATTAGATGGAAACATTCATCCAGAAGCGATTCTGCACTCCGACCAAGGGATGCACTACACGCATCCTAAAACCCGTCTTCTCATTGCTAAGGCAGGATTTAAGCAGTCGATGTCGCGCAAAGGCAATTGCTGGGACAACGCCCCGATGGAATCATTCTTCGGTCACTTGAAAGACGACGTTGATTTTAGCGATTGCCAAACTATTGATGAAGTGAGGGTGCGAGTGAAGGAGTACATAAGCTACTACAACTCAGAACGATACCAGTGGACATTAAAAAAGATGACCCCCGATGAATTCAGAGGTCATCTGCTTGCTAGCTAAGCTCTAGGCGGTTTATTTCAAACTGTCCACAAATCGGGTCACAGTTCAAGTCAGCTCAACAGGCTGTTTTCTTGTCCAGTTTTATTGAGTTTATCAATTGAAAGCTGCAATTCGAAGTTCTTTTGTGAAGACAATTTCAAGTTTTCTTCCACGCAATTCGTTTTTCGTTAATCACTTGTGAATCCTTTTGAGCATGCTGCCATTGTTGTCCAAACTATATGCTGCCTCCATTGAGCTTCCAGCTTTGGTTACATACACTAGAATCTGGCCTTGCCGGTATATGGCGCCGAATCGTTGCCTGGAGATTTCAATTTGGTCCTGAAATTGACGAAATGCATGGTTTACTTCCGCGACTGCATAAGACGTAATGCTCAGCGTCAGCTGAATCGCATTATTGCTTGCGCCCGATTGATGGCCAATTCCCGGTAATGACGAGTATTAAGCAAACACGGAAACGTTTGACACCACCGCCAAACCTATGTACAGTAATAGTCAATAGAATAGGAAGTCCACTAGGGGAGCCGTCAGCGGCTGAGACAAGAGCGTATCTTGGACCCTTTGAACCTGATCTAGTTCGTACTAGCGTAGGAAAGTGGAGCCTTCACGGATAGAGTCCTTTTTGCGCCTGCTCCTGCCGGGCAAGAGGACTATTGCTGAAGCCGCTCCGTTTTTCGGGGCGGCTTTGTTTGTCATGCCCCGAAAAACGTAATTTCCTGCATTTTCGTCGCGCAGCACGTTAACGCACGGTACGAGCTCGCAGCATGCAAGAGTTACCGGGTATGCAAATCTAGCCGTGTACATAAAGGGTTGCCGGATATACACATGTAGCCGGGTACAACGGCTGCCGGATCTGCAAAGTTTCCCGGATGGAACCGTTGCTGATATGAAAAGGATGCACGGTGTGCGTAGGTTGGTTTACGGGACATGCAACGGATGCTTGGCTGCCATTGTCAGGATTGCTCGGATTACCGGGATTGCCGGGTCGCTAGGAGGACTTCCTGCTCTTCATTTCAAGATGGAGGTGGGGATAACAATGACGTTTACCCAAGAGCTTCGCCAGCAGGCGGACGGAATTTTCGAGGCGATCGTAAACCATCCCTTCGTGCGGGGAATTGCCGCCGGGAAGCTGGGCAGCGAACAGCTGATTCACTATGTGAAGCAGGACTTCGAGTATTTGAATGCCTACATTCGCATCTATGGCATCGCCATATCCAAGAGCACGAGCCGGGAGGACATGGCGGCGTTCAACGAACAGATTGCGTTTATCCTCAACAGCGAGGTGCATCCGCATCAAAATTTCTGCTCGGTCGCGGGAGTGAACTATGAGCATCTCCAGGGCTACCCTCTTGCTCCGTCTGCGCACCATTATATCCGTCACATGCTGACCGTTGCGCATGAGGGAACCCTCGGCGAAATTATGGCGGTCCTGCTTCCTTGTCCGTGGACGTATTATGAGATCGGCCGCAGATTGCTGGACGAAGTTACGCCGGATCGCACCCATCCGTTCTATGAATGGATTCATTTTTACGGGGATCGCGGTGAGGATGCGGCAGGGAAGTTCCTCAGCCGTGTGGATGCATGGGCGGAAGGAGCGACGATAAAGGAGCGGGAGCGGATGCGCGAGCATTTCATGCTGAGCTGCCAGCTGGAGTATATGTTCTGGGACATGGCTTACAAGCAGGAGGAATGGCCGGTGCCGTTCCAGTCGCTGGTGGATGCCGGATAACGAAATGTCATCTGCTCTGGATGAATCAGTGTACGTGTTGAGATGGGATTCATGCGAATTTATAGGTCATATACGAAGCCAAGAAAAGGAAAGGATGATGGCAATGAGCGGAAATACATGGGATTCGGGGCTTGCGGAGCTTTTAACGAAGGTGCAGCAGCAGAAGCCCCTTGTCCATAACATGACCAATGTGGTGGTTACGAACTTTACGGCCAACGGCCTGTATGCGCTGGGCGCGTCGCCGGTAATGGCATATTCCCCCGACGAGGTGGCGGATATGGCCCAAATTGCCGGAGCGCTCGTGCTCAACATCGGCACGCTGTCCCGCGAACAAGTGGATGCGATGATCATTGCCGGGCAATCCGCCAATACGCATGGCGTCCCGGTTCTCCTCGATCCGGTAGGAGCGGGGGCCACGCCGTTTCGGACCGATTCGGCCCTGCGGATCCTGCGTGAAGTGAAGGTTTCCCTGGTGCGGGGCAATGCGGCCGAGGTTGCCAATCTGATCGGCGAAGTCCGGGTGATCAAGGGGGTCGATGCGGACGACTCTGCGTCCGGCGGGAACTTAGAGCTGGCGCTGCGGGCTGCACAGCGGCTAAATACGGTGGTGGCCATTACGGGAGAGGAGGACGTGATCAGCGATGGTGTTTCGGCGCGAATCATTCGCGGCGGGCATGTGATGCTGACGAAAGTAACCGGGGCGGGCTGCCTGCTCACTTCCGTGCTTGGGGCTTTCGCCGCTGTAGAGCCGGATTTGCTGCTCGCGGGAACGGCTGGCCTTGCCTTCTATGGGGCAGCAGCCGCCCGCGCGGCTGAGCAAACGGCCGGACTCGGGCCGGGCAGCTTCCAGATCGTCTTCCTGGATGAGCTTGCAAAGCTCCACTCCGGTTCGCTCGAAGGGTACGCATCGGTCTGCGAAGCGGATATCCTGGCGGAAGGGAGCGTATCCCGATGACAGACGCACGGATTCCGAGAGCGCTGACGATTGCCGGTTCCGACAGCGGGGGCGGCGCCGGCATTCAGGCGGACCTGAAGACGTTCCAGGAGCTTGGCGTGTACGGCATGTCGGCATTGACTGCGGTAACGGTGCAGAACACGCTTGGCGTCCATGGCGTCTACCCGCTGCCGCCAGAAGCGGCGACGGAGCAGATCGAGGCGGTGGGCGGCGATATCGGCGTGGACGCTTTAAAGACGGGCATGCTATTTAACGCCGAGATCATCCGCCTGGTCGCTGACCGGATCCGGGTGTTTGGCTGGGAGAGAGTCGTTGTCGATCCCGTAATGATCGCCAAGGGTGGTGCCGAGCTGCTGCGTACTGAAGCCGTTGACGCACTAAAGCGGGAGCTGCTTCCCTTGGCGATGGTGGTGACGCCTAATATTCCGGAGGCGGAGGTGCTGGCCGGAATGGGGATCCGCACGAGGCATGACTGCCGGGAAGCGGCTCGCCGCATCGGCGGGCTCGGTCCGCGGATCGTCATCATCAAGGGCGGTCATGGCAGCTTCGAGGAGGATGGAGATCAGGTGGTGGATCTGGTATATGACGGCACCGGCTTTACGGAACTCAGCGCCAAGCGCGTGAATACCGTTCATACACATGGGACCGGCTGCACGTTCTCGGCAGCCATTACGGCAGGTCTGGCCCAGGGCCTGAGCGCCTTCGATGCGATTCAGAGCGGGCGCTTATTCATTCAAGCGGCCATTGAGGACGGATTGAACCTGGGGCAGGGACAGGGCCCGACCAATCATTGGGCATACAATCGCCGCCGTCAGGAGGTGCTGCAATGACGGGCAGAGTGGCACCCGAGATGATGAGGCGGCATCTGCGAATGTACCTCGTGCTCGGCAGCGTGAACTGCAGCGTCGAGCCAAGCTTGGTCGTGCAGGAGGCGTTGGCTGGAGGCGCAACCATGGTCCAATTTCGTGAGAAGGGACAAGGAGCACTCACCGGGGAGCCGATGATCCGGCTGGCTCGCCGGATCCAGGAGCAGTGCCGGCAAGCACGCGTACCCTTCATCGTCAATGACGATGTAGAGCTGGCACTGAAGCTGGACGCCGACGGCGTGCATATCGGCCAGGACGATGAATCCGCGGCTTCGGTACGTGAACGGATCGGCAACCGGATGCTGGGCGTCTCCGCCCATACGGTGGAGGAAGCCCGGCGCGCAATCCTCCATGGTGCCGATTATCTTGGCATCGGACCGATCTACCCGACCCGCTCAAAGGATGATGCCAAGGCTGCGCAAGGCCCGGCAATTCTTCGTGAGCTGCGCGAAGCTGGAATCCGTTTGCCGATCGTTGGGATTGGCGGGATTACCGTGGATCGCGTGGAGGAAGTGATTGGAGCGGGTGCGGATGGCATCGCGGTGATATCCGCCGTGACGGGAGCGGCGTCGGCGCAGGAGGCTGTGGAGACTTTTATGGGAAAGATACGCCGAGGAGCCGAGGGGATTTCTTAAGTTGTAAGAGGATTATAAGCGGATCAAGAACAAGGGTGCCTACTTCTGAGGCACCCTTGTTTGGTTTACCGTATTCTGTCAGAAGCCCTTCAATTGATCCATTCCCGCGTATCGTCCCCGTTCAGATTGCCATAGCGACCCGGATATGATATACGTAGGACGATGTACCTGCTCTACGATGCGTGAGCTCTCCCAATAAGCTGAATAGGAGACCGGAATGAATAACAGGCAAAAAGAGATTTTTCGCAATTTGTTAATGGAACCGAACCGCCAGTGGCTCGTCCAGGATCTTGCGGATCAGACCGAATGCTCGGAGAAGACGATCCGTAACGATCTGAAGGTGATTGAAGAATATATCGATAAGCACTCCAGTGGCCGTTTGGTGAAAAGGCCGGGACTTGGCGTCTATCTGGAGATCGAAGAAGCGGATCGGGCTGATTTGTTCCAACGTTTGTACTCCAACGATCGTACCGCCGAGGATGAATCGGATGAGGAAAGGGTGCTGCACCTGGCATACCGCCTCTTGATGAACGCGAAGCCCGTAACCCTGCAGAACCTGGCTTCACCTTTTTACGTGAACAAGGCGATTATCCGGCGGGATATGGAAAAGATTGAGGGCTGGCTGCGGAGCTTTGATCTGAGCTTAATGACGAAACCGCGCGTAGGCTTCATGATTGAGGGAACGGAGAAGAATAAACGGATGGCGCTGGCGCGGTTAAACCAATTGATCAACCGTCCGGAGTTGACGGGACAAATGATGCGTAACCAGTTTGAACCGCACGAGATTGCAGCCGTGTCCCATGAGTTGAAGGCGCTGCAAAAGCATCATCAGCTCCGCTTCACCGATGAAACCTTCGAAAGCCTGATGCTGCATATTCTGCTCATGGTCAAACGGACCAAGCTGGGTCAGCCGATTTCGCTCTCTGATCAGGACCTGGCCTTTTTGGAGAACAAAACGGAATTTGCATGGGCGACGGACTTTTTGAAGCAGCTGCAAAAACTGTTTGCCGTCCCTTTCTCCAAGGAAGAAACCGCTTATCTAACCCTGCACCTGCTTGGCGGGAAGATCCGATACACGCAGGAGGATGAGAGCGTTGGACGCAGCGAACTGGCAGACAGCCACCCCCTCCTGCCCCGACTGGTTGAGCAGCTGACCCGGCGGATGTCGGAGCTGAATATGATCCCTTTCTCCAAGGACTCCATATTGCTGAACGGGTTAAAATTGCATTTGTACACGACCATGAACCGTCTTCATTATGGTCTGGCGGTGTCCAATCCGATGCTGGCAGAGATCAAAAAGATGTACCCGTATATGTTCGATCGGGTCATTATGGCACTGGAAGAGGTGGGGGAAGCGTTCCAGCTGTATTTTCCTGAAGAGGAGGCCGCGTATTTGACGCTGCATTTTCAGGCATCCGTGGAGCGGATTCACCAGAATGAAAGCCACCCGCAAAAGGTCATTATCGTGTGTCATATGGGGGTAGGGATGTCCCAACTCCTTCTCGCGAAGGTGGAGCGGAGATTCCCGTCCGTTCATGTAGAAACAACGATGTCCAAAGCGGAAGTTGAGGATTATCTGGCCGATCATGAGGTGGATCTTGTCATAACGACCGTTGAACTGCCCAAGCTAAAAATACCTCATATCCTCGTTTCCCCTCTGCTCGAGGCCAGTGACGAGCGGAAGCTGGAGCAAGCGATTCGTCGGCTCGATGAGCCGGACGGCAGGGCGGCTGAGGAATCGGTCTTTTTGAAATATACGACACCTTTTCTCATCTTTCCTCAGCAGGAGCTGGCGCGTCCCGAACAGTTAATCTCCAAGTTTGCGCAGATGCTGGAGGACAAAGGGTATGTCCAGGCCGGGTATACGGAAAGTGTGCTGGATCGTGAGAAAATGTCTGCTACGACGATAGGAGGAGGCATTGCCATCCCTCACGGCGGTTCGGAGTGGGTTACACAGTCCTGCATCGTTGTCGTTACTTTGAAGCAGCCGATTACCTGGGGGACCGAGAAGGTTGAGCTTGTGTTCTTGCTTGCGATCAAGCATGATGAGCGAACAGAGATGCGGCAGCTGTTCAAGGAATTGTCGCGTATCAGTGAGCAGCCGGCACTGGTCAGTGCGTTGTCTAAAGAGACGGACGCGATACGGTTGCTGAATAGGTTAAAGGGGTAACATAAATAGTAAAAACGATGAAGCAGGACGGTATGCGTCCTGCTTTTTACATTTTCAGGATGTTGCAAAGCGTTTGGAATAAGCATCGTGGCATAGGCCCGCTTTGAGGGATATTTTGATTGCGAAATAAATCCGTGTTTTCCGGAAGTTCCGGTAAAAAGTTCATCCGATAACAGCGCTTTCAGCGTGTACACTATAAATGTAAGCGGGAACATGACAGCAAAGGAGAATAACGAGCATGAAAATACTAGCGATTACTTCATGTCCTAACGGAATTGCACATACGTATATGGCCGCTGAGAATCTGCAGAAGGCAGGCGCGAAGCTTGGCGTTGAGTTAAAGGTTGAGACCCAAGGCTCCATTGGTGTAGAGAATCCATTCACGGAGCAGGATATCCGTGAAGCCGACGGTATTATTATCGCGGCGGATAAAACGGTGGTGAAGGACCGGTTTGTGGGTAAAAAACTGCTTGTCGTTGGGGTGCAGGATGGTATCCGCCGTCCGGAAGAGCTGATCCAACGGATGATCAAAGGGGATGTGCCCGTCTATCAGGCACAGTCCAAGTCAGCTGAAGCTATGACAGGAGAAAATAAACCTAAACAAAATCCGATTTACCGTCACTTGATGAACGGCGTATCCTATATGGTGCCGTTTATCGTGATCGGCGGGCTGCTCATCGCCATCGCACTGACAATGGGCGGCGTGAAGACGCCGGGCGGTTTGGTTATACCGGATGATTCGATCTGGAAAACGATTGAAAGTATCGGCTCGGCTGCGTTTACCTTCATGGTTCCGATCCTTGCCGGATTTATCGCCATGAGTATTGCGGACAGGCCGGGGCTTGCGCCAGGTATGGTCGGCGGGTTCATTGCCGCGAACGGCAGCTTTTATGGAAGTGAAGCGGGGGCTGGATTTATCGGGGGAATTATTGCCGGTTTCCTGGCGGGTTATGCTGCACTCGCGATTAAACGGCTCAAGGTTCCTCGGTCGCTGCAGCCGATTATGCCCATTATCGTTATCCCGGTACTGGCTTCATTAGTTGTAGGGTTAATCTTCGTCTTTGTGATCGGCGCTCCGGTTGCGGATCTGTTTGAAGCGTTAACCGCCTGGCTCGCGGGAATGCAGGGAACAAGTTCGATTCTGCTTGCGCTTATTCTGGGCGCGATGATTTCTTTCGACATGGGGGGGCCTGTGAATAAGGTTGCATTCCTGTTCGGCTCGGCCATGATCGGTGAAGGAAACTATGAGATTATGGGCCAAATTGCCGTTGCCATCTGTGTTCCTCCGATTGCAATGGGACTGGCAGCAATGATAAACAAAAGAAAGTTTACACCTTCGGAACGTGAAGCCGGAAAGGCAACATTTACGATGGGACTGTTCGGTATTACCGAAGGAGCGATTCCATTTGCGGCGCAAGATCCTTTACGCGTCATTCCGAGTATCATGGTCGGTTCCATGACGGGTTCGGTGATTGCCATGTTGGGCAATGTCGGTGACAGCGTAGCCCATGGCGGTCCGATTGTAGCCGTGCTCGGTGCCGTTGATCAAGTGCTGATGTTCTTCTTAGCAGTCATAGTCGGCGCAGCCGTGTCGGTGATCATGGTGAGCCTGCTTAAGAAAAATGTTGCGGCTGTGACTCCGGCAGTTGTTGGAGAAGGAGCAGACGCAGTAGCAAAGCCAGCCCGAGCCGAAGCGACCCCAGCTGCAGCCGTGGCCGCGGACGCAACCGAAGCGGCTTCAGCCGAGAACAGTAACGGTACAACGACGGAAGCAACACCTATCCGCGTTGAGAAATTGACGGATATCGTAACACCGGATCTCATTAACTTGAATCTGGCCGGTACGACACAGGATGCTGTTATCGACGAAATGATCGCCGCATTGGAGCGGAATGGGGCGGTCAGAGCTGACGGTGATTTTAAACAGGCCATATTAGCCCGGGAACAAGAAAGCTCCACAGGCATCGGCATGAATATTGCCATTCCTCACGGCAAATCGGATGCTGTCCTGAAACCAAGCGTGGTCTTTGGTATTCAGCGGGATGGTGTCGACTGGAAGAGTCTCGACGGCAGCGAAGCCAAATTGATCTTTATGATTGCCGTGCCGCGCAATAGTAAACAGAACGCGCATTTGAAAGTGCTGCAGATGCTGTCCCGCAAGCTGATGGACGATGATTTCAGAGAAGCGCTTTTGGCGGTGACAACGAAGGAAGAAGCCTATCAATTGCTTGATCAGGTGCAATAATCCAAGAAGCTAAAGTGACGTCACCTGGCCATTGGTTGGGGGGGCAGCAGCAGCCCAAGGAGCTTGATTTAAGCAGAAGGATAATGTCTGTCGTTAGACAGCGAGAGAACGAGCCGGCCGTCTGTGAAAGATGGGCCGGTTTTTCATTGATTAGTTCGTACGGTCGTACTAAAATATAACCATGAGTACTAAAAATAAAGCAAATGATCCCAAGGACTTGTCGTTTACCGAAAAAGCCCGCCGTGCTCAAATCGTCCAATGCGCGATCGAGACGATTGCCGAAGTCGGCTATGCCCAAGCTTCCATCGGCCAAATCGCCAAGCGCGCCAATGTGAGCAAAGGGGTGATTACCTATCATTTTGCCAGTAAGGATGATCTGCTGGAAGAGGTAGTGGCGGCTTACGCGATCGCGGCCGAGGCTTTTATCCGTCCAGTTGTAGCTAACGCAGTCGGACCCAAAGAACGGCTTAGGAAGTATATGGAGGCGAATCTGGCGTTTATTGCGGAGCACCGGAAAATGGTGTTTGCCGTCGTGGAAATCGCGGCAGGCATGCGGACAAAGGAAGGGAAGCTTCGGTTCTCGGCGGATGCGGACGAGAGCATCTATCAGCCTATTGAGGAGATTCTATACGCGGGTGCGGAGGCAGGATGCTTCCGGGCATTTACCCCGTTGTCGGCACGGGTCACGGCGCTAGCCATTCGCCATGCCATTGATGGATTCAGCCTTGAGCTGATGCGTACTCCGGATCTTAGCGTGAAGGAGTACACGGAGGAGCTGATCAGCATCTTTGAGCGGGCCGTAAGTAACGTAGATTACGAATGAGGAGGGGGCGGGGCATGCTGTTCTACGAGGTGGAATGCTTCTGCTGCAAGAAGAAATTCCGGCTTTACGAAGGAAGCGCGGGTTACGCTAATTTTAAGGAAAACAATCAACGCGGGAAGTATACCTGCGAGTCATGCAGCCATACGATCCGACTGGAGGCGATTTTCAACCTGCTGCGAAAATGATGAATACTAACGCAACCAAACATGCGGGATCGCTGAGAAAAGGAAAGGATCCATACTTGCCTCAAACGATCCCTCCCTATACCCCAACAACAAGCCTATAAGGTATAATCATTTTAAAAGGAATTGAAAGCGCTTTATTTAATCCCTGGAACGGCGACTTGAACAGCACGATTCTCTACAGGTTCCGGCATGCAATATACAATATTTCGGACCAAGGGGGATAGGGATGATGCCTCAGCTGAGAACCTGGATCGATTCGATTGGAAGAATAAAAAGGCGTAAGTTCTTCTTAAAGTTAATCGTCACGACCGTGTTGATTACCGTGCTTCCGAGCCTGGTGTCCAATATCTTCGCTTATTACAGAGTATCTGACATTGTCGAGGAAGAGACAGGAAACAATAAGCTGCAGTATTTGAACCAAACGATCAACACGCTTGAGATTCTACTGAACCGGATTAAGGAAAATTCGAATTTGCTTGCGCTTAACCGTTCTTTTATCAGCTTCGAGAATTTCCCGAACGGTGCTTATTACGAGAGCCTTCAAGGGGAGATCCCGAAGGAGGATCTGCCTGCGCTGTATGCTTATTTGGAGGCTAAAAAGAACACCTTCCTCACGATGAACTCATTTAAACTTTCGGATCAATTCGTGGATTCCGTATATTTTTACGACAGCAGCAAAAACCTGGTGATTACCTCGGACAATGACCGCTCGAACCGCCAGTTCCGCCTAGAGGACTTTTATGATCAAGGCTGGTATGAAGCCGTACAAAACATGCAGATGAACCCCGTTTTCCTGGACACCCGAGTCGCCAAGCAATACCCTCAAGGCGAGAAGGAGCTCCTGTCTGTAATCTACAAGTCCAAGAAAGCCAGCAACGCGATTATCGTCAACCTCGATGCATCCATGATTTATGCGGATATTATCAGCAAACTGAACGCGAATGACGACATGTATGTCGTGTCCTCCAGCGGAAATATCGTGTTCCGCAGCCAAGCTTCCGGTAAGGACGGATTTCCGCGGACCGGATTATCCGAAGCGCTCCAACATACAGGCGGGGCCGGATCTTATTCCATTGAGCTGGACGGCGGCAAGAAGCTGGTCAGCTACTCCTCCTCGAAACTGCTGGATTGGACGTTTGTCAACGTCTCCGATATGGGGGTATATACCCAGGGCACGATTGATATCAAACAGACGATAACCTACACAGCCGGCGCCTTAATCCTCCTTTCGCTGCTGCTTTCCTATTTTTCGTCCAGAAGCTTGTATAAGCCCATTTCCCGCTTGAATGCGCTGGCGAAAGGCAGGGAGGACGATGATATCCGCCCGGATCGTGGAAAGGGTAACGATCATCAGGATTTCAGGCACCGTAAAGGGAGTGTTCACGTTCCGGAACATACGCATAAGGGGGCGAATGATGAACTCAGCGTCATCGGCAGCTTTGTCAGCTCGACCATCGATGAGCGCAATTATTATAAAGAACGGCTGGAGGAAAGCCTGCCCTTCCAATTGGAGCGGTTTAAACAGTCATTACTGCAGCGGCATGCGATGAGCCTTGAAGAGATTGAAGCCAAGAAGGATTATCTTGGGCTCGATATCAGCCTTGATGATCTGTCCGTATTCTTGCTGTCTATTGATGAGGAGCTGGCCTCGAATGGCGAGGATATGCTGGCTCAGGATCTGTGCAAGATCAAAATCATGGATGCCCTGCGGGACAGCAGGGTTTTAGGGCAGGAGACCGCATTTTTCGTCGTCAATGTGGAAAAGGACAAGGTCGCTGTTGTTTTTAATTTTCCCGGGAAGGGACGCCAGCCATTATTCCACCTGGCGCAGCAGCTGCTCGATGAAGTCAATGCCCGATTGGGAGCTCAATGCTCCCTCGGCGTTGGAAGCATCTGCAAGGGGATCGGAGAGCTGCCGCTTGCGTATGAAGAAGCGGCGGAGGCGCTGAAATATCGCATTCTGTACGGCAAAGGCTATGTTATATCCATGGACGATATCCGTGCCGACAACGGGCAGACCTTTATTTATCCAAGCCAGCTTGAGGAGAAGCTCAATAACTACATCCGGACCGCCTGCTTGGAGGAAGCACTCTCGACGTTCGGAGCCTTTGTGGCCGAAATCGAAGCCTGTAAGAATAAGCTGCATTACAACCAGATCCAGCCGATCTTCATTCAATTGCTTACATCGATACGGCATTCTTTCAGCTCGTTCGGGACAGATATCGAGATCTTGTTCGGGAACGGAACAGATCCCTATCGGGAGCTGCTCGATCTGGAATCGATGGATCACATTGTCCTCTGGTTTCAATCGCTTATAACTCGAGGAATTGAATGCATCCGTCAAGAAATTCATGCCAGGGGCAATCAGCATATCGCCAAAATCATCGAGATCCTGGAGAACGAGTACGATAAAGATATTTCGCTATCGTGGGTAGCCGAGCAGTTGAACCTGAACCCGGCTTATATCAGCAGATTGTTTAAGCAAAGCACCGGTCAGCCGTTCATTGATTATTTGAAGCAGGTTCGGATCGATAAGAGCAAGCTTCTGCTCGCGGAAGGCAGGCTTAAAATCAATGAGATCGGCAGACAGGTCGGATTCGGCAGCGCCCACTATTTTATTAAAGTGTTCAAGGAAATCACCGGACTCACCCCCGGCGAGTACAAGAAAATATATTCTTAGCATCGATCCCGGCTCCTTACTCCAGTCCAAGGAGTACCGGGATTTTTAGCTTCCATAACAAATATTTGATAAGTAGAAATGTTGTTATAAATGTACGGCGTTTTACATTTAAAGCGTTTACAATCCGTGATAAGGTGTCACCTGACAGAAGGTCCCGGCCATGTTGGAATCGTGGACCCGCAAAGTAGAAGGAGGGATTATGATGAAAAAATTCGCACAGACCACGCTGACGGCCATGCTCGTCCTGGCGATCGCGGCATGTGGAGGAGGAGGAAGCGGGGGCGATGGAGCTTCAACCGGATCAAAGAGTGCTGATGGAGGTTCGGGCAAGGGTTCCGGGGAAATGCCCAAAATTTACATTTACCAGAATACCGGAGCGTTGAATCAGAAGCCGGAAGGCAGCGTACCGGACGCGTTGGAGGAAATAAAACAGATGTATATGGAAGAGCTCGGCATTGAGCCGATCGCCATTGTGCCTCCGAAAGGCTCCGAGGGCGAAAAGCTGAATTTGCTGCTCGGGTCCAAGGATCAAGTGGATGTATTTCAGGGGGATTGGGATCAATATGCTTCGAAGGGGGCCATCATTCCGCTGAACGATTTGCTGGAGGAGCACGGCCAGGACATTTTGAAGGCATGGCCGCAGGAAGCTTGGGATTATATGACCGATAAAGACGGGACGATCTGGGGGATTCCCCGCGGGTTGCCTTCCGTTCATTATCCGGTATGGATCCGCACAGATTGGCTGGAGAAGCTTGGTTTGGAAATGCCGAAAACGATCGATGAGCTCGAGGCGGTGATGAAGGCGTTCCAGGAGGGCGATCCTGACGGCAACGGCAAGGCGGATACCATTCCCATGATGACCGATATCAATGGAATCAATAATGCGCTCATGGGCGGCTTCGTTGAAGGCGGCAACAGCAACTGGCTCGACCCGGCGGATAATAAAATCAAACCGGTCGAGCTGGCGCCGGGCTACCGGGATTTCTTGGCCAAGATGGCGGACTGGTACCAGAAGGGCTACATCTACAAGGAGGCTTTTGCCAAATTTGACCCGCTCGAGCTGCTGAAGACCAACCGGGTGGGCATGTCTTCCATGTGGTATTCAAGAATTACGCTGCTGTTCCCGCAGATCAAGCCAAACCTTCCCGAAGGCGCGGACTATGCGATTGCGAGGGAGCTTACGGGTCCTGCCGGCAAGCTGATGACGGCGTCACGCGGAAATACAACGGGCATGCTGGTTACGAAAAAGGCCAAAAATCCCGAGGCTGTAATCAAGTTTATCAATTATCAATACAAGGACTTGCCGACTAATACCCTGAACGCAGCCTTCGGCAAGAATTGGAAATACTTAGATGACCAGAAGTTCGAGATCGAGCTGCTTAGTCCCGAGCTTCGGTATGCCGGCGAATATATGCTCTCTTTGGGCCTTGCCACGGAGAACAAATACGCCTTCCGCGATCCGGTAAAGAAGATGCACGCCGATTACTTAAATCATGAAATTACGAATATAGGCGCCGCCAAAATGCCGCTGGATGCGACCGTCGTCTACGACAAGGAGCGGCTGAAGCAGAATGTTCCCATGCTGGAGGATCTGGATCGTTTGCGGAGCGAGGAGCTCGTAAAGTTTGTAACCGGCGTAAGACCACTGAGCGAATTCGATCAATACATTGAACAGCTGAATAAGGCGGGGCTGCAGATGTGGATTGATGAATACACGAAGCAATATCACGAGCTGAAAAAATAAAACGGGAGGCGCGCTAATCATGGAGCTTAAAGCTGCGACGATTCCCCCGCCGGTGCCCAAGAACAAAAGCCGATGGACTGCAGTTAAAAAGCATCGGTTCTACTATTACTTAATTCTGCCCGGCCTGCTGTACTTTCTTATTTTTGACTACGTGCCCATGTTTGGCGTCATCATTTCATTCAAAAACATTTCACCGTTTGAAGGAGTACAAGGGATTATGACGGGGGAATGGGTGGGCTTCGATCATTTTGTCCGTTTCTTTCAATCCTATTATTTCTGGAACGTTCTCCGCAATACGTTTCTGATCAGCTTCTACAATCTGTTGTTTGGTTTCCCGGCTGCAATCGTATTGGCACTCTTGATGAATGAACTGAAGAACGGACTATTCAAGCGGTTCGTGCAAACCGTTTCGTATTTACCGCATTTCATCTCGACGGTCGTGGTTGCAGGTCTCATCATGATGATGCTGTCCACGGACAATGGATTGCTTAATGCGATCATCGTGTTTTTCGGCGGAGAGCCGATTCTGTTCCTAGGGGAGCCCAAGTATTTCCGGTCCATCCTCGTTGTATCCCATGTGTGGCAGACCGTCGGATGGGGAACGATCTTGTATTTGGCAGCCATGGCCGGGATTGACCCGGGACTGTACGAAGCCGCAAAAATCGACGGCGCCAACCGGTTTCGTCAAGCATGGCACATCACGCTTCCAGGCATCTCGCATGTCATTGTCATCATGCTCATCCTGTCGATCGGGGGATTGCTGAACGCGGGGTTCGAGAAGGTGCTGCTGCTATATTCGCCTGCGGTATACGAGGTGGCTGACATCATCGACACGTATGTGTATAGAGAGGGTCTGACATCGCTTAACTATTCATTTGCCACGGCTGTCGGTTTATTCAAAAATCTTCTGGCCATGACGCTCATCTTGGGCGCGAATTATTTCGCGAAGCGGATGAACCAAACGGGAATCTGGTAAGGAGGGATACGGTGGGTGGAATAAAGCCGACGAGAAGCGAACGTATTTTTGATGCTGCCAACATTGTTTTCCTGATCTTTTTGTCCCTCATGTTTGTCATCCCGTTTCTGGCGGTGCTGTCAACGTCGTTCATCAGCGCAGAGGAATCCATGCGCCGGGGGGCATTCGTGCTGATTCCGGAAAGGCTCGATTTTACGGCCTATGACGTGCTTCTTAACCGGGGGAAGATCATTTTGAATGCTTATCAGGTTACGCTTTTCAGGGTCATCGTAGGCACGTTCCTCAATTTGCTGTTCACGTCCATGCTGGCATACGGCTTGGCGCGCCGGAGCTTGCCGGGCCGAAACGGGCTGGTGCTGTTCATCTTTCTGACCATGATATTCCAAGGCGGATTGATTCCTAATTATATGCTGATGGATACGCTGGGACTTAAGGATTCGCTGTGGGTGCTTATTTTTCCAAGCCTGGTCAGCGCGTGGAATTTGTTTATTCTCCGGAATTTCTTCATGGGACTGCCGGAGGAGCTGGAGGAATCCGCCGTCATTGACGGAGCCACGCCTCTGCTGATTCTGTTCAAAATCGTCATTCCTCTCTCCATGCCGGCGATGGCCACGATTGGCTTGTTCTATGCGGTGCATCATTGGAATGATTGGTTCGGGGCATCGATCTATATCAATGACATTAACAAGATGCCGATCCAGGTCATCATGCGCAATATTTTGCTGACGGGGATTACGCAAAACGAGGCACAGCTGGAATACGTGCGGAATCCGCCGCCGGCCGCCACTTTGAAGTCAGCGGTTATTATCATCAGCACGCTTCCCATCTTGTTTGTGTATCCGTTTCTGCAGAAGTACTTCGTTAAAGGGGTTATGGTCGGCTCCATTAAAGGTTAGGAGGGTTCGTTTGTGATGAGGCCGCTTCGCAAGGCGTTTATTGGCTGGATGGTGTTTATTGTTATTGCTGCCTGCTTCCCTCATGGCCCCGTTAGCTTGAGTAAAGCTGCCGAAGCTGAGGCCGCGGCCGACGGGGAAGCGCAGTTTCGCAATATCGATTTGTTCGTGGCAGGAACGGAAGGGTATCATACGTTTCGCATTCCGACCGTGTTGACGACCATGGACGGAACCCTGCTGGCGTTCGCCGAGGGGCGGAAAAACAGCGCTTCCGATACGGGAGACATCGACCTTGTGCTAAAGCGCAGTATGGACGGCGGCACGACATGGGGGCCGCTCCAAAAGGTCTGCGATATGGGCACGGATACCTGCGGCAATCCAACAGCGGTACAAGATGAGAGCAATGGCCGCATATGGTTATTTATGAACCATAATTATGGCGACGACACGATCGAGGAGATCAACAATGGAACGAGCAGGGGCGTTCGCACGATTTGGAGCGCATACAGCGACGATGACGGAGCTTCCTGGTCGGAGCCGGTTAATCGGTTTGAGGAGGTGCAGCCGCCTGATATAAGGTGGGATGCAACAGGGCCTGCAAGCGGCATTCAGCTTCGGCATGGACCTAACCAAGGGCGGCTGGTGATTCCGGCGATTGGCCGGAACATCCAGAGCGACGATCATGGCATAACCTGGTATCAGAGCGGCTATATTCAAGCGGATACGAACGAGGCCACCGTGGTGGAATTGACGGACGGCACTTTGATGCGGAACGACCGCTTGTCCGCCAACAAAGAACGGAAACGGAGGGCAATCTCGACAAGCAGAGACCAAGGAGCGACTTGGTCACCTGTGCACTATGCGCCTGAGCTGATTGATCCGGTTGTGCAAGCGAGCATTGTGCGTTATTTGCCGGCCGATAATGATCTTGGCAGCAAGCTGCTGATTTTCGCCAATCCGGCCAGCGAGAACGTCAGGGAAAATATGACGGTCCGCCTAAGCCATGACGACGGAGCCACCTGGCCGGTAGCGAAAACGGTATACAGCGGACATTCCGCCTACTCCTCGCTCACCGTGCTGCCGGACGGAACGATAGGTCTGTTGTTTGAAGGCGGGGGTTATACGCCTTATGACAAAATCATGTTTGCAACCTTCAATCTGGCTTGGTTCGAAACGGAGGATGCGCAGCTGGACGACCTGGTGTTCTCGGAAGGCTCGCTGTCCCCCGTGTTTAGGAGCGATATCGAGCATTACCGCCTTACATTGTATGAAGGAACCGAAGCGGTGACGGTTACGCCGATCGCTTCGAAAGATGGCGTCGAAGTTGAAATAGCGGGCGAGCCGGCAGCGCCAGGAGTGCCAAGAACGATCCGGCTTGGCGAACTTGATAAGCTTCTCGTTACGGCCAGGCTTGGGCACCGCACGCGCACCTATACGATTGAGGTGGATAGGTCCAGACCGCGTCCGGAGCTGCTGCTGCACTGGGACTTCGAGCAGGTAAGCGTTGGAGGCGTGACGGATGTGACAGGCAGAGGACATACCGGCTTGTTGAAGAACGGCGCGGTAATCCAGCCGGGGGCGGTGCGTTCCGATGGACAGGGCCATGTTCTGCATCTGGATGCCACGCAGCGTTCGCACGTCGAGATCACGAACGCCGATGGTCTCCATTTTGGAACCGGCGATTTTACCTTCGCGACCTGGGTCAACCCGGCGACGCTTTCCCGGCAGCGGCATCTGTTGATATGGTACGGAACGGCCGGCCGGGGCGTCCCGCAGTGGTGGATGTCGGTTGAACAGAACGGTGCGGTTCGGATGAATCTGAACGGTCTGCCGCTGAACAGGGAGGTTGGCATCGCAACGCCGTCCGGTCTGGTCAAGCCCGGGGAATGGACGCATGTCGCCGGTGTCCGGCAGGGCGGCAATCTTCTGGTGTACGTTAACGGGGAACTGGCTGCAACGTCGGCCCAATTTGACGGTGCTGCTATGAATGTGACGAACGAAGACGCTCCGCCGCTGGTCGGCTTTGATAAAGGCGCAGTTGCCAATCGGGATTGGAACGGCAGTCTGGACGATGTAAGGATATATCACCATGCTTTGGATCCATCCGACATCAGGAAGCTGTATCAGCTTCCGTTCGACGCAGCCGCACCGGTTACGAAGGCTGTCATTACGCCGAATGAGCCGGACGGAATGAATGGCTGGTATACGTCCGATGTGACGGTGGAGTTTACGGCAGCGGATCAAGACTCCAAGGTGACTGACACGGAATATCGGCTGAACGGCGGGGAATGGACGAATTATACAGGAGCTGTCTCGGTCTCTGCGGAAGGAATCACCACAATGGAGTACCGGAGCCGGGACGGAGCCGGCAATGTGGAAGAGACCCGGTCCTTAGTGATTCCCATCGACAAGACGGAGCCGGAGCTTACGGTCAATCCGAACCTGGACGCCCTCTGGCCGCCAAATCGCAAATGGGTGCCGATCGAGATGACGCTCGACACCAAGGATGAATCATCCGGAATCGCTTCGATTGCATTGGTGTCTGTCACAACCGAAGGCACGCCGGACCGTCTTGAAGGGATTCGGGATGCGGACATCGGAACAGCGGATACGTCCTTTCAGCTGTTGGCCGCAAACCATCGGCGCGGAGCGAAGCGGGCGTACATCATTACCTATGAAGCAAGGGATAAGGCCGGGCATTCAACCACGAAGACAATAACTGTGGAAGTGACGAGAACAGTTAAGGAGGATGAACGTTAATGGCGATTGAAAGGTTTGCGATCAGCAGAGACGAGGAATGGTATGAGGCATGGCCCGATGTCACGCTTACTGCAGCAGGCAAGCTGGTATGCGTATTTTCCCAATGCACGCATCACGGCGACCGGTCGGCTACGCGGCTGATGCTGACTGAAAGTACGGATAAAGGAAGAACCTGGAGTGATAAAAAGCCGTTCACGGCATGGACGAAAGGACTTCCCTATTGGAATTGCGCCCGGATTTCGAGGCTGCGGGATGACCGGCTCGTTATCGTCGCAGATGAGATTAGGGAGAAGAAGGAGAACGGGGGACGGAATTATATATGGATTGGAGATGCCGAAGGGAACCGCTGGTCCGGGCCAATCGAGACGCCGGTTACCGGTATCGTGCCGGATAAGCTGTGCGAGCTTGCATCCGGGCGGTGGCTGCTGTCCGCCCATGAGCGAAATGCGGAGACAGGCGTCAGCGAGCAGCGTCTATGGTACTCGGATAACCAAGGCGAAGATTGGTACGGACCGGTTACTGTGGCCTCGCATCCGGATCTGAAGCTGTGCGAAGGAAGCATACTCCCGCTTCCGGATGGAACCCTGGTCGCCTTCCTGCGGGAGAACTCCGGACAGGGGCTCGATTGTTACAAATCGATTTCCTATGACCAAGGCGAGACCTGGAGCGGACCCTACCGCGTCCCCATCCCCGGTTGTCATCGTCCGGTTGCGGGGATGCTGCAGAGCGGAAACATTATGATCGCATACCGTTTCATGCAAGGCGGCAAAGGCTGGCTCGGCACCTGGACGCAGAACTTCTTTGTCGCACTGACGGATCAGGAATCGGCAAAGGCGGCCGAGCGGCGGGAGCAGTGGACGAGAATCATGCCCATCGATTATGACCGCAGCCCGGCAGCCGATCTCGGTTATTCGGGATGGGTGCAATTTGAAGATGGGGAGATCTATGTTGTCCAATATATTGCCGACGATGCGCCGAAAGCGCAAATCCGCGGGTACAGCTTTTATGAGGATGATTTTCTGTTAAGACCTAATCCATAAGGAGGGAACTCCCCTTGAACCTGGTAACTGGAGAACGAAGCAAGTTTAAAGGCATATTTACCGCATTATTGACCCCTATGCACGAGGACGGATCCATCGATTTCGAGTCGTTATCGCGTTTGGTGGAGCATCAGATCTCGCTGGGAATTACGGGCTTCTATGTTGGAGGAAGCACCGGAGAAGCGTTTATTTTGACGACGGAAGAACGGAAGCAGGTGCTTGAGTCCGTCGTCAAGACGGTGAACGGCCGGGTGATCGTGATCGCGCATATCGGCTGCATCAGCACCATGGAATCGGTTAAGCTTGCCCGCCACGCGGAAGAGCTTGGCGTAGATGCCGTATCGGCCGTCGTCCCGTTCTATTATAAAGTAACGACGAAAGAGATCCGGGAGCATTATGAAACGATCATGTCCGCCGTGCCGCTGCCCATGCTGGTCTATCATTACCCGGGTGCTACCAGCGTGAGTCTGACGATGGATTTTTACACGGACATGAGCAGTCATTCCCAATGTATCGGCGTGAAATTTACGTCCATGAACCTGTTTGAGATGCAGCAAATCCGCGCCTTATGCCATGAGCGGTTCATGATCTTTAACGGGCATGACGAGGTATATTTAAGCGGGGCTTGTGCCGGAGCCGACGGCGCGATCGGGAGCACCTTCAATATGATGCCGGGACCATTCATTCAAATGCACGATCATATCAGCACTGCCCAAAGGCCTGATATGAGCCTCCTACAGTCTTTGCAGACGGAGGCCAATGCGGTGATCTCGCACATGATCCAATACGAAGTTATTGCGTATGAAAAGTATATTTTATACCTCCAAGGGGTACTGCGCTCCCCGAAGATACGCCTGCCTTTGAAGCAGCTGACGGATGGGGAAAGGCGGGGGATTGATGATTTCTATCGGAATTGCGCCCTGCTGCAGGACCACCGTGTCAACGCTTAATAATGCAACGAATGACCCCAATTGCTTAAAATTATCCTAATTGTACCGCCCTTCTGCATACATATGTTGTGTAGAGGAGCGTGAGATGGGATGGATGTGAAGTTGCGAAGATACTATCAGCTCAAGCAAAAGCAAAAAGAGCTGGAGCAGGAATTATCGGAGCTGCGCGGGCAAATCATAGAGCATTGCCAGGAGCAGGGGGTTCAGGAGCTGGAAGCGGGAACGTATCGGGCCAAGCTGGTCCTTCAGGACCGGAAGGAGTTCGATGAGCAAAAGCTTTACGAAGCGCTGCCGGATCCGGATGTATGGCGGCTGCTCTCCAAGCCGGATGCGTCCAAGATTGCCGGACTTATCAAATTGAACGTGATTTCCGAAGACGCCATCAAGGATACCTATGCGGCAAAGCGCATTACGATACTGCAAGTGGAAAAAAAGTAAGCAGCACAAAGCAAGGCACAAGCCCCGCGAGTTGGCGGGGTTTGTGCATTCCTGGCAAGGTGCGTCCAGACAGAGCTTCGGCTTGATCCACTATGATTTTCAATTAGATAACGTATTCTATCGAGCGGATCAGCGCTTGTTCCAAGTTATCGATTTTGACGACTCGATGTATCATTGGTATGCCATGGATATCGCATCTGCGCTGGCGGACACGGATTGCCGGATCCAGCAGGAGGCGTTTCTTGAAGGCTATCGCTCCATCCGGAGCCTGGAGCCGGAGACCGAAGAGGAGCTGCCGAGGTTTCGACGGTTTGGACGCTTGTATAGCTTTGCCAGAATTCTGCGTTCCTTGGGGCATAGCGATCTCGTTCTTGACGATGCGCCCTTTTGGTATAAGGGGCTTCGAGATAAACGGATTGCCTATTGCGACGACGATCGCCGCAGCTTCAGTGAACCATGGTAAATCGAGGCTCTGTTTTGCCCTGCTTCTCCTGTCGTGCGCTGTAATGCTAACTGCTGCACGATGATCAGCGTCAACCTCGAATTGCAATCATGGGGAAGTGAAGAGCCCAATCAGGGTGAAGTGAAGGGCACGACGGGGCGATAATACTGAAGTGGAAAGCCGAGACTTGTTTTTAAAGACAGGTCTTGGCTTTGTTCATTCATAAGGGATAATACATAATAATAACCGTTTGCTTCAAATTTCCGGAATCCAAATAACGTTTGACTCTCCTCTTAGAGGAGGCCTTAGACTGATAGCTGAAAGGAGGTTAACCGCATGCTGTACACGGTAAAGGAGGTGTCGACGCTGTCGGGCGTGACCGTCAAGGCACTGCACCATTACCATAAAATCGGCCTTTTAATGCCCGCCGAAATCAGCGACGCCGGCTACCGATTGTACGGGAAGCGCGAGCTCGAACGATTGCAGGAAATTTTATTCTACCGGGAGCTCGACATTCCGCTGGATAAAATCAAAGAGCTGCTGGAAGGCTCGCAGAACCGCCGAACCATCCTGTCGGAGCAGGAGGAGCTGCTTGCAGCCCGCCTGGACCGGCTAGGTGCGGTATTGGGCACGCTCAGGAAATCCATGAACGAACTGGAGGGAGGACAGCCGATGAGGCCGGAAGAAATGTTCAAAGGCTTTGATAGCGATGAAGCCTGGAAGGAAGCGTTAAAGGAACAAAATGATTACTTGAAGGACGCCTATGACGTCGATTTGCTTCAGGATGGGCAGACACAGGTCAATGCTGCGGATCTGAACGAGCAAGCGGCAGAGGCCTCCGCATTCATGACAGCGATGGCCGAGTCGTTAACATCCGGGATCAAGCATGACGATGAGCGCGTTCAGCGCCTGATCGGCAAGCATTTGGCATTCTTGAACGCCCACGGACATTCAGTAACGCCCGCGGATTTTGCGGCGCAGACGAAATTTTTTCTTCAGGATGACTTCCACCTTCGGATGCTGGAGGAGCAGCAGACCGGTCTTGCTTATTATCTTCATGCAGCGGGAGAGCAATATGCCGCCCTTGCCTAACGAAGCGTATCGCAAAACAGCTGAAGAATCGCGAAAACAAGCGGCAGAAATGCCGTTTGTTTTTCTATTCCGGATGGTTAGGTTGGTGCGGTAAGCGGATCATGAATGAGCGGGGGAATAGGCTGCTCACGAGCTTTCTGCTTTCTTGACCGGGAACAACCTTTTCGCTCCCAAATACATAGAAACAAGCGGCAATACCCAAAATAAATGGGGATTTGTACATTTAACGGCATCGCGGCCGCAACCGATTCCTTTCTCCAGCGTAATAAAAGGAAACCAATACGAAAGAAGGAACATGTAATGATAATTTCAACGACATCTACCCTTGAAGGTTACCCGGTTCAACGTTATGTCGGCGTCGTGACAGGCGAAGTGATTATGGGCGCTAACGTGGTGAGGGATTTTCTCGCCTCGATCACCGACATTGTCGGAGGGCGTTCGGGTGCATATGAGAACAAGCTGCAGGAAGCAAGGGACGCAGCCATGGCCGAAATGAAACAGCAAGCCGACCATATGGGGGCCAATGCGATTTTGGCTGTCGACATCGATTACGAGGTCATTCGTGAAGGCATGCTGATGGTCGCCGTCAGCGGAACAGCCGTGGTTGTCTAACCGTGAGGATCAGGGCCGTGGTTCCATACGGATAATCCGGTTCATTCCGGTCTGTCTGCGGCCAATCATCAACATTTGGTTCGGGGCAGCCCCTGGGACAGGAGTTGCGTCTATAATACAAAAGGGTTAGGCAGAGGGCATAAAGCTCGACTGTCTAACCCTTTTTTTATCGTAAACGATCCTAATCCGACGTTCCCAAGCCCGGAATATGGGGGCTTTTTACATCATTTGTTCTTATTTCTCTAGATTGATGCTTATCTTGAATGGGCAAACGGCACCGTTCAACCGCGAAAGGTCAAAATATTAAACTTGCAGCACCTTAATCAGATTCGTGTTGCCGGATTGGCCGATCGGCACGCCGGCGGACAATACAATAATATCGCCTTTTTCGATGTAGCCTGTCTTAATGGCATTGCGGGTCGCGGATTCGAACATTTCATCCGTTGTCGTGACCTTGTCGCCTTTTACCGGGATGACGCCGGAGAGGAGGCAGATTTTGGCCAGCACTTCTTCATGCTGCGTGACGGCGATGATCGGGGCTTTTGGCCGGTACTTCGATATCATCCGTGCAGTAAATCCGCTCTCCGTCGCCGTAATAATGGCTTTCGCATTCAAGACAAGGGAAGAGCTGACCGCTCCCTGGCTGATGACTTCCGTAATGTTGGCCACTTGCTGCCTGGATTTGAAGGCGAATTGATCTTTGTAATCGATCATCGTCTCGGCGCGGCTGGCGACGGCGGCCATTGTGCGCACGGATTCCACCGGATATTTGCCCGCGGCGGATTCCCCGGACAGCATGACGACGTCTGCGCCTTGAATGACCGCGTTAGCAACGTCACTCACCTCGGAGCGGGTTGGGCGGGGATTGACCTGCATGGATTCAAGCATGTGCGTGGCCACGATAACCGGTTTGCCGGCGAGGTTGCATTTATCGATCATTTCTTTTTGCATCATAGGCACTTCTTCAACCGGCACTTCGACGCCAAGGTCTCCCCGGGCCACCATGATGCCGTCGGATGCTTCAATGATGTCATCCAGGTTCTGCATGCCCTCTTCATTCTCGATCTTGGCGATGATCTGCACATGGTCTGCGCCGCGTTCTTTAAGGATGCGGCGAATCTCGCGAATGTTGTCGCCATGGCGTACGAAAGAGGCGGCAATGATCTCAATGCCGTTCTCCAGACCGAAGCCGATATGCTTCACGTCCCGTTCGGTGACCCCGGGAAGCGTCGTTGTTATGCCCGGCAAATTGACGCCTTTGCGCGGTTTGAGCACGCCGCCGCTAATGATTTTGCAATGGATGTCCTTCCCGTCGATATGGAGAACGTTCAGGTCTACGAGACCATCATCGATGAGAATGCGGTCTCCCGGTTTAACGACTTGGTGAAGCTCTGCATAGTTGACCGAGATGCGGCGGGCATCGCCTAGAATCTCCTCCGTCGTCAAGATGAGCTCCTGACCCGGCTCCAGCAGGCAGGAAGGCTCTTTCAGCTTCCCGATCCGAACTTCCGGTCCTTTAATGTCCATCATGATAGGCACATACTTGTTTAATTCGGACGCGGCCTGACGAACATTCCGGATCCGGGCCACGTGATCTTCCAGCTCCCCGTGGGCCATATTCAAACGGGCAACGGTCATTCCCTCTTGAATCATAGCTTTCAACACCTCGATGGAATCGCACGCAGGTCCCATCGTACAAATGATTTTTGTTTTGAGCATGGTATGGGTTCCTCCTTAGTATTTGTACTATTTTGTACCCTTCAGTCTGTTTCCGTTATACAAGTTCAATTCAAACTTTCTTAATGATGCCATTGTAGCCTGTCTTGTCGAATCGTAATAGGAACTATAGTACAATGATTAGATTATAGTATTGCGAAGAGGTGGATTATGGGCACTCCGATAGATGTAAGGCAAATTCGCGGCGCCGATTGGTATGAGGAAGCGGATCTAACGAAGAGAGCATGGCGGTTAAGCCTTATGACATATGGAACATGCGTTTATTGGATGAATGGAGACAAGCAGATCATGAAGAAGGGGGAGCTTCTGCTTATTCCGGCAGGCGTTCCGTTTTATGCCAAAAGCATCCCGACCGTAACGCATACGCAGCTCGTCGTTGAATGGACGGAAGACGCGCCCCAGACTTTATCCGTGCTCGGACGGGAAGAGGTTCTGAAGCATAAGCCGGGCTGTTACGAACTGCTCTTGGAGCGCATGAATTGGATCCATCAGCAATGGCAGGAGCGCCCATCGTATTATGCCATGATGATAGAAGCATTATTGACAGAAGTATTGATTTATATCAGCCGCGAGCTCGACAAGGGCGTCATTCCGCCTGAAAAGCACTTGCATGCCGAACGGATGAAGTCCTATATCGAGCGGCATTACCGGGAAAAAATAACAAAAGAGGAGCTGGGCGATGTCATTGGCAAAACCCCCAATTACGCGGCGACGCTCTTTAAGCGCGTAACGGGGCAGACGATCAGCCAATACGTGCACGCGCAGCGGATGAAACGGGCAGCGTATTTGTTAACGGAATCGCAGCTGACGGTACAGGAGATTGCCGTATTTCTAGGATATCAGGACCTCTCCTACTTCTATCGAATCCATAAGCGTATCACGGGCAGCGCTCCGTCGGATTTATTGCATGAGCGTCCGCGGACGGTATAATGACATCAATCATACCGGCTAATCATTCAAGACCGCATTTCGCGGTCTATTTTGTTATGTCTAGTATGTAACATTACGAGATGGAATTCCATATGATGACTGGGAAACAGGTAGTGGGAGGTGCTAGGAATGGTAACAATCAGCTTGTGCTTAATTGTAAAAAATGAGGAGCAAGTGCTGGAGCGGTGCTTGCATTCGGTAAAGGAGGTTGTTGACGAAATTATCATCGTCGATACGGGGTCAACGGACCATACGCTCGAAATTGCAGCCAGATATACGGATCGAATCTATCACTTTGATTGGATTGATGATTTTTCAGCTGCAAGAAACTATTCATTTTCTCATGCCACGAAGGAGTATATTTTATGGCTGGATGCTGACGACTGGCTGCAGCCGGCCGATCTGGAAAAGTTCAAGGCACTCAAACAAAATTTGGATCCAACGGTGGACTCCATATGCATGGATTACTATATTTCCTTCGATCCCCTGGGTAAGCCTACGACAGTTGTTAAAAGAAACCGGCTGGTCAAGCGATCCAAACATTTTCAATGGCGTGACCCGGTTCATGAGGTTTTGGAGGTTACGGGAAATATTGTATTATCGGACATTGCCGTCAGCCATGACCGCGTACATGCGGATTCCGGGCGGAACTTGCGTATTTATGAGAACCTTTTTGCCAAAGGAGTTACCCTTTCCAGACGCCAATTACTGCATTATGCAATGGAATTGTCGGCGAACGGCTACTATAAGAAGGCCATCGAAATCTATGAAACGATGATTTGTGATACGACCGGATATTATGAGGAAAAATTGGATGCTTGTGATCGCATGGCGCATTGTTACCACGAGCTCGGGCAAAAAGAACAAGAGCTGCAATCCCTGTTAAGGACGTTACATTTCGACGTTCCGCGGGCCGAATATGTGTGCCGGATCGCGTACTATTTCCAAGAACTCAACGATTTTGAAAAAGCGGTCCATTGGTACGAGCTGGCGCTCAAGCTGGATAAGCCGGGCAATCGATTATACAGCGTTAATCAGGCGGCCTGGACATGGTTTCCCCATCTGCAGCTGACGTTTTGTTATGGAAAACTCGGGCAGCTGGAGAAAGCTTATGAACATAATGAGAGGGCGCTGGCGTACGCTCCGGATGATCCGGACATTTTGTACAATAAACAATTGCTGGAGGAGAAGCTCGGCCGGAAAAAGCAGCGGTAGCACTAGCGCCATCACCTGTCACGTTTAGCAGCGGGCGATTGCCTTTTTTAGGTTATTTGAGGCATATACCGTTTCTACTAACTCTATCAATCATATACTGCTATGAAACCAGAATTGATAGAAAGACAGGAGGGGATTGAATTGACAGTGAACCGTTCATGGTCCAGAAAGCTTGTCTGCAAAAAAACGATCTGTAAGCATACCATATCCAAGAAGACTTCCGGGAAGAAGCGTGTCGGCAAGAAGGTTAGAAAATCCGCGTTTAAAGCGGTTTCGGGTATCGACCAGCTCATCAGCGACGGCGTGTTCAGCAAAGTTCAATATCAGGTTGAAGAATTGGATCTTAACAATGAATACAATTCATCTACCTCGACCTTCACACCCAAGCAAAGAGGCATCTATTCCCTGGTGGCCAGTGTTTCCTTTACAACCATTACGCTTACGCCTGTTCGAATGGACTTGGAGATTCGGGTCAACGGCGTACCGAGAATTTCGGACGAAGAAAATTTCGAGCCGAGAACGGGAAAAATTGATGCTGCCGGTATCATCCAGCTAATGGCCCGCGATCGAGTGGAGGTATTCGCAAGAGCTACCGGTGAAAACGGTACGATTCTCAGCGGATTAGCTACCCGGTTTGAAGGGATCCGTATAAATTGAAACGCATAAGCTTTGCCATTTAGCCGCGAGGTCGCGGCTTTTTATCATTAACATGGTACATAGGAGCTTTTTGAACAACATCATATCGACATCTGTTTAATATCGACGGGTCCGGGTAAGAAATAATCGATCGATCCATATCAATCCAACCCTGAAGGAGGACGACTCGATGTTTATTCACATGAAAGAACTTCAATACCGCGCAAAACCGGAAAGACCGGATCCGGTGTTTGCCCGAAAGCTTCAGGAAGTGCTGGGTGGACAGTATGGCGAGATGTCCGTCATGATGCAGTACCTCTTCCAAGGTTTCAACTGCCGTGCGGAGCAAAAATATCGGGACATGCTGCTTGATATCGGGACGGAGGAGATCGCGCACGTCGAAATGCTGAGCACGATGATCGCTCAGCTGCTGGACGGTGCACCGGCGGATCAAGTCGACGAAGCGGCCAAGGATCCGGCGATCGCTGCCGCGCTCGGCGGTATGAATCCGCAGCATGCGATCGTGTCGGGACTTGGCGCAATGCCGACCGACAGCAACGGCTATCCGTGGAACAGCAAGTATATTATCGCGAGCGGCAACCTGCTGGCGGATTTCCGGGCCAACCTGAATGCGGAATCCCAGGGGCTGCTTCAAGTTGTGCGACTGTACGAACAGACGACGGATCCTGGCGTTCGGGATATGCTGTCGTTCATGATTGCGCGTGATATTATGCACCAGAATCAATGGCTGGCGGCCATCGAGGAGATCGAAGCAATCGACGGACCGATCGCACCGGCGTCATTCCCTCGGGAGCGTACGGTTACGGAGGCGACACGGCAATTCATGAACTTCTCCGTAGGGGAGGAGAGCAGTATGGGGCGCTGGGCGAACGGGCCGCTGCCGGACGGTACGGGCAACTTCGAGTATGTGGCGAACCCGACGGCCTACGGGGAAGCGCCTGTTCTGAAGCCGGCTGCCAAGCATCAGCATTCGACGCTTGGAACCGGGCCATACGTCGTGAACGAAACCGTGAAGAATTAAGCAGGAAAACGAAGGATATCGGATGTTTCACCCCATGGAGAATGGTTAAATATGAGACATAGCAGTAACCAATAAAACGACTAGGAGTGATGAAACATGGCTAACAACGATAACAAAATGAGCAGGGAAGAAGCAGGACGCAAAGGCGGCGAAGCAACAGCCAGAAATCACGACAAGGAGTTTTATCAGGAGATCGGCCGCAAGGGCGGCGAGGCCACGTCTAAATCGCATGACAAGGAATTCTATGAGGAAATCGGCCGTAAGGGCGGAGAATCCCGCGGCAACAATAACGATTAATGATCTCCTGCTCCGCTAAGGAGGCATGGAATCACGAATGATGAAGCGATAGAAGTAGATGATAACAATGCAGTATAAATAATCAGCGACCGTTCCCGATCCGGGGACGGTCGCTGTTTTATGTTCTCTTGCATGTGATTCGTTGAGGCATACTTTGTGCCTTAAGCTGGTTACGCTGAATGCATGGCTCCTAGCCGAGACTTCTCAATCGAGCCGGTATGTCGCAAACGGCTTGCCATGAACGAACCTTTCGCTGATTTCATCCAGACTGCGTGCAAGCGAATCGTCCATCTTAATGTCCAGGCTCTTCAAATTATCATCAAGCTGCTGGGTTTTCGTGGCGCCGACAATGACCGTGGAAACCGCAGGGCGATGGATCAGCCATGCCAGGGACAAAGCGCTCGCGGAGTGCCCATGCTCGGCGGCGAGCTGGGAGACCTGGTTGCCGAGCTTGATATTGTGATCCTCAAGAAAACGCTGGAAATTCGGGTCCGTATCGGCCCGGGAACCGGACGGCACCCGGTTGTCCTGGCTATATTTTCCGGTAAGAATCCCGCCTGCCAGCGGAAAATACGGGATAATGCCGACACCTTGATCCAGGCACAGCGGTACAAGCTCCCGCTCAGGCGTGCGGTCGGCCAGCGAATAGCTTACTTGAGCGGATATATACCGGACATACCCCTTAAGCTCACTGATGCCGAGGGCCTTCATCATCTCCCAAGCCGCGTAATTGGAGGCGCCGATGTAGCGGACCTTGCCTGCAGAAACCATATCGTCCAAGGCGCGCAGCGTTTCGTCCAGCGGCGTGTGCGGATCGAACGTATGGATCTGGTAAAGATCGACATACTCGGTCTGGAGCCGCTTTAAGCTGTTGTCCAGCTCCTGCTGGAGATGATAGCGGGAGGAGCCGCGTTCGTTCGGGCCAGAACCCTTTACCAACCCCGCTTTAGTGGCCAGCACGACATTATGCCGCTTCCCGGCCAGCGCTTGTCCGATCATTCGCTCCGACTCGGTACCCGCGTAGATGTTGGCTGTATCGATAAAGTTAATGCCGTGGTCGAGAGCGTGTTCGATAATGCGGATCGAGGTCTTCTCGTCGGCTCGTTTGCCGAACGCATTCGTTCCCAGGCCAAGCTCCGACACCTTAAGGCCGCTGCTGCCAAGACGACGGTAGTTCATCATGATCGACTCCTTTATGTACGTAATCGTATCGCTTTTCACTAGTATAAACAGTTTCGCCGAACGGGTTCAAATCATCGGGAGGGCCATGGGACTGAGGGGTTACCCAAAAAACATTCTTTTTTAGCGGCATAGGAAAAAATATAGATTAACTTCCATGTCATGAAATGGTAATATAGTCATAGGATAAAAGAAGTGGTTTTGTCTATCGGATTCCTACCTAAGAACTGCACGAGAATATGAGAGACTGCTGCTTTTTTCACTATGAATCATGGGATGTGAAATGGTGAAGATTTATTTAAAGAATGATGCGGGGGTCACCAAACGAGTGAAGCTGGGGTTTAGCTGGACTACCCTATTCTTCGCGTTTCTTCCGGCTTTATTCCGCGGGGATTTGAAATGGGCAGTGATTATGTTTATTATTTCTGCAGTTTTTGGTTCATTTACGCTCGGGCTCGGGGCATGGATTAGCGGAATCGTATTTTCCTTCGTCTACAACAAGATTTATATCAAGGAGCTGTTGGAAAAAGGTTACCGCCCTGCTGATGATTCAGCCCGTACCGCTTTGGAACGCAGCCAAATCATCGCAAGAACGGCGGCGTAGTTATAGTAGAGCAATAAAGCTTGTATTACCCCTCAAGAAAGAAGGGATACAAGCTTTTTATTTTCGATATCGACTGACTGAAATGTATCTCCCCTCACGGGAACACGCCTATTCTTGCGAACTCTATGGAATTTCGATAGGATAGTTACATACGATTAGAAAGGAGATATCAGATGATGAATGAAGCATTGCTGAATCAGCTGGATTTTGCCAGAGCATCGACCCTTGCAGTAGCGAAGGATGTAACGGAGCAGGAGGCCGACATCGTGCCGGAAGGATTCGCGAACAGCATTCGCTGGAATCTTGGGCATATTTACACGGTTCATGAACAGTTTGCTTTCGCAACGGCAGGCGAGCAGCCGCATTTGCCGGAGGGATTCGAGGCTTGGTTTGCGACAGGGACCAAACCGGCCGATTGGACCGCCAAGGCCCCTTCACTCTCCGAACTGATCGAGCTTCTGGAAGGCCAAATCAAGCGGATTCGGGATACCTTCCAAGGCCGCATGGACCAATCCTCGGCGCATCCGGTCACCATTGGTCCGCTCACGCTTCAAACGGTTGGCGAGTTTCTTTCGTTCAGCTTGTTTCATGAAGGAATGCATACCCAGAACATTAAAGCTTACAAGAAGCTGATTCGTAAGTAACCTATTCGAGAGCGATAGTAGGGCTGCCTGACCGCAGTTTCCAACTATCGTTTTTTAATTGTAGCTTAGCCCTTTCGTCTTTATAATTGAGAAACGATAGCAAGAGTTTAACGAATGGAGGCAACAGGAGATATGGCGGTTGAAATCGAACGGAAATACCTGCTGGACGAATATCCTGCAGCTTTCATCGAGAAGGGGACGCTTGTCGTCGAGAAGGAGCAGCAGATCGAGCAGACCTATTTGGCCCTGGACGGCGATCAAGAGCTGCGCGTACGCAGAATCGTCGACATGCAGACCGGAGCGGTGGATTTCACGCATACCTTTAAGAAAGGGTGGGGACTGTCCAGGGAAGAAGTCGAATATTCCATATCGGAAGGACTGTATGAACAGGTTGTGAAGGCGCACGGGGCGATCCCGCTGACCAAGCGGAGAGTCACTGCACGCTGGGGAGAGCGGATCATCGAAATCGATGATTACAACCAAATCGACCTGATGGTGCTCGAAGTGGAGTTTCCTTCGCTGGAAGACGCGGAAGCGTTCGTGCCGCCGGCATGGTTCGGCAAGGACATCAGCACGGAGAAACAGTATAGTAATAAAAAGGTGTGGCGGGATCTCCAGGCACGCTCCCAAGCCTGATACCGGCAAGGACGATGCGGACTGTTGGAGCGGAGAATCGCTGCTCTTTCCGCTTGGTATATCCGGTCAGCATCCGGCAAAGCCTCTTCAACAGGTCAGTAATGACCGGCGGGAAGGGGCTTTCTTTGCGCTTGGCTGATCCAAGGGAGTGGCGTCTCGCAAGCGGGTGCCGTTCATGTGGATCGGTTAGAGTTCATTTCGTATGGCATCACGCCATTTCTTGATGTTGTCGATTGCCATCGCTTCCCCGCCGATATAAACATCATTGATCGTGCGTGTCCAGCTTCTCGGGATACGAGATCTCTCATTGCTTGGAATAGGATTCGCTATTTTGCCAACGGTTTGAATCCGTTCGCGGTTTTCCCGTAATATCGTTGCCGCATCCCAATCGTGGTCATAAGCAACTCGAAATAGGTCGACTAACTGGTCGTAGCCTGCATCGGTATAATTGGAAGGGTGCTGGATCATATAACAGGAGACAAGCCAGAAATGAAGGGCGTATAATTCCGGATTCTGCTGCTCCCAGGCAAGAGGAAAGCCGAACTGCTCGTAGCAAGAATATTGATCAAGCTCCTGTGCCCCGCATTCCATACACCGTCCATTCCTCATTATCGTCGTATGGTCAACCATGTCTTATCTCTCTCCCATAACTGTTTTCATGAATATGTATTAACAGGATAAACGATAACGTAACGTTAATGTCCAGAGCGAAAATGAATTTTCCATCATAAAAAAACGTGTGGGTGATCAAGTCTTGGTTAACTCGCTTCACGGTAACCGCTTAGGTAACCGCTTAGGTAACCGCTTATATAAGCGGACAAACGGCCGGGCACAATGCCTGGCCGTTGTTCGTATGCCCCACCGATTATAAAAGTCTTTCCGCTATTTATATCGGCCGTACTGCTTACCATAAGAAATAACGCGGTAATACAGGCTCTTGTCCTTCAGCGTCAGAAGCGGGTATACCTGCGGTCTCGTGTTAACCTCGAGAATCCATGGCCGCCCGCTGGAGTCCAGCGCAACGTCGAGTCCGAGCTCCTTGAAGCCTTTGTAGTGACGGTCAAAATTATGGCCTGTCGCTACGCCGACCCGTTTCAGCTCGGCCTCCATCTGGGAGATGAAGGCGGCGTTGAAGCCGGCGCCCTCCATCGTATGCCGGAACGTGCCGATCTTCCCTCCCTGATTGTAGTTGGTGGCGACTTTACCGGGACTGCCGACCTTTGTAAACAAGGCGGTGCCGACCCAGCTTCCCTGCTTGGTCTTCTGGACCATCACCCGGATATCGAACGGCTTGCCGTTGCTCTTTGCGAGGCGAATGCCTTTCTGAAGCAAGTAGGAACGATTGCCGGCAAAACGCTGCAGCTCCTGGTACAGCTGATCGATGCCGGAAAAATACGTTTTTTTCGTTTTGAGCTGCTTTTGATAGCCTCCATCCGTTTTGCGGATCCGAATAATGTTCTTGCCGCCGGACCCGTCGGTCGGCTTAAAGAAGACGGTGGTATAGTCGTTCAGCATGGAGGTCAGATTTTTTTTGCTAAAGGGCAAGGTGTGCGGGACGTAACGCCGAAAATAGGCGTCCTCTAACAGCCACTTCGTTTTCTTCCATTTGCTTTTGATGGTGCTGCTCTTATATGGCATATTCTTAGAGGCTCACCCCTCTTTTTTTGTTCAGCATATGCTGAGAAAGATGAGCAAGCCTCCACGTTGGCCTTGAGCCAAGCTATGAGATTGAGAATAATTTTTTATCGGATGATGGCAAGATGATAAATAATGTCATGGGGGATGAGCAGGAATTTCAGCGGGAATGAAGAGCTTAACCATGCGGGAAGCGATCGAACAGGATTGAACAGGGGGAATCCACGAACAAATCATGGACAAGACCGGAAAGGAAAATTATGATGTAAGGTAGTTTCGTGAATCTATCGATTCGCATGATTTGATAATGTGCCTATGAGCCTATTTTAACAGAGGAGAGTGGCGGCTTGAGAGATCCGATTATGGCTTACTGCCTTTCGAAGAAGGGAGCTCTGGAGGATTATCCGTTCGGTCCGCTTCCGGTCGTAATGAAGGTCGGCGGTAAAATGTTCGCTCTGTTATCGATGGAGGACCACAAGGTCAGCCATATTTCCTTGAAATGCGATCCGGTGATTGCTGCGAACTTGCGGGAACAGCATGAAGCGGTCCAGCCCGGATACCATCTGAACAAAAAGCATTGGAATACGGTCACCCTCGACGGTTCCTTGAGCGAAGCCGATCTGCACGACATGATTGATCATTCTTACGACCTGGTGCTCAATACGCTGCCGAAGGCAAAGCGACTGGCGATTACGCAGCGCTTGGTGTCATCGGATGGACAGGCTACGTAAACGGTAATCTGCATAGGCATCGCGCCTGTCGATCGCGCAGCGATTGGATTATAGGACAGCAAGGTAGTTTACGACGGAAGGCTGCATCAGGCACCCTGCCCGTCGATCGTGCAGGGGGTGGCATTATCGGATGCAAGCCTGCGCACGATGGTAATCTGCAACAAGCACCGCCGATCCGAAGATCGAGGTGCTTGTCCGGGTATTATCCCGTCAATGGAGAAGAGGGTTAGAAAGGCTTCATGCCGAGCGTATCCACCTTTTCGCCCGTAATATCGACGCCCATCCGGGCGGTAATATCGCGGTAGTGCCCTGCCCGCCGCTGGACCGGACTTCCTTCGGTTTCACCTAAGTTTGCTTCCAGACCGTTCAAGACGATAATCGTTGTGCCGAAGCCCGGGTCGCCGAGGCCTCTAAATTTATCGAGTGCGGAAGGCTTCCATTTGCCGACCATGACGTCATGGGCCGAAGGCTTCGGATTCTGAGGTGTCATCCAGAATAGAATCGCGGTCATATACCCGATTTTTCCGTCGGCTGCGACAATCTCCGGCTGGTCAAGGAGCACGCTTTTGTCCCCGTAAATGATGGAGCTGAACAGGCCGTAGTTGAAATTCCAGCTGAGCATGATCGGTCCGCGGCCGTAATAACGCTTGCCGGGCGTTCCCGGGTATAGCTCGGCAGACGCAGGATCGACGAAGGCATCCGGATTGGCCCCGGTCCGGCCCGCAATATTCTCATTCCAGAACAGTCCCCAGCGCAGCGGGCCTCCGGGGGCCGTGGCCCAACCGCCGCCCGTCTCATGCGACAGGTTGGCGAGGAAGGCGGCCAGCTCGCGTTTGCGGTCCTTCCGGAAGCCTTCCTTCAGAAACGTACCGCCGTCGATGATAACGGTTTCGATCGGTTTGCTGCGATGCTCCGGAGCGTTGAAGTCCGCCGAACGCAGCACAAGCGACTCGATCCGGGCTTCCTTGTCCAAACGGTGAATTTCCTGGGCTGAAGGGACTCCTTGTCTTGTGCTGATTTTGATCTTCAGATTCGAAACGTCCTCCACCGCAGAAATGAGATTGTCATATGAAAAATAATCCGTTTGGTCAGCCTTATAATATTCTTTCCCTTTGGCGACCTGAAACCACGCTTCCGAGCCGAGTCGGTAAGGAAACAGCTGCTCGAAATCTTCCTCCGAAAGCAATGATTGAACAGCGTCGACGGCCTTCTCCGGTGCATATTCCGGGTCCAGATCATCCCATTCCCGCACGATTTCCTTACGGCTTAGAAAACGGTGTTCACCAACATCCAGCAGGCTGCCTTCATACACTGATTCCTTCCCGGAAGGGGCAACCGTATTGGTATTTTCGGACGGGCTGGACGGCGAAGCTGGGGCATCCGGCACGGAATTGGCAGCGAAAGCTTCAAGCGGAGAGATGAGAAGCGCCGTTCCCAGCACGGCAATCATACTGCGTTGAATCATCTTGGTGGATAACGGATATTTCCACACGGTCATACACATTCTCCTTCGTTCCATAATTTGGATTGATAATCCATTGCCATCATATCTACGGTATGTTGGTTTGTACATAGTCTGTTGCGACTACGAAAGCCAACCGGAGCGCTGCCTCATCCATAGGTAGATTCATATCCTTGCCGATTGCTATGACGTATGGCAGGGAGCATGCTGTGGAATCGGGAGGGATGCCGTCGAAGACGGACAGCTGCCATTCGCAGTCCCCTCCGTCTTCGCGACTAGTTTTTTACCGCAAAAACATTATAATGTTATTATGTCCGCTCCAAATCTATGAATCTATCGCCATGTTTGCGTCACCAGTTTCGATCTCGATTGTTCTTTTCATTTTCCGCAATTCATATATATTTAAGGAATGATAGACATCTTATAGACGAAGAAGGTTAGCTGACATGAGTTTATTTGTGCGCGAGAGCGGGTTTTACCGGCGATTTTTCTGGCTGACGCTTGTGATCGGGATGCAGAACCTGATATCGGTAGGCGTGAATTTATCCGATAATATGATGCTTGGCGGCTACAGTGAAACGGCTTTGTCCGGGGTCGCATTGGCTAACCAGATTCAATTCCTGCTGCATATGCTTGTGATGGGAGCCTGCGAGGGGCTCGTTATTATGTCCTCCCGGTTCTGGGGAGCAAAGCAGATCGATTCGATTAAACAAGCCGCAAGCATCGGCATGCGGATGTCGATCGCACTCGGTCTCATCATGTGGCTGGTGGTATTCTTCTTCCCGCAAGAGGTACTGTCCCTGTTCACGAAGGATGCGAACGTGATCGCCTCCGGTGTCGAGTATTTGGGGATCATGTGCTTCTCCTACATCTTCTTTGCCGTGACCAGCTCGCTGCTTGCCTCGCTGCGGAGCGTGGAGACGGTGAAGATCGGCTTTATCGTGTCGTTATCCACGCTGGTGATTAATATCGTGCTGAATTATATTTTGATCTACGGTCATCTGGGCTTTCCCGAATTGGGCGTTCAGGGGTCGGCCATCGCCACGCTAACGGCGCGAATTCTGGAATGCATCATCGTCTGTTTCTATATCAAGCGGTTTGACCGCAAAATCAGGCTCGCGCTGCGGGATTTCCTGCATATCGACCGGGAGCTGTTCAAGCAGTATATCCGGGTCGGCTCCCCGATTCTGATGTCTAATGCGATCTGGGGGCTGGCCATGGCCGTACAAACCGCAATTCTGGGGCATATGGGGGAATCCGCGATCGCGGCCAATTCCATTGCGAACACGATCTTCCAGATGGTTACGGTCATCATCTACGCTTCAGCCAGCGCGACCGCGGTGCTCATCGGGAAGACGATCGGCGAGGGCATGATGGATAAAATCATTGCTTATGCCAAAACGCTGCAGATTCTGTATGTGTTTCTTGGCCTCGCGACCGGCGTGGTCCTGTTCCTCCTGAAAGGACCCGTCCTTGGCTTCTACTCCATCTCTGAAGAAGCAAAGACGCTTGCCGGACATTTCATGACCGTGCTGTCGATAACGGTCGTCGGCACCGCCTATCAGATGCCGGCCCTGACAGGGATCGTCCGCAGCGGAGGAGACACGCGCTTCGTGCTGTACAACGACTTCATCTTTATGTGGCTCATCGTGCTGCCGTCGTCGGCGCTGTGCGCTTTCGCGTTCGGCATGTCGCCGCTGATTGTATTCATTTGCCTGAAATCGGATCAGATTTTGAAGTGCTTCGTGGCGATCGTGAAGGTCAACCGGTTTAAATGGATACGATCCTTCAGCTCATGATGGATAGAAGGAAACTCTAAGAAAATCAATAAAGCAAAAGGAACCCCGGGTCATAATGGACGACCGACAGAGGTTCCTTTTTTTTAGATGCTGCGTTCACTCCTCCAGCAGGTTTAACGACTGGGCTTTAACCAAGGCCTGCGTTCGGGTCGTCACAACCGAGCTTGCCGTACAGTCTGGATAAATACAAACGGATAATGATCTAATGCTTCACTAAAGACCTTATCTTTTCACTCCGCTCAGCTTCGTCAAGGATTTGGGTTGGTTTTCTATTAAACAATACTTCATCGATGCCCTGCTGGATAATATGGATCGATCCAAAACTCAACATTCACAACACATCGGATTTCTGAGTTTCCAGTGCCTGAGCGTTAAATATCGTTTTTGGTACATCTGGGTCTGAATTTATCTCTGAGGTGTGGTTGAATGCCGGCTATTTAGAAATTAATGCGTTTTCATCCTGCTCCCATGGTAAAAGAGCCTGATCAAATGTTGTCATTTTCCGAACATTATCGACAGTTTTATTGGGCAATGTTCTGTGATATATACAGTTTTCGACCAAAATTTTGCTAAAAAACACATTAAACTACATAAAACGCTAAAATTTTTGCTTTGACATCTGCTTGTCTATACCCTAGGATAATAGTATAAAACGTGCTCACTTAGGAGGATAAGCTCACGACATGAAGAAGACATGGTCCATTCTATTAACACTCATACTCTCCGTTGGACTGCTGGCAGGCTGCGGCAGCAATGATAAGTCAACCGACAAAGGGGCTGCAGCTGGCGGTGCTGAAGGGTCTAAAGATAAGAAACGCATTGCGCTCGTTCTTCCTGAGAAGATCGGCGTGAATCCATTCTTTTCCTTGATGGACGAAGGCTTGAAGAAAGCGGCTGCCGATTTCGACGTGGAAGTGAAGACGATCGAATCGACCGACCCGGCCTCGATCGAGCAAAATCTGCGCACAGCCGTGGCAGAGAAATATGACTTGATCATCACAACCACATTCCAGATGGAGGATGCGCTGAAGAAGGTTGCGCCGGAGAATCCGGACGTACCGTTCGCGATCATTGATACCGTTGTCGACTTACCGAACGTTCGCAGCGTCGGATTCCGCGAGCATGAGGCGGCTTACCTCCTTGGAGCGGCTGCCGGATTGGCAACGAAAACGAACAAGGTCGGCAATGTCGTGGCAGACGATATTCCGATTATGCATAAGTATATCAAGGGGTTTGAGGAAGGCGCGAAATCCGTCAACCCGAATGTCGAAATCTTCGTTAACTTCGTCGGCGGATTTGACGATCCGGCGAAAGCGAAAGAGCTTGCGCTCCTGCAAAATTCCAAAGGCGCGGATTTCGTAGCAGGCATGTCCGCCGTCGGCGACCTGGGTGTATTTGAAGCTGCGAAAGAGAAGGGCTTCTACACGTCCGGCCAAGATACGGACAACACCGGCACCGATCCCGAGCATGTTGTCTTGGCTCAGCTGAAGGGAACGGACGCCGTTGCATACGAGACGGTCAAAGACTTTGTGGAAGGCAAATTTTCCTTTGATGTTCGCGAGTATGGCTTGAAGGAAGGCGGCGTAGGCCTCACTTATGTAACGCATGAGAGCAAAACTCCGCTGAACCCGTTCATTGGACAAGACATTGTAGACCAGCTCAAGGTGATTTCTGACGATATAATCGCTGGGAAAATTAAAGTAACAAACGCATTGGAACAAAACTAGTTCTCACCTGGACCGGCTGCGCATAGGGCAGTCGGTCTTTTATTCAGAAGCGAAAGGAAGGCATAACCGACATGCTACTCCAGATGGACAGTATTACGAAAAAGTATGGCGAGTTTAGCGCAAACCGCGGCATTGATTTTTCGCTGCGCGCAGGTGAAGTTCATGCGATTGTCGGAGAGAATGGTGCAGGTAAAACAACGCTGATGCGGATTTTGTACGGGATGGAGCAGCCGACCTCGGGTACGATTCGTCTGAACGGCAAGGAAGTGTCCTTTGCCAGTCCCCTGGATGCCATACAGAGCGGAATCGGCATGGTGCATCAGCACTTCATGCTGTTTCCTTCCTTTACGATCGCGGAGAACATTGTCATCGGCAACGAACCGGGCGCAGGGGCCGTCTTTGACCGGAAGCAGGCCGTGAAGACGGTGGAAGAGCTATGCGAAACATTCGGGATGAAGGTGGATCCGCAGGCGATCGTAAGCAGCACCGCACCCGGCGTGCAGCAGCGGGTCGAAATTTTAAAGGTACTCTATCAAGGGGCTGACATCATTATCCTGGACGAACCGACGGGGGTTCTCACACCGCTGGAGGTTCAGGAGCTCTTGGAGGCTATCAAACAGCTGTCGAAGCAGGGCAAAAGCTTTATTCTGATCAGTCACAAGCTGAATGAAGTGCTTGATGTCGCCGACCGCATTACCGTCCTTCGGGACGGAGCGGTGACAGGCGTGGTGGATAAGCATGCTACCGACGCGCATGAAATCTCCCGGCTGATGGTCGGACGTGAGCTGCTGGAGCTGGATCGCAAGCCGCTTACGCCTGGCGATAAGGTGCTGGAGGTAACAGACCTTTCGCTGCGCGGCACGAAGGGCAAGCCGGTGCTGGATGCGGTTAGCCTTAGCGTTCGCGCAGGCGAGATCGTAGGAGTAGCGGGCATATCCGGCAACGGACAATCCGAGCTGCTTCAGCTCATCTCGGGTCTGGCCCAGCCGGACGGAGGCCGGATCTCCGTCGCCGGCAAGGACGTTACAGGCAAGGCGCCCAGAGAGATTCGGGAGAGCGGCCTTGCGCACATCCCGGAAGACCGTTACGTGTGGGGGGCCAACCGGACGGCCACGGTGATGGATACCGGACTGATGGGTCACCATCGCCGGCTGCAGAAGAGCGGCTTCCTCAAGCTGAAGGACATCCGTGCCCTCGTTTCGGGATGGGTGCAGAAATTCTCGATTAAGACGGGCTCGCTGGAGACGAGCACGCAGTATTTGTCCGGGGGCAATCTGCAGAAGCTGATTGTCGCCCGCGAGCTGGAGCAGGGCACGCCGTTTCTGATCGCGGCAGAGCCAACGCGCGGCGTCGACATCGGCGCCATGGAGACGATTCACGGCGAGCTGTTGAAACGGCGCGAAGAGGGGACGGGAATTTTGCTCGTGTCCTCCGAGCTGACCGAGATCTTGAAGCTCTCTGACCGGATTCTGGTTATGTATGAAGGCCGAATTGCAGGCGAGCTGTCGGCGAAGGAAGCGACGGAGGAAAAACTGGGACTGCTGATGGCGGGAGGAACATTGCAATGAACAAATGGACAAAATTAACGCTTCCGCTGCTTCAGCCGGTCGCAGCCATTATCGTGGGTCTATTGGCTGGAGCGATTGCAATTATTATTGCCGGAGGCGACATTTTAGAGACGTATGCGGAAATGTGGAAAGGCGCGTTCGGAGGAATGTATTTCTTCACGAATACCCTCTCGCGGGCGACGCCGATCATTCTGATCGGATTAGGCGCGGCGCTTGCCTTCCGCGCGGGCTTCTTTAACCTTGGAGCGGAAGGTCAGATGGTGTTCGGGGCGCTCTGCGCCGCATTGGTCGGATTGTATATGCCTGGACCGGGCTGGCTCGTGTGCATTGCCGCTCTGCTCGCCGGCGTTATCGCAGGCGGATTATGGTCGGTCATGGCCGGATACTTCGATTCGAGATTCGGCGTGAACCTGCTGATCTCAACGCTGCTGCTCAACTATGTGGCCGTATTGTTTGCCGGCTATTTGGTTGCCTACCCGCTGAAGGACCGCTCAGGCTCGGCGGCGATGGCCCAGTCGGAGATGCTTGACAACAGCGTTTGGCTGCCGAAGCTGATCTCGGGCATGCCGCTCCACGTCGGGTTTGTGCTGGCCGTCCTCGCGGCTTTGATCATTTTTGTGGTGCTGAAGCGTACGGTGGTCGGTTATGAAATCCGGATGCTCGGCGGGAACCCGCTGTTCGCCTTGTTCGGCGGGGTGAAGCGCGGGCCGATGATGATCGGCGCCATGTTTGCAAGCGGCGGTCTTGCGGGTCTCGGCGGTGCTGTCGAGATTTTGGGCTCCCAGTATCGTTATATCGACGGCGCATTATCCACGGCGGATTATGCATGGACAGGCATTATGGCAGCGCTGCTGGCCGGATCGAATCCGATCGGCACGCTGATTGCGGCGATCTTTCTGGCCGCGCTGCAGACCGGCGGCATGGGCGTCGAGCGGAATACGGAAGTGCCGCTTGAGGTGGGAGATATCATCCAAGCCGTTCTGATCTTGTTTATTTCCGCCCGATTCACATATAGCTTCCTGAAGCGCAGAAAGGAGAACAAATCCGATGGAACAGCTGTTTGACCTTGCCCTGATTAACTCGGCGCTCCGGGTGCTGACGCCGATTCTGCTCGCAGCCCTCGGCGGCGCCCTCTGCTCGCGCGTCGGATTGTTCAATGTCGGCCTGGAAGGCTTTATGCTGCTGGGTGCGTTCTCCGCAGTGGTTGGGAACTACTACTTCGGCAACGTGTTTTACGCGATATTGTTTGCGATTGCGATTGTATCGATCTTTTCGTTGATATTTGCCTATTTGAGCATAAACCTGCGGGCGAACGTCATCGTCGTCGGGATTGCCATGAATGCGCTGGCGGCCGGGCTTACCACGTTCAGCCTGCGGGCGATTTTCGATGTTAAGGGCGCCTTTTACGACAACACGATGGTCGGGCTGCCGAAATGGAATATCCCCGTCATTGAGGATATTCCCGTGATTGGACCGATTCTGGCGGGATTGACGCCGCTTGTGTACTTGTCATTTTTGATTGCAGGCTTGATGTGGTACTATTTTTATCGCACGAAGAGCGGATTCCGCTTCCTGGCTGCAGGTGAAAATCCGCTGGCGGCCAAGAGCGTTGGGATTCGGGTAGCCCGTTATCAATACGGCGCCGTACTGGCTAGCGGCGTGCTGTGCGCGCTTGCGGGTGCGCAGCTGTCGCTTGGACAAGTGACGATGTTTACGGAAGGCATGACCGCCGGTCGCGGCTTCATCGCCCTGGTTGCCACAATGCTGGGCCAATCCGGTCCGCTTGGCGTAACGGCGGCAAGTCTGCTGTTCGGGTTCATGGATGCGCTCAGCATCCGGTTCCAGGGACTGGCGCTGCCGACGCATTTCACGCAAATGCTGCCGTATGTCGTTACGATCCTGGCGATGTTCTTCTTCAAGGATAAGAGCTTCCAGAAGGATGCGCTGAAGCAGGGCTCGAGCTCGCGATAAGCCCGGTGCCCCGGTAATCTTTCGGAAGTGGACCCGAGACTTTGCATAAGGAGATGAACGAAAAGGTGCACAAGAAAGCGGAACGTTTGAAAAAAATGAAGCCGGTCGCGGCCGGCAACCTGACCGAGGAGCAGCGAGCCAAGCTGCCTCCCGGACAGACGCTGACCGAGAAGTTCCCCATTTTGCATGAAGGGGAGGTACCGGTTTATGACATGTCTGCATGGACGCTGCGGGTATTCGGCGAAGTCGAGGAGGAGCGGACATTTTCGTATGAGGATATTATGGCGATGAAGACGGTAACGCTCCAAACCGATATTCACTGCGTCACGCGCTGGTCGAAATTCGATACGGTGTGGGAAGGGGTGCTGTTTCGGGATTTCCTGAAGGAGCTGAAGGTCAAGCCGGAAGCCAAGTACGTAATGTTCCATGCGGATCCGGACTATGACACGAACGTGCCGATCGAGGATCTGCTCCGGGACGATGTGCTGCTTGCATACCGCTTCAACGGGGAGCCCCTGACGGACAAGCATGGCTGGCCGCTGCGCACGGTCGTGCCGCATCGGTATTTCTGGAAGAGCGCAAAGTGGCTGCGCGGCATTGAGTTTATGGCGGAGGACCGGCCGGGCTTTTGGGAACGCAACGGCTTTCATAATGAAGCCGATCCGTTCAAGGAGCAGCGGTTTAGCGGCGAAGCGCTGGATATACCGGAAGACGAATGGACACGTAAGGAGTTTGATTGATATGTTGATGCCGATATTGCAAGTGAACTCGGAGGATATTCCCGAATTCGTCGTGGTCTGCGGCGATCCGAAGCGCGCGGAAGTCATCTCCCGCAAGCTGGAAGGCGCGCGCGAGCTGGCGTTCAGCCGCGAGTACCGGACCTTCGTAGGGACGTACGAAGGCGTGGAGCTGGCCGTGACGAGCCACGGCGTCGGCTGCCCGGGGGCGGCCGTCTGCTTCGAGGAGCTGATTCGCGCCGGTGCGAAGACGCTGATCCGCGTTGGCACCGCCGGCTCCTACCGGGCGGATACGCCGGCGGGGAGCCTGGTCGTCAGCACTGCGGCGATCCGCACGGACGGGCTGACGAAGCAGCTGGTGCCGGAAGGCTTCCCGGCTGTGGCGGATAGTGCGGTCGCGGAGGCGCTGTACGAATCCGCGCTCTCGTTAGGCGAGGGCGTCGTCCGCAAAGGGATGACGGTGACGCTGGATGTATTCTTTAACGGGGTGGAGGAATTCCCCCATCCGAAATATAAGGCGGCCGGCGCGCTCGGCGTAGAGATGGAAATCTCGGCGCTTTATGTAGTGGCCGCCCTCCGCGGCGTCCGCGCCGGTGCGATCGTGGCGATCGACGGCTTCGCGGACGCGGATCTCGCGGCGGAGTATGATCCGAACACGAATGTCGTGTCGGATGCCGTGGAGCGCGAGATTCACGCGGCCTTGATGGCCGTTGCGAAGCTGGCCAAGCAAGGGTGATGGATAAAAGCCGGTTATTCCCGAGACGTGGGAATAACCGGCTTTTTGGCGGGGCGCGAGAGCGCTTTGCGGCGCCCCCGCGGGGCCTGACAAGTCCCGAAAAGGGACTTGCAGCCCGGAAAAGGGCGCCCGCGAGGCCAACAAAAGGGACTTGCAGCCATCAACCCAGGACACCACCTTGCCAGCCCTGGCCGCTTTTCTAGATTCACACCTTATGCTCTAGGCGGTTGAACAATGAAAAACGGTATCTTTTCAATGCCGACCGATCTGGCGTAAGTAAACAGTTGTCCCTTGTGGTGGATCTCATGATCGACCATGTTGCCAAGCCAGACGGAGCCGGGGGCCACGAAGCCGTTAAAATCCAGCGGCTGCTCCAAGTGGGCTTCCGTCAGCTCGGCAAAGCCTTGTTCCGTAGCCTTGGTTGAGGCTTGAACGATCTTCCGGATATCACCGATCGATTCGAAGGCTGTCGGGAACGTTGGCGGGGAGAAGGCCCCGTGCTTGATCGATTGCAGGAACATATCGGAAGACGCGGCCATGTGGACAATCAATTTTCCTAATGTCATAGCATTCGGCCAAGGCTTATATTCCAGCTGCTCGTCCCGTACTTCTTCAAGCAGCTGTTGCAGCACACCCCGATGACGGAGCCATCGCTTTAACTGTTGTTCGGTTTCCAAGTACATTTCAAAAGTTCCTCCTCATTTGTCATAGTAATGATTCGAGCTGCTACTGTTATCCCACCTTTGTTCCGCAACTGTCTGTCTAAGGAGCATTGGGGTTTAAGCATTGCGTAATAGTAAGTAACATTCGATAGCGCGCATGAATTTCCTTTATTTAGGTGTGGTTACATAGCAAATTTAAAAGTGAAATATTTGAGTAGCGATTCCCCTTGCTTGGATCTCGTTCTCAAGCTGCAACCTTACCCAATGGAAAATCATGAAAAATAACTGTTGCAATTGGAGGTTCATTCGCATATACTGATTTCAGTTAGTAATTGGTCAATTAATAATAATTAACTTCTGAAAGGAGTGATCCGTATGCCGCGCGAAGCCTCCGCGAACCGACGTCAGGATATTGTTGCAGCAGCAATCGAGGTGTTTGCAGAGATCGGCTATTATCGTGCGACAACCGCACAGGTTGCCGAACGTGCAGCCATATCGCAGCCCTACGTGTACCGTTTTTTCACCAAGGAATCGCTGCTGGTCGAAGCGCTGGCCGTATCTTGGAAGCGGATTGTTCAGGCCTTCCGACAGGTCATTGATTCGGCGCCGCCCCAGGAGCTCGAAGAGGGATTGATCCGTGCTTACGAGGAGATCATGCTTGCTCATCGAAGTGAAATCTTACTGCAGATGCAGGCACAAACGATCTCGGATGCGCCTGTTCGAGCAGCGATGCAGCAGGGAATGGGCGAGGTAAAGGAGCTGGTGGAGAATGCCTTCATCCATGCCGGATTTCAGGATGCGGAAGTGAGAGTCTCCAATTTCCTTGCAAGGGGAATGCTCTGCAATGCCGCAATGGCCATGGACATGCCGAGCATCATGCCGAAGCGTTAGGATTGCCGATGGCACCGGGAAAGGGTAAAGGTGAGTGCAGCCCCAGCGCTTTGCACCATGGAGGCATCAAAAGCGTCGAGCCGCAAGGTCTGACATAATTGCGTGAGAGCAAGCTACGTTCACCGCGAATGCGCTCCTGTACAGTGGGAGCACCAAGTTAGGTTCACCCGGAATGCGCGCCCCGTACAGTGAGAGCAAGCTACGTTCACCGCGATGCGCACCCTGCACAGTAGGAGTACCAAACTCATTCGTCGTTAATGCACACCCTGTACAGCGAGAGTCCTAAGCTTGCCTCGCCGCGAATGCCTTCCCCTTATCGGGAGGGGCGCCCCCGGATTGCAGCAACAGCTTTATCGGAGAGCACAGCGAACCGCAGGTCACGTCTGCCCAACTATAGTGTAAGAGCACTGTTTTTTCAGTCATTTGGAGTTCGGCATTATTTTTTTGAACATTAGTAATTGGTCAATCAATAACAACACGACAAAGGAGATGTTTGATTATGAAAAAAGCGATTGTTCTGGGTGCAACGGGCGGAGTAGGAAATCCACTGACAGCCGAATTGGTCAAAAGAGGAATCGAAACGATTGCCTTCGGCAGATCGATGACCAAGTTGAATGCGCTCGCCGAGGAGCTCGGCCGCTCCCCATTATTGAAGCTTCGCACAGGGGATGCCTTTAATTCGGAGGACATCATTCAGGCGGCCGAAGGCGCGGATGTCATTTTTCACAGCGCGAATATTCCGTATCACGAGATGGAATCGAGGCTGCTTCCACTTGGGGAATCCGTGATGAAGGCTGCGCAGCGGATGAATGCAAGAGTGGTGGTCGTGGACGGTATTTATCCCTATGGGCGACGCAGGATGGAAAGAGCGACGGAGGAGCATCCGAAGCGGCCGCATACCCGAAAAGGCAAAACAAGGCTCGCTTATGAGGAGCTTTTGTTTTCGGCACGTTGGAAACCGCGTACCCGCCCTTTGATCGCCCGGTTACCGGATTATTACGGACCCTCCGCGCAAGCTTCTTATCTATCCGTGACGATGGAGGCTATCGCAGCAGGCAAACCTACGGCCTTCATCGGGAATATGACGGTTCCCCGCGAATATGTCTACTTGCCGGATGCGGCCCGGATGATTTTGGATATCGCCGTTCAGGAGGAGGCTTACGGGCAAAACTGGCACATTCCCGGTCCTGGTGTCATTTCAGGCCGCGAACTGGTATGCATCGCTCAGGAGGCGAGCGGAAGCCGCAAAGCCGTCATACCGCTGGGACGCATCGGGTTATCCCTGATCGGCCTGTTCAATCCCGTAATGAAGGAGGTCGTGGAGATGCTGTATCTTACGGAAGAGCCGCTCGTGCTGAGCGGGGAAAAATACGAGCGCTTCATCGGACCTTTATCTTGGACGCCGCATGAAAAAGCGATTAAGGAGACCATTCAGCGGCTGATGCAGAAGCAGGGAGAGTGAACGCATTGTACGAATAATATGCATTGTACGCATTGTACGAATAGCAAGCTTATAGCATACGCGTAATGTATACCCATTTTTATTTTCATTAATAGTAATTGATCAATCAATAATACTAAGGATAATGAACTTATGAACTTATGAACTTTATGCGCTTAGCCTGTTCACCTATTCACTTATTCACCTACTACTTGACTCTAAAAAGGAGGTGATGCGAATGGCCAAACTTCAATTGAAGTTTGTGGACGGCGTACTGGCCGCCATCATTCTGCTGTCAATGCTTAGCTGGTGGGATTAAGACGCTACAAAGGCAGCAGTCTATTACAAATCATTGAAAAGGAGGCTTGGATCTATGAATGAAGATTTACGTTCCGCCTGGGCATCGAAGCATACGCTTTGGCTCGGAATTGCCGCTATCTTGTTGGTACTGTTCTCTATCTGGGATTAGTGTGAAAAAATGCTTGCGCGCTGGCCGAAGGGCTGGCGTGTTTTTTTTTCAAAAAAATATTTAAAATCCATCCATCAGTTGCAGTCGCTCAAACGTTATATTAACAAGAAAGACGAAAACGGAAGATATGAGGTCGGCTATGGACGTAAATGAGCTGTACGAAAATTTGAAGGAGGATGTCCGGCGCTATGCCCGGTCGGTCGCAAAGCACGCGTACGAAGCTGACGATCTGGTGCAGGACGCCTTCATCAAGGCGATGAAGGAGCCGCAGCTGGCACAGTGGCCGCTCCACAAGCAGAAGGCTTGGTTTTTCAGGGTCATCAAGAATCGTCTGATCGACATTACCCGCCGGGAAAAACGGCTGCTTCCCTGGGATGATGATCTGGATGCCACATTGCTGTCCGTGCCGAACCTTGATATGGAGACCACGGAATGGCTGGGCCGCCTGCCGCAGTCCCAAAGCGATATTGTGTTTAAGCGCTACTGGCTCGGCATGTCCAGTCAAGAGATCGGTGACCAGCTTGGGCTGCCAGCCGCCACGGTCCGTTACAAGCTGCAGGCTGCCATCAAGAAATTAAGAACCTATTGGGAGGAAGATATGAAATGAGCAGAATTATTGGCAATGTGGGTATGCTGGATCTTACGGAGGCAACTGAGGAAAGCGTGAAAAACATTGAACGGATCGACAATGTGGGCATGGTGCTGTACCGGGCAGAGACCGCCCATCTGCTGGCACTGCTCACGAACGCCGGCAATATCGGCAAAACGCTGGAGATTCCCAGAGGCTACCGCTTTTTTAAAGGCACTTTGAGACTGAACGCCGAGTATTTTAAGCACAAGCAGCCGGAGAACGTATTTACTTATGGCACGGTGATCATTGATCGGGATGTCAGCCTTGAAGCTTTTGAGCATAGCGGGCTGCATATGGCAGTTAGGGGCGAGGTGTATGTTCCGAAGCATTTGGAGGGAGCCGTCACCGCATCGCTGCTCAAAATGGATGGAGCGGAAGCGAGCATTCAAGCTTATCAATCCGAGCTGCGGTTCGAGTCCGGGAAATTCCGGCTGACCAACGCTTATTTGTCTTCGCTTAAGGAGCCCAGGTATCTGGTCGTAAACGGCGTCCTTGAATTAGAGAAGGATTTGGACATGGAACAATTCGCCGCCCGGCTTGAAACGCTCCATGTGAACGGCATGGCGATGATCCATGAGGAGCAGAGCCCCTATTTCTATGACAAAATGAAGTCGATCAACGGCCAGGTAAAAGTAATTCCTGCAGGGTTCGAGCATGTCACGAAAACGCTGAGACTGAACGCCCGAACGATTCGCCGATTCGCGGACCGTAAATTATATACCAAGCATCCCATCGTGCTTGATGCCGACGTGACAAGGGAGGCGTTCAGCCGCGCGATCGCCGGAATTCAATCGTCCTCGATCGTGATTTGCAGCGAAGATATCGAGGATCTGGTCTGGGAACGCTGTCCGGATGTGAATACGGAAATCGTCAGCTATGAGCAGGCGTTCGTATTCGTAGAAGGAGAGGAAGTCTGGTCGAAGGAGCAATTGCTTGCCTTAAAGGAGCCGGCCAGCTTCATCGTAGAAGGAACGCTGATCCTGGAAGACGACGTTACGGAGGATGTATTGGAGGCTAAGCTTCATTCCCTGGATCTGTTCGGGAAAGTGATGATCGCGGAAAAAAGAATTAAAGGTGTTTTATACCCTTACCTTCGGAGCATGAGTGGCAGTATTATAGTGAAGGGGACGGAGGAGAAGTTTGCAGGTATCGGTAATGTCGGAATGTTGTCGCTATAAAAGAAATGAGGAAGATAAAATGAATATCAATAATGAAGATATTGCCATCCAGCATGTGAACGATCTCCGCCAGGAACTCGAACGATGCAGGTTGGCTCAACAAACGAAAGCCAGCCGTAGTGAAGCTGCAGCGGCTGCCGCAGGCAGCGCGAAGACTGCAGGCAAATGGAAGGCTTTGCTGGATACCATCATGATGATGGGAAGACGATTACTATAATTAAAGTGCGTGTTCAAAAAGTCGGTTTTTCAGCACCGAGAAGGTTGGATGAAGGTAGGGACTGAGGAGCGGAGCGTACGTTTTGGGTACGTGAGCACCGGAAGGCCCGGCTGAATTCAAGATTCGATGCCGAGTTACTTCTTGACGCACTTCGTGATCAAAAGACGATTTTTTGAACAACCTCTTAAAGTCATCCATTGGATGGATCGCCGGTGCCAAGAAAGTGGCACCGGCGATTTTTAATTTGAGCGAGGCTGCCGTGTCAACAGGCAGTGGCAAAGTGACGGCGAGAGCATAGCCGTGTCAACAGGCAGTGGCAAAGTAACGGCACAAGCATTGGCCTTGGACAGCCGGTGCACCTACGATTCAGGCGTTGCGCCCATTCATTCGTTCATAGAGGAAATCAACCACATGCTTGACCTCCATCGTTTCGCTGCAGCCGTGCTGTTCCACGCCCAGCTTCATCTGCAGCAGACACCCCGGATTGCTGGTCAGCAGGTATCTGGCTCCGGTGGCGTTCACGTTCTCCATCTTATGCTCCAGAATTTGGCCCGCCATTTCCGGCTGCGTCACATTGTATATGCCTGCCGAGCCGCAGCAGCGGTCTGCTTCCCTCATCTCTTGGAAGCTGACGTTGGCCACCTGGCTTATGAGCTGTCTTGGTGCCGTCCCGCTGCGCATCACATTCCGTAAATGGCAGGAGTCCTGATAGGTCACAACGACCGGCTCGGTGGATGACGCCGCAGATTCGCTGAATGCAGGCAGTCTGCCATGCTCCACGAGCAGCTTGCTGATGTCCACCACCCGGCTCGCGAACCAGGCGGCTTGTTCCTTCCAAGCCTCATCCTCATGAAGCAGATGGTCATACTCCACCAACAGGGCGCCGCAGCCGCCCGCATTGGATACGATGTAATCCACATCCAGCTCTTTGAACACCCTCACGTTGATTCGTGCCATATCCCTTGCCAGCTCCATTTCTCCGCTGTGGGCATGGAGTGCGCCGCAGCAAACCTGCTCCGGCGGTATAACCACTTCGAAGCCGGCCTCCGACAGCAGCTTAACGGTATTAACGTTGGTGCCGGCGAACATGACATCCATGATGCAGCCCCTGAAAAGGGCGACGCGGGCGATCGGAGTGCCTTTAGCCGGATACACGGTTCCCAGCTGTTCGACGACGCCATCTCCGGTTGCGTCCGGCAAGATCCGCTCCATGTCCCGCAGATGCTTGGGGAAGAGGCGCATGACGCCGGTTCCTCTCGCCACGCGCTGCAAGCCGGATTTTTGGTAAAATTTCAGCGTTCTTCCCAGCGTCTTCAGACGTTTGCGGTGCGGGAAAACGCCCTTGAAGAACAGCTTGCGCACTCCCTTCACAGGAATGGAATGGACCGGATGGTCCTCGATCGCGTCCCGGGCCTGCTCAATCAGTTGACCGTACTTCACGTCTGCCGGACATACCGGCTCACAGGCCCGGCAGCCCAGGCAATGGTCCATCTGATCGCGGAAGCGATCATCCGGCTCCATCAGCCCGTCGGCGACGGCCTTCATTAAGGCAATGCGCCCGCGGGGAGATTCGGGCTCTACGCCCGTTTCCCTGAACGTGGGGCAGGCAGGGAGGCAAAACCCGCAGCGCATGCAGTTGGTCAGTTGATCGTAATCGAGCTTTTCGAACAAGGTACGGGCCAGGGGATTGGTGTGGTTGATCTGGGGCTTCTTCCCGATATTCGCTTGGCTAGTCATGATGAATTACCACCCTTTTTCGTGATTCTTTGGCAAACACCTTGCCTGGATTCAACAAATTATCAGGATCGAATACGTGCTTGATCCCTTTCATGAGCGAAACGCCGGAAGCGCCGATCTTCCACTCAAGGAACGGGGCCTTCACCATGCCCACGCCGTGCTCGCCGGTAATGGTGCCGCCAAGCTCAAGGGCCGCCGCGAAAATCTCCTCGAAGGCCTGCTCCACCCGGTGAATTTCCTCCGCATCCCGGGCATCGGTCGTCGCCGTAGGATGCAGGTTGCCGTCGCCGGCATGGCCGAAGGTAGCGATCGTCACATTGTATTTGGCCGAAATGTCATTGATTCTGCGGACCATATCGGCGATTTTGGACCGGGGAACGGTCGCGTCCTCCAGAATCGTGGTCGGACGAAGCCGTGCCAGCGCCGTAAAGGCGCTTCTCCGCGCTGTCAACAGCCGCTCCGCCTCTTCCCGGGTGGCTGCCACCTGAATGCTGTCGGCTTGCTCGCGCATGCAAATCTGGCGAATCTGCTCAATATCCCTGGTTACGGTCTCGGGATCGCCGTCCTGCTCGATCAACAGGATCGCCTCCATATCCAGCGGAAGACCAAGCTTGGCAAAATCGTCGACGACGCGGATCGTCGGGTTATCCATGAATTCCAGCGTGGCCGGAATGATCTTGGATTCGATAATGGCGGACACCGTGCGTGCCGCTCCATACAGATCGCGGTACATGGCCAGCATCGTCATTTTGCTCTTCGGCGGGGGAATCAGCTTCAAGGTCGCTTCGGTAATAACCGCAAGCGTGCCCTCCGATCCGACCAGCAGCTTGGTCAAATCATATCCGGCCACATCCTTCATCAGCTTTCCGCCGGTACGGATAATTTCGCCGCTGGCGAGCACGGCCTCGAGCCCGATCACATAGTCCTTCGTCGTGCCGTATTTCAAACCGCGCAGACCGCCCGAGCACTCGGCGATATTGCCGCCGATCGTCGAGATGCGCATACTGCTTGGGTCCGGAGGATAGAACAAGCCTAGGGATTCAATATGATGAATGAAGTCGGCCGTAATGATTCCGGGCTGAACGGTGGCCGTCAAATTTTCCAGATCCAGCTCTAGAATCCGGTTCATCCGGTGCATCACCATCACGACGCCGCCTTGGACAGGAACGGTTCCGCCGCATAGATTGGAGCCGGAGCCTCTGGATACGAGCGGGACTTTATAGGCTGATAACGCCTTCATAATGGCGGAGACCTGCTCCGTACTGGCAGGATAGATTACAGCGTCAGGCAAAGCCTGCAGCATCGGAGTGCCGTCATAGGAATGCGCGATAAGCGCCTCTTGGTCATCCCGGAAGTAGGCATCGCCAACGATGGTGCGAAGCTGGGCGGCGAGAGACGGGTGTAACATAATCAAGTTCCCTCCTAATTGATCAGGTCATCTGATGACTTTTGTTTTATTATATGACATGATTATAGTAATGAATAGTACAAAAAATGAGCAGGAGGCAAACGGACCATGCGAACGATCAAAGTGGAGAACCAGAAGGGGCATGAAATTGTGGGAGAGCATCTGCTTCAGCAGATCCGGGAGGGGCATCTCAAGCCGGGCCAGAAGCTCCCCTCCGTCGTTGAATTGGCGGCTGCATATGGCGTTGGAAGATCCACGATCCGCGAGGCGGTCAGCGCCCTCAAGGCCATGGGATGGGTCGATGTGCGTCAGGGGGGCGGAACGTATGTGAAGACGGTTCTTCCGAGCGAGCCCCGAAGCGGCGCCGACTTATTGTTCCAAGGGGCTGAATCTCTTATTGAGCTGCTTGAAGTCCGCAAGGTGCTGGAGTCCGGTACCGCCTCTTTGGCTGCGGAACGAAGAACGGAGCAGGATCTTGACCGAATGCGCGAGGCCCTTTCGCAGATGGAGCATGGGCTGAAGGTGAACGATACGGGGGAAGGCGAGCGCGCGGATGTCGCATTTCATATGGCAATTGCGGCTGCGTCCGGCAACTCGCTGCTGATTCAGCTGATGGAGTCGCTATCCGACCGTTTAACGGATACCATACAGAAGTCCAGGGAGCTGTGGTTCTACAAGGAACAATCAACCGCCGCCCGGTTATTGACGGAGCATCAAATGATATTTGATGCGATTGAACGGCAGGATAATGAGCAGGCCGGTGCGAGAATCGCGGCTCATCTGACCAAGGTGGAGCAGGTGCTTCGATCGGGGCTGGAGTCGGAAAGCGGCAGCCTGCCGGAATAACGCGTACATGGTGCTTTCATATTATGCGATAGGTCAGGCTACTCATCCCGCCCCGATCAATCAAAAGAACCCCTTCCATCTGACAAAAAGACACCCTACACCGCTCTCGCAAACAATTTTCCCTCTTGAGATAAGACATCCGGCGGTCCTCTCCTTCGAAGAGAAGCTTTACAATGAAAGCGATACCTCACTCGAAGGAGATGTCTTATGAATTTTGATCTGAATATCGTGCCTTTCAGCCGCAGAGAGTCCTTCTTGGCGATCTCCCTTCTGCCTGCGGCTAAGGAACGGAGGCAGGGACTTTACCTGCGTACGGTCCGCGGAGGAGATGACAAGTTTGGCGAGGCCTTTCTGATTGAACTGCTGGACCGGAACAACGAGCCGGTTTCATTTGACCCTATGGCCTCCCCCGAAACAATCAGGCTGAATATCGATGGCTCGGAGGGCCGCGCCGATATTTGCATATCCGACTCCCGGACCGTCAGGTTCCGGTCGAAAGGATGCGGCATACGCCTCACCTTTTTTCCCGCCGCATATGATTACGCTTATGAGACGGATCCGGACCGCTGGGAAGTGAACAGCTTCACACATGGCTGCCGCTTTATGCTGACAAGGCTTGCGGGACGCATGAGCATGGAGGTTGCGTGGGACGAGATCAAGAGCTCGCGGGTAACCGCCGTATTTTCAGCGGATGAGGAGACCGACACGGCGGAATTTGCCGTGGAAGAGTTTATGACGGTGTTATCGCCGCGCTCCGAATGGGAGAGCTTCGAGGAGGCGGTTCGGCTCGTTCATGAGGATTACGGCAGCTGGCTAAACCGCACCCTAACGGTCCCGGAGCGTTGGCAGGAAGCCAGAGAGCTCGCCGCCTATATCACCTGGTCCTGCCTGGTTCCCGCCGAAGGCTGCCTGACCCGCCCGGCGATGTATATGTCAAAGAACTGGATGACCAACATTTGGAGCTGGGACAACTGCTTTAATGCAATGGCCTTGGTGCGCCATAATCCGAAGCTGGCTTGGGACCAGTTTATGATCTTTTTCGACCGGCAGGATGAGAGCGGGCTGATTCCGGATTTCGTGAATGATAAATACGAGCTCTGGAACTGCAACAAGCCGCCGATTCACGGCTGGACGCTGTCGTGGATGATGCGGCGCACCGATTTTATACAAGAGGAGCAGCTGCGCGAGGTGTACGGACCGCTCTCCAAATGGACGCAGTGGTGGTTCACGTACCGGGATCATGACGGTGACGGCATTCCCCAGTACAACCACGGCAACGATTCGGGCTGGGATAACAGCACGGCGTTCAATAACGGCATCCCTGTGGAAAGTCCCGACCTCTCCTCCTACCTGATCATTCAGATGGAGGTGCTGGCCGATATTGCCGTCCGTCTGGGGTTGCCGGAGGATGCCGCTGCATGGAGACTGAAAGCGGACGATACCCTTGAGCGCATGCTCCGCCATTTCTGGAAGGACGGAAGATTCACGGCCTGCCGTTCAGGCACGCATGAGGAGTCGGAAGGCGACAGCCTGCTGCTGTTCGTGCCCATCCTGCTCGGCAAGCGGCTGCCGGAGCATATCCGTGCCGCGCTGCTTGCGGGACTTCGGGATGAGACCCGGTTCCTGACCTGGAACGGCTGGGCGACGGAGAGCGTCAGCAGCCGTTATTATAAGCCGGATGGATACTGGCGCGGGCCGATCTGGGCTCCCTCGACGATGCTGCTTGTCGAAGGCGTTGCGGCAGCCGGTGATCAGGAGCTGGCGGCGGAGGTGGCGCAGCGGTTCTGCCGAATGCTGAGCAGCAGCGGCATGGCAGAGAATTTTGACGCCCTGACCGGAGCGGGGCTGAGAGACCGGGCGTTTACCTGGACCTCCAGCGTATTTTTGATACTTGGACATGAATACACGCGTTGACCGACCTTAGAGAAACACTTCTTCCCGGGCATTTTTTGCCTTGGGGGGAGGTGCTTTTTCCGTTTCCCCTGAGTTTTCCAGTTGGCGCCTAATTACAAGCCCTAGGTTGGGGTTTATAATGAAAGCGGTATCAAGGCTGTCAGGGCCGTAAATGGCCTTTAGGCTCGAAGCTTATTTTTGAAAAAACGACGAAAAGACAGCGGGGAGATCATAATGGGCTTTCAACGGACCAAAAAGGTAGCCGGGCGCATGTTCGCCGGCGCCTACCATAGCATACGAGCCAAGCTGCTCTCGTGGTTTTTAATCGTCACCCTGATCCCGTTGTTTTCGCTTGGCGCGTTGTCCTACTACCAGTCGGCCCGGATCATCAACTCCCAATTCGGAAAGTACGGAGATAATGCCGTCGCCCAGCTGGAACAGCAAACCAGCTCAACCTTGAGCCGGATGAAGCAGACGGCGGAAACAATCTACTCCTATCTGCTGGATCCGAGCCGGATGGGGATTGGAAACCAGGCACCTACCACCTACCGCGACATTTTGGAGAAGAATGATTTTGAATCCTTGCTGAAATCCCTTCGGACCCAGCTAACGGCCGGCATCTACATTATTACGACCTCGGGTTATTACTACGGGGAGAACAATCTGGACGTAGCCAAGCTTGACCGTATTCCCTTATGGCGGTCGAAGCCGAAGGCGTATGCCGGAACCTATTGGCTCGGCTTTTATCCGCAGGATCATTTCATCAAGAGCAGCGATAGCGGCAACCGAAGCGTCATCGGACTGGCGGTTCCGATCCATCATCCGGACAAATCCCAGGACGGCAGCATCATTCTCATCGAAGAGTATGCGGAAGAGCTGCTGCAGATGTTCCGCCAATTCGAGAAGGATACCCATGCTCATCTGCAGATCAGCTCGCCGGACGGCACGGTCATCTACGAGACGGATGCCGCCTACTCGCCCAAAGACAGCGACGTAACCTGGTCCCGGACGCTCGCCGTCAATCAATGGACGCTCGAGGCCCGGATTCCGGCGAAAGCCTTCTATCAATCCTCAGGCATCATCCGGGCGAACACGATGAAGGTTGCCATCTTGTCCTGCCTGCTCGCTTTCAGCATCGCGTACCTGTTCTCCTCGCGCTTCACCTCGAGGATCAGGACATTGAAGGATTCGATGCAGAAGGTAAGCTTCGGCAAGCTGGACACCCGGACGCCGATCGATGGCAGAGACGAGCTGGGCAGCCTGGATATGAGCTTCAACCGCATGGTTACGGGGATTCAGGAATTGATCGGCGAAGTGGAAAGAAGCGAGCGGCTGAAAAAGGAGGCCGAGCTGCGGGCATTTCACTATCAGATCAACCCCCATCTGCTGTTCAACACACTCAATTCGATCCAATGGAAAGCCAGGCTCGAAGGCGCCGAGGACATCCGCCTGATGCTGTATCATCTGACGATGGTGCTCGAGGGAAATCTTGATATCTCCCAGGAGCTGGTCACGCTCCGCAGGGAGCTGCGCATGATCGAGCATTTTCTGAAGGTCCAGGAAATCCGGTACGGGGAAGTGTTTCGTTATCGCCTGGACTGTGACGAGTCGCTGCTGCCGTATTTGATTCCGCGGATGACGCTGCAGCCGTTATTCGAAAATATATTCTTCCACGCCTTCACGGACGGCAAAGGGGAGATCGACATGAAGATCAGGGTAGACGGCGATGATCTGGTGCTTACGCTCCGGGATAACGGAGCAGGCATGAAGGAGGAGCAGCTGGCGAGGCTATTCTCGCCTGAGGTGAAACGCAAAGGACGGGGCGGGCTCGGCCTACGCAACGCCGATCAAAAATTCAAGCTGCATTTTGGCCCGCTGTACGGGCTCACGGTGCATTCCGTGAAGGGAGAAGGAACGGCGATCACCATACGCTGGCCGAAAAAGGAGGAGTCTGACGATGTTGGAAACAGACAAAATTAAGGTGCTGATTGCCGATGACGAGAGTATCGTGCGCAAGGGACTCCGCACAACGGTGGCATGGGGCCGCTTCGGGATGGAGGTGGTGGCGGACAGCCCTAACGGTCAGGCAGCCTGGGAAGCTTTCCTGGAGCATCGGCCCCAGGTTGTCGTCACGGATATCGTCATGCCGGAGATGGACGGGATCGAGCTGTCCCGCAAGGTCAAGGAAGCAGCGCCGGAGACCAGAATCATTCTGCTCAGCTGCCATCGGGACTTCGAATATGCCCAAGAGGGGATGCGGCTCGGAGCCTCGGCCTATTTGTTGAAGACCGCCTTCGAGGATGAAGAGCTCGAAGCCCTGCTGGGCAAATTTCAGCGGGAGCTGTCTGAGACGGCAACCTCTTCGCAGGATCAGGACGATCAGCTGTCCACGCATCTGTATGCTTGGCTTAATGGGCATAACGACAAATTCCTGGGGGTGCTGCGGAAGCTTTGGGGCGGCAGCTGGCGCATGAAAGGACAGCCTGCGGCGCTGTATTTGGTCAAGACGGCCGGCTGTGACAGCACATGGGAGAGCCTGCTTCAGGAGCATGAAGCCGATAAGACGGATATGCACGGAGGCAAGCGGATTCCCTACGGTGTGGACAGCTGCTATTGGGTCATGCCGGACGGGCTGAAAGACGCCGCTGAGAGCCTGCTGATCGAGATGAAGAGCCGGTGCGGCAAGCTGACGTGGGATTCGCGGAGAGGCCTTGCAGAGCTGGAGGATGTGCAGGAAGCCTTTCAATCGCTGCATAAGGAAGCCGAATTGGAGCGGGCATACGGACTGAGCGCGGAGCATTGGCCCGAGCCGATTCTGCAAGCCGTTCATCTGCTGCACGCGTTTCCGTCGGCCGAATGGTCGGCGGCGGAGCTGGCCCAGAAGGTGGGATTAAGCCGCAGCCATTTTTCGATTTTGTTCAAAAAAACGGTTGGCGACAGTTTCATCGCGTTCCAATATAAGCGCAAGCTCCGTCTCGCTTACGGATTGCTGCGCGAAACCTCCTTAACCATGCAGGAAATCGCCGAGCGGACAGGTCTTGGGGACAGCAAATATTTTAGCAAATGGTTCAAGCGCTGCACCGGGAAGACGCCAAGCCAATACCGTACCGAACAAAAAGGGGAATCATCGTAAACAAACGAACACCGACAAAGACCATTTCGAACAAAAACACGGTAAACTGCAAATCAGCGCACGTTTTGAACCGCTCTTCATCAGGTTATGATGAAAGCGGTTTAATTCATATTACCTCAACTCTTTCTAGGGGGAATCGACATGATGAGAAGAAGGTCATGGATGGCTATGGTATCCGTGATGGCGTTAATGGCATTCATGCTGGCCGCTTGCGGAGGCGGAGGCACCGGTACGGCGAAGGAGCCGGACAATGGCTCGCAAGCCGGGGTTACAACGCTTCGGTTCGCGACTTGGGATACCGGCGATGCGCTGAAGATTGAACAGGATATCGCCAAAAAATTCGAGGAATCGCATCCCGGAACGAAGGTCCAGGTAGAGGCCTATGCCGACGGGTTCGATCAAAAGCTGGCAGCCGGCTTCGGCGCTGCAAACACGCCGGATGTGATGTATATGTGGGATTTCCCGACGTATCATCAGTCGCTGGAGCCGCTGGACGATTACGCGTCCAAGGACAAGGATTTGAACATTGATGATTTTTACCAGGGCCTGTTCAACTACGGCAAAATCGGGGATAAGCTGTACGGAATCCCGGCCGGATTTACGACGCGGGTCGTGTATTACAACAAGAAGCTGTTCGATGAGGCTGGCATTGCCTATCCGGCCGACGGATGGACCTGGACCGACTTTCAGGACATCGCCAAGAGGCTGACGGACCCGTCCAAGAAGCAGTACGGCTTCGGCGTACGCGCCGAGAACGACACGTACGACCTTCAAGGCCTGGTATGGAGCAACGGAGGCTCATTCATATCGGAGGACGGCACGACGATTGAAGGCTACATGAACAGCAAGGAGACGGCGGAAGCCATTCAGATGCTGGGCGACATGCTGAAGAACGGTACCGCCGTGCTTGCCGGAGGCAAGGGACAGCAGAGCGGGGAGGACATCTTCAAGGCTGGAAAGATCGCGATGTGGGAGAGCGGAATATGGCCGCTCGAATCGTTCAGAGAAGCCGGAATCGATGTGGGCACCGTCGAGATGCCGGCCTTCCCCGGCAAGCCGGTCAAGGGAGTTCTTGCCGAATCGGCGCTGTCGATTGCGAAGGACTCCAAGCATAAGGATCTGGCCTGGGAATTCATCAAGTTCTATGTGTCCGATGAGGCGATCAAAATGCGCGTAGCCGATCTTCCGGTCCGGGCAAGCGTCGTCAATGAGCTGAAGAAGGATCAGGATCCGCTCTATAAGCCGTATTACACGATGCTGGAGCGTTCGGACAATACGCCGGCTTTCCTGCTCAACCCGAAATGGAATGAAGTCAACCGCCAGCTGTCGGCAGCCGTGGAGTCCGTCATGTTCGGCAGCGATGCGCAGGAGGCTCTGAACCAAGCGGTGAAGGACAGCGAACGCTATTTGAAATAAACGAAAGAAAGAAGGTTCGCGACTATGGCCCGGATCAATGTGCTTAACCCGCAGCAACAGACAGCGGCCCCGAAGCGGCTTGGACGAAAACGATGGGGTGGGGCAGCGCCCTACCTCTTCATTTTTCCATGGATATTCGGCTTCCTGGTCTTCACGCTGGGCCCGCTGTTGTTTTCCCTTGTTATATCCTTTTTTGACTGGCCGATCGTCGGTCAAGTCACCTTCGTCGGTTTCGACAATTACGTGGAGATGTTCTCGGATGATCCGCTGTTCTGGAAATCCCTGATGATCACGCTGAAATTTGCCGCTTTATTCGTGCCGCTTAATATTATCGTCGCCTTGGGACTGGCGATGCTGCTGAACCAGAAGGTAAAAGGCAGCGCCTTCTTCCGAACCGCCTTCTACCTGCCGTCGGTCATTTCCGGCGTGGCCCTCGCCATGATCTGGTCATGGGTCTACAGCGGGGATTACGGGATCCTGAATTACTTCTTGTCGGTATTCGGCATTGAAGGCCCCGACTGGCTGAACGATACGAAATGGTCCCTGGTCGCGATGGTGATCGCAAGCCTGTGGGGCCAGGGCTCGATGATGCTTATTTTTCTGGCGGGACTCAAGGGCATCCCGAAGGACCTGTACGAATCGGCTTCCATTGATGGAGCCGGCAAGATCAGGCAGTTTTTCAATGTGACCGTTCCGATGATTACGCCGACGCTGCTGTTCAACCTGATCACGTCCATCATCGCCGCCTTCCAGCAGCTGACGCTGGCGCTCCTGTTAACGGGCGGGGGGCCGCTCAAATCCACCTTTTTCTATGCGATGTACATGTACGAGAATGCGTTCAAATACTTCAAGATGGGCTACTCCGCAGCGAATGCGTGGTTCATGTTCCTGATCGTCCTGACGCTTACGTTCCTTGTGTTCAAGTCCTCGGAGGCTTGGGTGTTCTATGAGGGCGAGATGAAGAAGGCGAAACCGAAGCATGTCAAACGCCGGATACCGGCAGAGAGGGGCGTTGACGCATGAGAAAAATAATCACGTACACGCTGCTCGTATTTTGTTCCCTGCTGTTCATTGCGCCCCTGTTCTGGGCTGTAACGACCGCGCTAAAGTCCCCGCAGGAGCTGTATCTGTTTCCACCGAAATGGCTGCCGTCCGTCTGGCGGTTCAGCAATTTCGCGGAGGCCTGGAGCATCCAGCCGTTTAACCTGTTTTTGAAAAATACGGTGATCGTGACGCTGCTGTCCACGCTCGGGCAGCTCATCTCCTGCACGCTGGTGGCGTACGGGTTCGCCCGGTTCCAATTCAAGGGTCGCGATGCGCTGTTCCTGATCGTGCTTGCCACCATGATGATCCCTTGGGAAGTAACCATGATCCCGCAGTATATGGAGTTCAACTATCTGGGGTGGATCAATACGCTCAAGCCGCTGATCGTCCCGTCCTGGTTCGGCTCCGCGTATTTCATCTTCCTGCTGCGGCAGTTCATCATGACCTTGCCGAGAGAGCTTGACGAGGCGGCCACGATTGACGGTGCGGGAAAAATGACGGTTCTGGCCCGGATCATCGTGCCGCTCATGGGACCGTCGCTCATCCTGGTTGCGGTGTTTCATATGATGAGCTGCTGGAATGATTACCTCGGCCCGCTCATCTTCCTGAATGATCAGACCAAATATACGTTGACGCTGGGCCTGTCCCAGTTCAGGGGCATGCATGGCGTCGACATGCAGTCCATCATGGCCATTACATGCCTGATCTCCATTCCGCCGCTTGCCGTATTTTTCTTCGCCCAGCGGTATATCGTCGGCGGAATCGCGACGACGGGGATCAAGGGCTAGATCGGATGACAGCAGCGATGAAGCAATATGGAAAGGATGGAGAAAATAGCATGAAAGTCAGACCGATTGACCGGGATTGGGATAATCTCGGCGTGCTGGAGCGAAACCGCTCCAAGAGCCGGGCCTATTTCATCCCGTTTACGGATGCCGAGGAAGCGCTCCGCTATGACAGGGGCTGCTCGGCTTGGTACAAGTCGCTGAACGGCATGTGGAAGTTTCATTACGCGAAGGAGCCGGAGGCGGCTCCTGAAGATTTTTATTTAACCGAGTATAACGTTACGGATTGGGACGATATTCCCGTGCCGGGACATTGGCAGCTGCAGGGGTACGGCCATCCGCATTACACGGATCTGTATTATCCGATCCCGGTGGATCCGCCGCATGTGCCGAATGCGAACCCGACCGGCAGTTATGTCCGGGAATTTGAGATCCCCGGCGATTGGGACGGCAGGAGGATCAGCGTCAAGTTCGACGGGGTGGACAGTGCGTTTCATGTATGGCTCAACGGGGCGTTTATCGGTTACAGCCAAGGAAGCCGGCTGACCTCCGAGTTCGATCTGACGCCCTATGTAACGAACGGGGTGAACCGGATGGCCGTCCGCGTATACCAGTGGTCCGACGGAAGCTATCTGGAGGATCAGGATATGTGGTGGATGAGCGGCATTTTCAGGGATGTGTACCTGATCGCGGAGCCTGCAGCTCTTCGCATCGCCGATTTCCGCGTGATCACCGAGCTTGATGCGGAGTCCGGGAATGCCAAGCTGAACGTCCGCCTGGAGCTGGAGGGGTCGGAGAACGGCTCGGTCCAGCTGCGACTGTTGAACGGGAGCGGCGCCGAGGTTGGCGCAATCGGGAAGGAGGTCGTCCACTCCTCCTCGGCGGAGCTTGAACTCGAGGTGACAGGCCCGGCCCTGTGGAGTGCGGAGTCCCCGGTTTTATATCATCTGGTCATGACTTTGAAGGATTCGAAAGGACAGTCTCTGGAGACCATCGCGCAGCGCGTCGGCTTCAGGACCGTTGAAGTCAAGGACGGCCGGCTAATGCTGAATGGCCGACCGATCCTGCTCAAGGGGGTCAACCGCCACGACCATCATCCGGATACCGGCCGGACCGTAACGCTGTCAACGATGCTAGAGGACATTCGGCTGATGAAGCAGCACAACATCAATGCCGTGCGGACGGCGCATTATCCGAATGACCCGCGCTTCTACGATCTGTGCGACGAGTACGGACTGTACGTTATGGAGGAAGCTGATCTGGAGACTCACGGCTTCGAGCTGCTCGGCAATATTTCGCGTCTAAGCGATGATCCGGCTTGGAAGGAGGCGTATGTGGACCGTGTCCGCCGGATGGTGGAGCGGGATAAGAACCATCCTTGCGTGCTGTTCTGGTCCCTCGGCAACGAATCCGGCTTCGGCTGCAATTTCCGGGCGATGGCGGACTGGTGCCGTGAGCATGACGCCACGAGGCTGATCCATTATGAGGAGGACCGGGAGGCCGAGGTATGCGACGTGGTGAGCACGATGTATTCCTCCGTTGAGAAGATGGAGGGATTCGGTCAACTGGCGGATCATCCCAAGCCGCATATTCTGTGCGAATATGCCCACGCCATGGGCAACGGGCCCGGCGGACTGCGCCCTTTTTTTGACACCTTTGAAAGGTATCCCCGTCTTGCGGGAGGGTTCGTCTGGGAGTGGATCGACCATGGGTTGACGAGAACGACGGAAGACGGCAGGAAGGATTATGCGTACGGGGGTGATTACGGCGACGTGCCGAATAACGGCAACTTTGTCATCGACGGATTGATGCGTCCGGACCGAACGCCTTCTCCGGGACTTCTCGAATATAAGAAGGTGATTGAACCGGTGCGAGTTACCATGCCGCAGATTGGCACGCTGGTTGTCATGAACCGGTACGATTTCATTACGCTGGAGCATCTGCAGGCCCATTACCGGATCTTGGCCGATGGCGAGCTTGTCCGCAGCGGGATGCTGGAGCTGCCGCGCATCGAAGCGGGCGGGAGCGCGGAGCTGCGTCTTCCCGTCAGGCTCGAGGAATTGGCAGCCGTGGTGAATCCTTACGCGGAGCTGTGGCTTGAGGTCTCCTTCCATCTAGCTGCGGACTGCCGCTGGGCGGAACGGGGGCATGAGGTGGCTTGGTCCCAGTTCCAGCTGCGGGCAGCAACGGTTCCCGAATTCCAGCCGAAGGACGCGAATGGACGGGGGCAGCTGCGGATCATTGAAGAGAAGCGCGAGCTCAAGGTGGCGATGGATGACATCGAGCTGTCGCTGAGCTTCTCCCAGCCGGGGCTTAATAGCTTGTCCGTGAGCGGCAAGCTGCTTACGCTTGACGGTCCGCGGCTGAATTTCTGGCGGCCGCCGATCGACAACGACATGTACGTGCTGGCGGATTGGCGGAAGGCCCATCTGGACCGGCTCACCGAGCGGGTCGACCATTTCGAATGGAAGCGACCGGACTCTGCTTCGATTCAAGCCCGCTGGATCTCCCGCATCGCGCCGTCGGTGTATGATTGGGGGTTCCGCTGCGAAACCGTCTATACGATCACCTCAGGCGGCCTGATCATCATGAATCTCAAGGGCGAGCCGATCGGTACGCCGCCATCCATGCTGCCGAAAATCGGGCTGCAAATGAAGCTCGCGGCAGATATGGAGCACGTCCGCTGGTATGGCCGGGGTCCGGGCGAAGGCTATCCGGACAGCAAGGAGGCGGGGCGTTTCGGTACGTACCGCAGCACGGTGGAAGGCTTGTTTACGCCGTACATCTATCCGCAAGAGAACGGGAATCGTGCGGACGTCCGCTGGATCTCCGTGGCGGATGGCGCCGGACTTGGCCTGCTTGCCGCTTCCGAGTCTGCTCTGAACTTCAGCGCGAGCCGGTATTCCGACGCTCAAATGGAATCGGCCAAGCATGCCAGCGACCTGGTGCCGAGCGAATATATTACGTTCAACCTGGATTACCGCCAGAACGGCCTCGGAAGCAACAGCTGCGGTCCGGCGCAGGCTCCGGAGCATACGGTTAAGCCGGAACCGTTCGAGTTCCGAATTCTGCTGCAGGCATACGCCTCGGAGGATACCGATCCGGGGACGCTCTCCCGGCGGATGCGTTCGGAAGCAAAGCTTTACAGCTGATCCTGGTTTTTGCTCATATTCATATCGTTTCGGATATTCCGACAGAAGGGGAATCACATGTCCTTTTACATCAAAGACCTGCTGCAGCTGTCTATCGGCGTACGCCGATTCCTTATAAGCGAAGCCTTGTACGGCATAGGCATCGGTCTTTATACGCTGGTTCTGAATTTGCATTTGCTCTTCCGGGGGCTGAGGGAGGATCAGATCGGCGCACTGGTGTCGATGGGCATTCTGATCATGGGGATCCTGGCCATTCCGGTCTCTCTGCTCGCGAATCGGATGGGAAGAAAAAAACTGCTGGTTACCGGCGTGTTCTTTATCGCCGCAGGGAATGTGCTGTTTGCCGTCAGCGATCAATTGCTTTGGTTCTATGCCGCCCAGATTCTCGTGTCGACCGGGCTGACGCTCGTCGAAACCACGGAGATCCAGCTTCTCTTCCACTATTGCCGTTCGCGCAAGGAGGAAGCCCGTGCCTTCTCCCTGATGTTTGCCGTGTTTACCGCCTTTACGGGTCTCGGCACGCTGGTTGCCGGGTATATCGCGGAGGGAGCCGAAGGCAGTCGAGGGTATGAAGCCTCCCTTCTGCTAACCGGGCTGGTTCTCGTGATTCATGGAGCCGTTCGGGCGTTCTGGTTGCCGGCCGAGCGTGTGGGCAGGGAGGAGGAAGCGCCGGGCCGTCCGCTTTCCGAAGGGGCATCCAAGCTAAGGGCACCCATCTTTTCCGGGACCTTATGGCTGTTCGCCGTGTTCATGGCACTCTTGGGAGGGTGTATCGCGATGACGGGCTCCTTCCTGAATGTGATCGTGAAATTCCGGCTGGACTGGATGGATGATCAAGTATCGCTCATCTTGGCCGTCGGTGCCATTCTGCTCTTTATCTGCTCCCTAATGACGCCTTACGTCATGGAACGGTTCGGTTATCATACGGCGATCGTTTCGGTATTTATCGTCAATATTCTATTGTTTACGGCATTGTATACGGTACTTCCCGTATGGCTGTTTGTCGCTCTGTTCCTGCTGCGGGGCGGCGGCGTAACGATGCTGTCCAATCTGCTTGACAGCCTGCTGATGTCCGCGTTTAACGAGCAGGAACGGAATCTATATGCCGGCATGCGGTCGGTATTTCGGAGCTTGGGATCTTCCGGGGCAACCTTTGTCTCGGGATTGATTCTGGCCAGGCAGGATTATCAGCTTCCCTTCCTTGCCACGGCCGGAGCGCTGCTGATATGCGGTCTGTATTATGTGTTGTGGATACGTCCGGTCTTGTCGAGGCGATTGGGCGGCAGCATGGAAACGTAAAATCTAACCCCGGTTGCTGGCTGGATTTCAGCGCGACCGGGGTGAGGTTTTATGCGGAGATTTCCGTTGGAGGCTCCGCAGAGTGTCCGTGGAGCCTAGACAGACTATCCGCAGAGTATCTGCAGAGCATCCACAGAGAATCAGCGATGTATCCGCTGTGCATCCACAGCGGATCCGGAGGGAATCCGCAGTATAACGGCAGAATTACACCAGAATAACGTTAAAGACAGCGCTTTTATTTTGGCCTCGAAAAGTCCTCAAATAGGTTGACATGAAAAATTGGAACATGTTTAAATAGAAGAAGTGTTAGCACTCTATGTGATGGAGTGCTAAAATCCTGATTCATAACGGAAAGGGGACCTCTTCTCATGGCGAAAAAACAGTTTAAAGCGGAATCCAAGCGTCTGCTTGAGATGATGATCAATTCCATCTACACGCAGCGCGAAATATTCCTGCGCGAGCTGATCTCGAATGCAAGCGACGCTATCGATAAAATCTACTACAAGGCGCTGACGGACGATCAGCTGGTGTTTAATAAAGACGATTATTTCATTAAGATTACGCCGAACAAAGCGGACCGTACGCTGACCATTACCGATACGGGGATCGGCATGACGAAGGAAGAGCTGGAGAACAACCTCGGCGTCATCGCGAAGAGCGGATCGCTCGCGTTCAAGAACGAAATTGAAGCGAAGGACGGCCATAACATCATCGGCCAGTTCGGTGTCGGTTTCTATTCGGCATTCATGGTCGCCGACGTCGTAACGGTAACCAGCCGGGCGCTTGGCAGCGACGAGGCCTATCAGTGGGAATCCAAAGGCGCGGACGGCTATACGATTACTCCGGCCGAGAAGGATACGGTAGGTACGGAGATTGTGCTCAAGATTAAACCGAACACCGAAGAAGATCAATATGACGAGTTTCTGGAAGAGTACCGCCTGCGGGCGATCATCAAGAAGTATTCCGACTTCATCCGTTATCCGATCAAGATGGACGTCAAGACGCAGCGTCCGAAGGAAGGCGCCGACAACGAATTCGAAGAGGTTCAGGAAGAGCAGACCCTCAACAGCATGGTGCCGATCTGGCGCAAGAACAAGGGCGAGCTGACCGACGCGGACTACGAGAACTTCTATAACGAGAAGCGCTACGGCTTCGACAAGCCGCTGAAGCATATTCATGTGAAGGCGGACGGTGCGGTCGTGTACAATGCGATTCTGTTCATCCCTGAGCATACGCCGTTTGATTATTACACGAAGGAATATGAGAAAGGGCTGGAGCTGTACTCGAACGGCGTGCTTATTATGGAAAAATGCGGCGATCTGCTGCCGGATTACTTCAGCTTCGTGAAGGGGATGGTCGATTCGGAGGACCTCTCGCTCAACATCTCCCGCGAAATGCTGCAGCATGACCGTCAGCTGACGCTCATTGCGAAGAACATCAAGAATAAGATCAAGAGCGCGCTGCAGAGCATGCTCAAGGATGAGCGCGAGAAGTACGAGAAGTTCTATCAGTCATTCGGGCGCGGCCTGAAATTCGGCGTTTATAACGATTACGGCATGCACAAGGACGATCTGCAAGACCTGCTCCTGTTCACCTCCTCGAAAGAGAAGAAGCTGGTTACCCTGGATGAATATGTGTCCAGGATGCCGGAGGATCAGAAGTATATTTACTATGCCGCAGGCGATTCGATTGACCGCCTCGAGAAGCTGCCGCAGACGGAAATGGTGCTGGATAAAGGCTATGAAATTCTGTACTTTACCGACGATGTCGATGAGTTCGCCATCAAGATACTGATGAAGTACAAGGAGAAGGAATTCAAATCCGTGTCGAGCGGTGACCTCGGAATTGAATCGGATGCGGACAAGAAGGAGAACGAAGCGGAGGAGAACGACAACAAAGAGCTGTTCTCCGCGATGGAAGGCATTTTGGCAGGCAAAGTAAAATCCGTCAAGGCCTCCAAACGTCTGAAATCCCATCCGGTCTGCTTGTCCGCGGAGGGTGAAGTGTCCATCGAGATGGAGAAAATCCTTAAGGCGATGCCGAACGGGCAGGACGTGAAAGCCGATAAGGTCCTTGAGATCAACACGGGCCACGAGGTGTTCCAAGCCTTGAAGGCGCATAAGGACGATCAGGATAAGCTGGCGCTTTACACCAACCTCTTGTACAACCAGGCGCTGCTCATCGAAGGGCTGCCGATTGCCGATCCGGTCGAATTTACGAACGACATCTGCAAAATTATGGTGTAACAGCGGCGATCTCCGTTCATGGGGGAAGCTAACAAAAAAATAACGGAAGACCCGATCAGCTGGCGAAAATCGCCGGGCCGGTCGGGTCTTTTTCTTGTTACGAATAATTTTACTTAGACGAGATGCTAGGGCAAGCGCAGCTTTGCTGATCGCAGGCTCATATTCGCCTCTCCTGCTTATTCCCCATGCTTTGCCGGTGTTCCGGCAGAGCTTATTAAGACCGCATCGGTTCTGAGCAATCTTTTCACAAATAGCGCAAAAATGACGAGCGACACCACGACGGAGACGGAGGCGATCGCGAACAGCAGCGGATAACCGGTTTGCTCCGACACCCAGCCGAGGATAATGGCCCCAAGGCCAATGCCAAGATCGAATGCGGTCATAAAGGAGGCGTTGGCTGCGCCCCGCCGGTCCTCGGGAGCAATTCGCAGGGTTGCCGCTTGCAGTGCGGGCTGCGCCGATCCGAATCCGATCCCGTAGAGGATGGCGGCGGCGATCAGGCCGACGAGCCCATCGGAAAGGCTGAGAAGAAGCAGCGACAGCGCCGTAATAACGAGAGACGGCATGATGACGGCAGCTTCGCCGAAGCGGTCCGACAGCTTGCCGGCAAAGGGACGGATCAAGGTCAGCGCGATGGCATAGACCAGAAAAAAGGTTCCCGGATTGACGCTGATGGAAGCAGCGAACAATGGAAGGAAGGTCGTAATTCCCCCATATGCAACGGCGAGAAAAAAGATAGCGACCGTTACGGGCAGAACCGACGGTTCGATTAGCCGAATCCGCCCTGCAGAGGGCTTGGGTTGAAAGGGAACCTTGGTCATAAACGCGAGCACCCATGCAGCTAGGGAAAGCCCGGCTGCAACTAGGAACAGGGTGCGGAAAGAGTCGCCGGAGGCAAGCGCGGTGCCGAGCATCGGACCGATCGCCATCGCAACCGTCATGGCCATGCCGTACCAGCCCATTCCTTCGCCCCGGCGCGAGGGAGGAATCAAATCCGTGATGGCCGTCCCCACGGACGTCGTGGCAAAAGCCCAGCTTACGCCGTGCACCATCCGGAGGAGGAGCAGCAGCAGAATGCCGCCAACCCAGTCATACAAGACCATGGAAATGACGAACAGTAGCAGTCCCCACACATAAAAGGGACGTCTTCCGTGACGGTCGACGAGAGCTCCCACGAACGGGCGGAAAACGACCGCCGACAAGGTGAACAGCCCTGCAGCAAGGCCTACCTGGGATTCCGTGCCTCCCAAATGCTTAATATACAGGGGCATCGTGGGAAGCAACAGGTAAAAGCCCGTAAACAGAAACAGCATGCCAACCGTCATTTGAATAAACGGCTTGGTCCATAAACGCTCCACTCTCAATTCCTCCTCCATCATCTTGAATAGGTAAGCTTATTCCGGTTCCGATACGAGACGCTCGATTTCAGCGCTTACCCATTCGATATCGGCTGATCCGATCCGCTTTCGGTGATCCAGCACGCGCAGGAGCTGCGTCCGCTGCTGCTCGGGCTCTGGTTTATAGAACATCAGCTCTGATTCAAAATCACCGACATGCTTGAGGTTTGTCTCGAGGTATTTCAAATACTGGTTCAGGCAGTCGAGCCGGACCGATTTCGGGACATAGCGGAAGTACACCATCTTGTAATGGAATAGCTCAGTAGTATCCGCTCCGTATTCCAGCGGCTTCTCCATCAGCTCTAAGAACCGAATTCTCCCCGTTTCGGTGATCTGATAGATTTTGCGAGGCCGCTTGCTTGCGGGGACTTCCTCCATGATCAGGTGAATCCAGCCGTTCTCCACCATTCGGGATAACAGCGGGTACAGCGTGCCGGAGCTGATCTGCCGAAAGGGGCCGCCGGCATTTTTAAGAATCTCCTGAAGCATATAGCCATGCTTCTCTCCGGTCATCAGTTCGCCTAACACAAACAGTTCGTACATGAGCACCTCCTATATATGTCGTATCGATATAAATATATATCGATACGACATATTAATCAAGCCGGAACACACCGTCTCGCATGGCATCTATTTATGGACAGGCCCCTATAACGAATACGGAACATGGCGGCAGGGGGAACCCTCACCGTCATGTTCCGGCAATTTACCTGCATGCCTCATCATTTCGCAGCGCTGAACTTGAGTCATTTAGCAGTATGCCTCATCATTTCGCAGCGCTGAACTTGAGTCATTTAGCAGTATGCCTCATCATTTCGCAGCGCTGAACTTGAGTCATTTAGCAGTATGCCTCATCATTTCGCAGCGCTGAACTTGACTCATTTACCTGCATGCCTCATCATTTTGAAGCGCTGAGCTAAAGTCATTCACCTGCATGTCTCATCATTTCGCAGCGCTGAGCTAGAATCATTTAGCTGTATGCCTCTCCATTTTGAAGCGCTGACTAGAGCCGCTTGCATCTTGCGTCACGAGCTGCCGGTGTTCTTCCTGCCCTGCTCCTCTTCGCGGCTGTCCATGCGCCCGGCGTAGTCCAGATGCTGAAATCCCCAACTGCACATGTCCGTAAGCACCGTTCCCAGCGTCCTGCCATGCTCAGAAATCGAGTATTCCACCTTAGGCGGAATCTCGGGATATACCGTGCGCACAACGAGTCCGTCCTGCTCCAGCTCCCGCAGCTGGTTCGTCAGCATGCCCTGGGTGACACCCGGGAGCAGCCGCCGCAGCTCACCGAAGCGCTTGGTTCCGTCTTGAAGCAGAATAAACAGAATCAGCGGCTTCCACTTTCCGCCGATCAACTGCAGGGTTGTCAAGATCCCGGCCGTTTCAGGCGGTCTATGCTCAAATCTGCTCAAATTCCTTCACTCCCTACATTGGTTAACCCCTTCAAATCCTCCCGCGATCATAAGTTGAACCGCGGAGATATCCGTTTAAGCCAGCCCAGTAGCACGCATGCTGACTGCTTAGATACCTTCCGGCGAGCGTCCCGTTTTTTTGAAATGCTGATGATTGTAATGTAGCACAATATCCGGTTTAGACCCAGTACGATTCTAAAATGTACTTAGTACGGTTTATCGTACCATGAGGGAAAAGAAATTGACGAAAATAAACTCGAACCGCTGATGAGCTTAAGCAGGAATATGGCACGGCTGGTTGAATTATTTAAAGTTGGTGGATATTCGAGATCATGGAGCCCCGATTCTCGGCTGCTGCTGTACCCTTTAACCCCAAGACCACCATGAATCAGCTTTGAGGCGAGAGTGTGACACACTACAGCAGCAGGATGCTAAGATGCGAATTCCTCGCTTCTGCTATAACGGGGCTTCAGACATCATAAAACCAGAAAGCGCTATCATTTATCCGCCGATATATAACTTGCGCCTGGAGAAGCTATGGAATCACGGAAGTCTCACAGGGGCGTCATATAAGACAGAATAATCAGCAAGGGGAGAGTAAAATGTGGAAGTTTGCGATTGAGGACGCCCTCGTCAAAATCAAACAAAATATTCAAAAGCACCCTGGAAAGTTGCCTCACATCATCGAAGGGCAGCGCTACGACTGGGGGGATAACGACGACTGGATCGAAGGCTTTTATACCGGCATGATGTGGCTCGCCTATGAGTTTGGACAGGACCCGTTCTATAAAGAAGCAGCCGAATCCTATTTAGCCAGCTTCAAGCATCGTCTGGATCATCATATCGAGCTGGATCATCATGATATCGGATTTTTATACTCATTGTCCGCGGTTGCGCAGTGGCGTGTAACAAGGAGCCGGGCTGCGCGCGAGCTTGCGCTCCAGGCGGCCGATGCTTTATTAGCACGGTGGAGGCCCAAGATCGGGGTTATCCAGGCATGGGGGAAAGAGGATGATCCCGAAAATGGGGGACGGATCATTATCGATTGTCTGCTGAATCTCCCGCTTCTGTTCTGGGCGCATGAGCAGACAGGCGATGCCAAGTATTATGATGTGGCAATGAAGCATGCTCTCAAGAGCCAAAAGTTTCTGGTACGGGGAGACGGGTCTTCCTATCATACCTTCTACTTCGACACCGGCAATGGAAATGCTCTGCGTGGAGGCACCCACCAGGGCTACCGGGACGGATCGACATGGACCCGCGGCCAGGCATGGGGAATTTACGGTTTTGCACTGGCTTATAAATATACGAAGCAAGCCGATTTCTTGGCAACGTCGAAGCGTATGGCCCGTTATTTTATCGATCGTCTGCCTGAGGATGCGGTGGTTTACTGGGATTTCGATGTTCCGGTTGAGGACGGCACACCGCGCGACAGCTCGGCCTCGGCGATTACGGCCTGCGGCCTGCTTGAGCTGCTGGAGTTGATGGGTGACACCGATCCGGATCGGGCCCTGTTTGAAGATGCGCTGAACCGCAGCATGAAATCACTCGTTGAGCGCTATGCCACGATCGATTTGCCGGACGCAGAAGGGCTGCTCAAGCATGGCTCGTACCATGTAAGGGGGGACCGGGCTCCGAATGATTATATGATCTGGGGCGATTATTATTATCTGGAGGCACTTGTCCGCCTTGAGCGTGGAATCAAGGGGTATTGGTATTAGTAATAAACCAGGGATTTTATTTTGAATTTGCATCCAAACGGCGCTTCCAATCGGGGGCGCCGTTTGTGCGGCTAAGTGGCTAAAGGCCGGGACAGTTTTTTAAACGGATGACTGAAATAAGCCGGTCTAAAACCGTGCCAGGTACATAAAAACGGACCATGTACGAAAAAAGAGCGTACTTTTCAAACGTCCCGGTCGCAACCATAATGAGGGTGTCTACAACATCTAACCGGAATGGAGAGAGAACGCATGAATATATTGGTTATTGCTGCTCACCCGAATTTGGAGAATTCCCGTGCGAACCGGGCGCTCCTTGATGCAATCCAAGGACTAGAAAATGTGCATATCCACGATCTGTATAAAGAATATCCGGATTGGCATATTGATGTAAAGCGGGAGCAGGAGCTCCTGCTCGGGTACGAGCGGATCGTATTCCAGTTTCCGTTTTACTGGTACAGCTGCACACCGCTTTTGAAAAAATGGTTCGATGATGTATTGGTACCAGGATGGGCATTCGGCCCTGACGGCAATCATCTGAAGGATAAGGAGTTTATGGTTGCCACAACGGTAGGCGGCTCGGAGAACGGGTACCGTGCAGGCGGGGATAACTGGTTTACGGTCAGCGAGCTGCTGCGGCCGATTCAGGCCACGATGACCCGCTGCAAGGGGAAATTCCTCCCGCCCTATGCTATGTATGATGCGGACCGACTGACGTCTCAGCAGTTTCGGGAGCAGGCCGCCCGGTATGCGGAGCACATCCAGGCAGGGGTCAAGCAGCTGGTGCACTAACGTCCACTTGCCTGCCATAACGCCAATAAGGCATGATAGGGTAATGGGCACCGGGCAGCTTCCTGAGCTGCCTGTCGCCGACATCGTCCGCTTCGGGTCAGCGCCGCACCGAGCGTAGCGACGACAAGCTTGATCGGAGGAATGACGATGCAGATCGATGAACCGGTTCACCTTGAACCGTATGATGAGAGCTGGAATGAACTATACCGTTCGGAGCGGAAGCGCCTGCTGCTTGCCGTCGGCGGGTTGACGAAGGCCATCGAACATTTCGGAAGCACGTCCGTGCCGGGAATGACCGCCAAGCCGATCATCGATATATTGGTGGGTGTAGAGGACCCGTCCGTTGCAGCGGATGAGATCATCCGGCGTCTGAAGGGCATCGGCTATGAGCATTTGGGCGAAGCCGGTATTCCCGGAAGGCGATATTTTCGCCAAAGAGGCCTCCATGATTACAATGTGCACGTCGTTCAATATCGAGGGGAGCTTTGGAACAACAACCTGCTGCTCCGCGATTATTTGAGTGAGCATCCCGAGGAAGCGCAGCGCTACAGCGACATGAAGAAGCACATCCTTGAACGCGGTGCGCAGACCTTGTTATCCTACTCGGATCAGAAGCATGCATTTGTGAGCGGACTGCTGGAGCGGGCAGCAGCATGGGCCGGAGCTTAGTGAAAAATTTATCCTTGTGAATATAGGCCGTTCAGCCGTGCTGCAGCAAGCTTTCGCCGCTGCTGGCTGACCCGGCCGACTCCTCCTATAGCGTTCCATTCGAATGAGCGGCCCTTGGTTCAAATCCCGGTAACGCTCCATCTGAACGAGTCGCCCTCCGAATTTCCGGCCATCTGTGATTTAATCAAACAGTTCCAATCTAAATGGCACCCTGCTTTATCGGGCCGGGTCCTGCGTCATGGTCTTGCTCTGCTTTCGGAATTCCGACGGGGTAAGGCCATGCACCTTTTTAAACGTTTTGCTGAAGTGGACATAGTCCGAGTATCCGACGCGATATGCGGCCTCCTGCGCCGACAAGCCGCCTTGCGCGAGCAGCTCCTTCGCTTTATCCATCCGTACCTGCGTTACATACTTGACGAAATTCATACTGGTCTCGTTCTTGAAAGTCCTGCTTAAGTAGGTCACCGACATCCCGAGCGAGTCGGCCACCTCCTGCAAGGACAGATCCTCAGCCGCATAATTCTCCTCGATATACTGCTTGGCTTTCACGATATTGTGATGCGATCCGAGATTCCGCATGCCTTTTATCCAACAAATGGTCTCGCTTATGCTCTTAAGAAGACGCTGTCGACAGGCTTCCTTGTCATCGTCCTGCGCGATGTCCGGGGTGTGCATGCCGTTCCTAAGCTCCGCGTCCGGCAGCTTTAATCCCCGTTCCTCCAGCAAAAGCAGCAATTCCTGCATAAGCATTCGAGCATAGTGCGGCAGACTGACATCCGCCGGTCCGCCTGTTTCGAAATGGGCGATCATGTCGCCCGCAAGCGCCAAGGCTTCCCGCTCCTGCGCCGACCAGAGCAGGTCGACGAGCTGTGCCTTCGACCGCTGCTGGGCAAGCGTCCAAGCGGTCTGACGGGAGAATCGCTCCACCCGGCGGTCCAGCTCTTCGCAGGCTTTCACCAGCGCCGCATGAAACTGGGCAGGGTCGACCGGCTTCAGCAGAAAGTCGGACACCCCGCTGCGCATTGCCTGCCGGGCATACTCGAAATTGTCGTGACCTGACAGAATCAGGATAAACGTATGCTTGCGGCTCTCCCTAACCCTGCGGATGAACTCGAGTCCGTCCATTTCGGGCATGCAAATATCCGTCACGATAATATCGGGCGAGGTCTCCTCCATCAATTTCATCGCTTCGGCGCCATCCTCCGCTTCAGCCACCACTTCAATCCCAAGACCCGACGCCTCCGTCAGTTTTCTTAGACTCAAATGAATCGCATATTCGTCATCGATGATCATCAATTTGTACATGCCGAAGCCTCCTCGTCAGCAGTATAGGGAAGACGGATTTCGAAGATGGTACCTTCGTCCGGCGCAGAATGGATCAGCTGCAGCCCATATCCGGAACCGAAGGTAAGCGCAAGCCGCTCATGAACGTTCATGAGGCCGATGCCGCTCGTGGCTTCCCCTTGCGGTTCCTCTGCATGCAGATCTCCTCCCGGATACACCGCCGATTGCAGAGCCCGCCGAATCCGGGTCAGCTTCTCCGGCGGCATGCCGCTGCCTTCATCGCGGATGACGATGACGAAGCAGCTGCTCTCGGCCCGCGCGCTGATGCCGATATACCGGGGCTTTCTGCCGCGATATCCGTGAATGAACACATTCTCGACGATCGGCTGAAGCGTCAGCCTGACGGCCTGGACCCGGGTGACGAAGCGTTCATCGACGTCCAGCTCGACTTCAAGCTTGCGGAAACGGGCTTGCTGAAGTTCCAGATAGGCCTGGATATGCGCAAGTTCCTCTCGGAGCAGGACGATGGATCCGGCGTGGCTAATATTGTAACGGAACATATGGGCAAGCGCGCGCGTCATGCGGCTGATCTCCATATGATTGTCCGCGATAGCGTAAGAGTTGATGATTTCCAAGGAATTGTACAGAAAATGCGGGTTGATGTGGGATTGCATCGACCGCAGCGCCGACTCCTTCTGTTTGATGATCAGCTCGCGCTCTTTGAGCTGCGAGGTATGAACCTCCCGGATCAGACGCTTGAGCTCATCCGTCATTCGGTAAAAGCTATGGAAAACCGCGCGCATTTCATTGTTCCGGAATGAATGCGTCTTGGCAGGCAGAACAAAGTCACCCTTTTCCACTCGGGCCATCAGCTTCTGCAGCATCACAAGCGGCCGTGTCAACGACAGGGAGAACCCCCCCACGAGAGCCAGCGAGATGCCGATAAGCACAGCGGCCGCAGCCAAGGAATAATTCCGCTGCATGATCAGATTGCCGATCAGGCTGTTCAGCGGAAGATCGGCAACGACGGTCCAGCCGGCAATCCGCGATTGCTCATGGATCACCATCTTTTCTGCGGGAGAGACGGGATCCTGGTGGCGAAAGAAGGAGGAGGAGCCGCGGCTCTCCAAGCGTCTCAGCAGACTTTCTTCGACCTTGGTTCCGATGAGGCTGGAATCGGGATGATACATGATTTGCCCCTCGCTTCCCATAATCCAGACGTTGAAGCCGCCCAGGGAATCATTGGTGCAGATCGCAGCGATTTGCTGCAGATTGAGATCAACGACCAGCAGGCCCTTGTACAGAAAGGACGAGTTGTCATAGAGCTTCCGGGCAATGGTCAAGGACGGCGTGGGTCCAACCTTGCTCAGTCCCAGGATCTGAAAGTCGCTCAGCTGATCCATCCGGGAGAGATAGGACAGGTTGCGTTTGCGGATCTCCGCCATATCGAGCAATCCGGGAGCCTGTTCGTAATCGGTGATCTGCCGTTGGTGGCCGGCAACCAGCGAGATGCCGATGATATCGGATCGGCCGTAGATCATCTGGGCGAACAGATCGTCTTCGACTTTCTTGGCGAGCTGGAAATACTGGTAGGGAGTTAAGTGCGCAGCGGACAGAAGCTGTTGAATCTGCGGATTATGGATGAAGGGATACGTAGAATTCTCCAGATTGTTGATATAGGAATCCAGCGACACGTTGGTCTGCTCGATAATGCGCTTGTTCGTGTCGACGGCGAATTTCTCGATGGCTTCGGTGGAGGACTGGTACCAGAAGCTGCCGAGCAGAAAGAATGGAAGAGCGATGAATACAATAATCAGTACGAACAGTCGCTGGTTGATGGTCAGATTGCCAAAGGACATCCGCTGCTTGTTCATCTATGGATCCGCCTTCCTTCAGTTATGGAGTGTGGATTGTAAGGAACATTGTAGCAAAAAAACACAAGTTGTAAATAAAAGAACAGCAGCCCGGAGCAAGAATACACAAGTGAGTCAAGAAAGCACATGGGCCGCCGCCGGGATATTCATTACAATGCTAGTAATCCATAACAATATCAAGACAGGGGGTTAATCGATCGTGAAAAAAAGAAAAGGCTTGTACAGCTGGCTTGCCGCTTTGCTGCTTGTAACCGTGTTTGCAAGCGGTTGCAGCGGAGGCGGGCAAAAGGAGGGCGGAGCGGCCTCTCCTCCCAAGGGGGAAGACGGCGGAAAGCAGGTAGAGATTTTGCTGGGCTACTACTCCAGCGACAGCTCCGACGCGAAGATGAAGGAGCTGATCGACCGGTTCGAGGAGCAGCATCCGAATATTAAGGTGAAGACGCAGAGCGCGCCGTACGGCCAGTTCTACCAGAAGCTGGACACCCAGATTGCGGCCGGTCAGGCACCGGACGTATGGCTCTCCGACGGCGTCTACGTGATGAAATACGCGCAGCGCGGCGCGGCCAAGGATCTGACCGACTGGATCGTCCGCGATCTGAAGGCCGAGGATTATTACGGTCTGGATTTCAACAAGGACGCGGAGGGCCGATATTGGGGCGTGCCCCAAGGCATCCAGGTCGGCGTGCTGTTCTACAACAAGGATCTGTTCGATAAGGCAGGCGTCGATTATCCTACCGAGGATTGGACCTGGGAGGATTTGAAGTCGACGGCAGCCAAGCTGACGGTCGATGCCGCAGGGAAAACGGCCGAGGATGCCGGTTTCGATCCGGCAAGCGTCAATCAGTTCGGCCTGACGTTCTTCAGTATTACCGAGGGCTGGTTCTCGGTAATGAAGTCGTACGGCGGTGGAGTTCTTGACGAGAAGGCCGAGAATTCGATCGTCAACACGCCGGAGAACAAGCAGGCTTTCGAATGGATGGTAGACGGCATGCAGCGCGGGATCATTACCGACCCGGTGGATTTGAAGAGCTTCCAGAGCAATACGGCCGTATTCCCGAGCGGATCGGCAGCGATGCGGATCGGCATTTACGCAAGGGTGCAGGCGGCGAACGAGGCAGGGCTGAACTATGACGTGACGCTGCTGCCGAAGGGTCCTGACGGCAAACGGGTATCCCCGGTGATCGCGAACTCCTGGGTCATCAACCAGAAATCGAGTGACAAGAAAGCGGAAGCCGCCTGGGAATGGATCAAATACTGGGCGACCGAGGACGAGGTGCAGAAGCAGTGGACGGAGCTTGGCGAAGCGGTGCCGGTCAAGAAATCCGTTGCGCAGTCGGATGTGTTCCTGAAAGCGGGCGAGCAGCCGGCGAACCGCAAGGCGTTCCTCGACAGCCTGGAATTCGCGCAGACGCTGGACAATAACGCCGTATGGGAGGAATGGGTCGGCAAATTCAACGAGAACGCGGAGCGGGCATTCCTGGGAGATGCGACGATTGATCAGGCATTGAGCGATGCTGATGCGGCGGTTCAAACGGTGCTGGACGATTTTTATAAAAAATAATGCAAGATCTGCTCAAGAAAGGCGGGAGCGACTATGGGCAACACGCTGATCGATAAGACAAAGCCAAAAGCCGAGCTGTTACCGCCCGGCAAACCCGCCCGAAAACGGACCTGGGACCATGAAGGACGATGGGGGCTGCTGATGGCATCCCCCTACATTCTCCATTTTATCGTGTTTGTGGCGGGGCCGCTCGCGGCATCGCTGTACTTCAGCTTCTCCGATTACGACATGCTGAACCCGCCTGAGTGGACGGGGCTCGATAATTTCCGCCGGATGGCGGACGATCCGATGTTCTGGCGTTCACTGTGGAACACGCTTTATTTCACCGGGCTGTTCGTGCCGCTCCAGACCTTCCTCGCGCTGGTGCTGGCGGTTGCTCTGAATCAGCGCCTGAAGGGGCTGAAGTGGTTCCGCATGGCGCATTTTATACCGGTCATCTCCTCCTGGACCGTCATTCTGTATGTCGCGGACGCGATATTCAATCCGCGCTTCGGTCTGGCGAACATGCTGCTGCAGAAGCTGGGCCTTGCCGGTCAAGGCTGGCTGCAGGACCCGAAGCTGGCAATCCCGCTCCTCGTGATGATCGCGGTGTGGAAGGGGATCGGCTATATTATGGTCATTTATTTGGCCGGCCTGCAGAGCGTGCCAGGCGACTTGTATGAGGCGTCCGAGATTGACGGGGCAGGGGCGCTCCGCAAATTCCGGTACATTACGATTCCTTTGATCTCGCCAACCACCTTCCTGGTTTTGATCATGAGCACGATCTCTACCTTCCAGGCATTTGAGCAGATCTACGTCCTGACGGGAAGAGGGGATATCAGCGCGGCCGGAGGACCGAACCATTCCAGTCTGGTGCTCATGCTGTATCTGTACCGCGAAGGCTTCACGTTTATGCGGATGGGCTATGCTTCCGCGATTGCGTGGGTGCTGTTCATGATCCTGTTCCTGCTGACGCTGATCCAGCTGTGGGGCCAGAAGAAGTGGGTGCATTACGAATGACAAAGCAAATCTTGTGTGTCTGTACGGAAGATGCTTCGGCGATCGGTTTGCGGTGGAAGGGTATATTTTACGGAAGGAAAGAGAAGGGTTATGGGGCTTCGAGCCATGGAGTTCCTTGGTTCAGCTTCTTCGGCGAGGATCGTTATGCAGTCAGCTGGTGCAGAAAGGAGGGGCTCGCATGAAGTATAAGCTGCTGGGGCGAGGCATCGCTTACCTGTTGATCGGCATAAGCTCGCTTATCATGCTGGTGCCGTTCGCGACGGCATTGATGAACTCGCTCAAGACCTATCGGGAATACACGACCGTTCCGCCCCGATGGATCCCCGAAGTATTCCAATGGTCGAACTATGCGGCTGTATTCAAGCTCGGAAATATCGGCGGCTATACGGTGAACAGCGTGATCGTGGCGGGCTTGTCGGTTGCGGGGGCGCTGCTGTCGTGCTCGATGGTAGGGTATGCGTTCGCCCGGCTGCGTTTTCCGCTGAAAAGCGCGCTGTTCGTCATGGTGCTCGGCACGATGATGATTCCCGCGGTCGTGATCATCATTCCGCACTTTATGATTTTTAATGAGCTGAACATGCTGGATACGCTGACTCCCTTGTGGGTGATCGAGTGGCTGGCCCAGCCGTTCGGAATATTTCTCATGCGGCAGGCTTTCATGAATATACCTAAAGAGTACGAGGAAGCGGCAAAGATGGAAGGCTGCAATCCGTTTCAGATTTACTGGCGGATTTTTATCCCGATGGCCAGGCCAACGCTGGCGACGCTGGCGATCTTCACCTTCATGGGCAAGTGGAATGAAATTTTGACGCCGGTCATTTACCTGACATCCAATGAGAAATACACGCTGCCGATCGGGATTCTGTCGCTGTCCGGACAGTGGACGGGAAATGAGCAGCTGATGATTGCCGCGGCGCTGGTCAGTCTGGTGCCGATTCTGCTGGTGTTCCTGTTCGCGGAAAAATATTTCGTGCAGAATCACAATATGGCCGGCATCAAATAACGGTCCCGCCAGAGGCATTGCCTTGGGCGGCGGCCGCCGGAAGGGAAGGATCTACAATGAGGATAGCCGCCTTCAGCGGTTCGCTGATCGATTACGATTTGAAGGAAGCGATGGCGGTCAGTGCTTCGCTTGGTTTTGACGGCATCGAAATTGCCTGCCGGGAGCCGCATCTACATCCGGACATGCCGCTTACGCAGGTCCGGGAAATCAAGAACGCCGCCGAGGATCACGGCCTTGCGATCCCGGCCTTGGCAGGCTATATGGGCCACTTTTCCATAGCAGGAGCGGAAGCTTGCGCAGCGGAATACGGCCGCTTCATGGAGCTGCTTGAGCGGTCCGTGCTGCTGGGGGCGGATATGATCCGGGTGTTCCCCGGAGGGCCGAACGCTTTTCTGGCCGAGCCGGAGCACTATGAGAAGGCAGCCTATTGGATCCGCCGCTGTGCAGACGAAGCGAGGAAGGCCGGGAAGCGGATCGTGCTGGAAATCCACAATCTCTCGCTCGTGGAGACGGTAGACGGTGCGCTTCACCTGTCGGATCTGATCGGACGGGACAATGTCGGATTCATTCACGATGCCGGCAATATGTACATTGCGGATACCGGGTACGGCGAGGAATCGGTCAGGCGGCTCGGAAGCCGGCTGTTCCACGTCCATATTAAGGATGAGAAGCGGGTCGCGAGCGCCGGGGCTCCGGGAACGTTTAAAAATTTAACCCGGCATGGAGAGGAAAGCTTTCTGCAGTGCCGTCTCGGCGAAGGCGGGGTCGACCACGGCGGTTTGCTCCGCGGGCTTAAGGAGAGCGGTTATGAGGGCTGGCTTACGCTGGAATGCGCGGCTCCGTACCCGCCGATCGAGCGGCTGGCCTGGGATATGAAGATGCTGCGAACATGGCTTCGGGCTGTGGAGGTGTAAGGAATGACGGATGGAATCAAATATGGCATTATCGGATGTCAGCACGCCCACATCGGCATGTTTATCGAAGAGATGCAGCGGCTCGGGTATCCATGTGCCGGTGTTTACGAACCGGATAACACGAAACTGGCCCGCGAGATGGCAGAAAGGTTCGGCCTTGCGATCACGTCGGATCGGAGGTCTCTGCTGGAAGATGACGATGTTGGCATCATCGGCTGTGCGGCGGTCAACAACGAGAAGATCGACGTGATCGAGCTGTGCGAGAGCTACGGGAAGCATGTAATGATCGACAAGCCGGCGGTAACGAGTCGCGAGGGTCTCCGCCGTCTGCAGGCGGTGATGGAGCGGGGGAGGATTGAGATCGGCATGATGCTCACCGAGCGCTTTCGCGCTTCGATGCATACGGCACTCAAGCTGGTTATGGCCGGGGAGCTGGGGGAGATTGTCCACATTGCGATGCGGAAGCCGCACCGGCTGAACCCCGCTAACCGTCCGGCATGGCATTTTGACAAGGAGAAATCGGGCGGTATTATCAATGACCTCCTCGTTCACGATTTTGATCTGCTGCGCTGGCTGACCGGCAGGGAAGTGGAGGCGGTATCCGGTTATATGGCCAAAAACATTCTGCCGGAGCACCCAAGCTTCTACGACACCGCAGCCGTGCATGTGGTCATGGAGGGCGGCGTCACCGCAGAGCTGTATGCCGATTGGCACACGCCGGCGGGCAGCTGGACCTGGGGGGACGGCCGGATCTTCATCACCGGCACGACCGGCATGGCGGAGATCCGGCTGGAAGGAGATCCGCTGCTGCAGAGCCGGGAAGCGCTGCTCCTAACGGATGCGGATCAGCTTCGGCCGCTCGAGCTGGAGGCTCCGCCGAAGCTGCTGGCACAGGATTTTCTGGACCGCATACGGGGAGGTTCGGGACAGATCTCCCACCGTGATATTTACAAAGCGTCGGAGGGCACGGTTCAAGCAGACGAGGCCGCCCGTGTCATCGTCCGAAGCGCCCTGGAAACCGGGCATAACCAATATCGATAGAGCGGGGTGTATTCGAATGGAACAAAGACCGATACGATTCGGCATCATTGGCTGTGGAATTATTGCGGATATTCATGCGCAATGCATCGAAAGCACGGAAGAAGCGGAGCTGGCCGCCGTGTTCGATACGAAGCCTGAGTCGGCTGCGGCATTCGTGGAGAAGTACGGAGGGGACGTTTGCGGGAGCTTAGAGGAGCTGCTGGCCCGCCCCGACGTGGAAGCGGTATGTATCTGCACGCCGAGCGGCTTGCACGCGGACCAGACGGTGCTCGCCGCGAAGGCGGGCAAGCATGTGCTGGTGGAGAAGCCGATGGCAATCCGGCTGGAGGATGCGGTGCGCATGATCGAGGCTTGCAATGAGGCCGGGGTGCGGCTTGCGACGGTTTTCCCAAGAAGGATGTCCCCGCAGGCGAATTACGCCCGGCAGCTGATCCAGGAAGGACGTCTTGGCAAACTCAGCCTGTGCTCGGCCTATGTGATGCTGTATCGGGACCAGGCTTATTATGACAGCGCTGGTTGGCGCGGGACCTGGGCGATGGACGGCGGCGGTGCGATGATGAATCAGGGCATTCACACGGTGGATCTGCTGCAGTGGCTTGCCGGTCCGGTGACCTCCCTATCGGCCAAAGCCAAGGCGGTACTGCGCAGCATCGAGGTGGAGGATACGGTGACGGCGGCACTGGAATTTGCCAGCGGAGCCCTGGGCATTCTGGAGATTACGACGACGGCCAGGAACGCCAAGGGGCAGCGGCTGGCGATTCGCGGCGAGCGGGGTGAACTGGTAATCGAAGAAGACGATATCGTGTCTCTGCAGATCGATGGCGAGGATGTGACGCTGCCTGAATTTGAGCCTTTCCGCATCATCCCGGACGGGCACCGCATGCAGATCGAAGATCTGGCGAGAGCGATTCGCGAAGGGCGGCAGCCGATCGTGCCGGGAACGGAGGGCATCCATTCGCTGGAGATCATCCTTGGCACTTATGAGGCAGCGCGGCAGCGTAAAGACATCAGCATCGGGGAGAAGGCACCTGCAATATAGAAGAAACGGACCGGATCAACCGGATTATAGCGGAGGATTCAGCATGTCGGGAAATGCATCGGTCAAAGCGAATTCTTGCATGCAGGGTAATTAGCGATAACAGGAGAAGTTCTCCAAAATAGGGAAGTGTACAGATGAAGGAGGTGGGGATATGCACGATCAACCTTTCGGGCTCGTGAATACGCAGGTGAAGGACCGGCTCAAGGTCCGCGTCTATAACAGCCGCGAAGCGATGGGAATGGCGGCGGCGGCCGATATCCGCACTGCGATGCAGGAACTGCTGGCCGCAAAGGAACGCATTCGGATGGTGTTCGCCGCGGCTCCTTCCCAGAATGAATGTCTGGAGGAGCTGGTCCGTTCCGAGGGGGTGGACTGGAGCCGGGTGACGGCTTTTCATATGGATGAATATATCGGGCTTCCGCAAGCTGCACCGCAGCGGTTCGGCACCTTTTTGTCCGAGAAGCTGTTTGACCGGGTTTCCCCTGGAGCCGTGCATCTGCTCGACGGCTTGAATGATGCGGATACGGAGTGCCACCGGTATGGCCGCCTTCTGGCTGAAGCGCCGATCGATATCGTTGTTCTCGGCATCGGCGAGAATGGGCATATTGCCTTTAATGATCCGCCGGTTGCCGATTTTGACGATCCGGCGCTCGTGAAGCCTGTCACACTAGACGAAGCATGCCGCCTGCAGCAGGTGAATGACGGCTGCTTTGCCAGCCTGAATGATGTCCCGAGGCGGGCGCTTACGCTGACGATACCGGCGCTTATGTCGGGGACGCAGCTGTTTTGCATCGTTCCTGGAGCAAGAAAGCGGCATGCCGTGCGGAGAACGTTAACCGGCGATATTCACGAGGCTTGCCCTGCAAGTATTCTAAGGCGTCATCCGGACTGCACGCTGTATCTTGACCGGGATGCCTATGGGGAAGGTCTCCATGACTAGTAAGGCGCTTGTCCGCGAAGGCCTCCATTATGCAACCGGCGAACGGATTCGAATTACCATAGGTAGCGAAGGTCGCATTACAGAGGTATTTACAGAAGATGCCGACAGCCGCATTGCAGAAGTGTCTACAGATAGCATTGGCAGCAAAATTTCAGGGGCAGCGCCTGCTCAAGGTGGCAGCGATGGCGGCGAAGCTTTGATCGCCGATGGCGAGCATTCGGTTCGCGGCGGCGACGCAGAGGTGTGGATCGCGCCGGGACTGATCGACCTTCAGTTGAATGGCGGGTACGGGATTGACCTTAACTCGCTCCCGCTGACAAGCGAATCCATCATTCGACTGACGCGCCGTTTGTGGGAGACGGGGGTAACGACGTATTACCCGACTGTCATTACGAACGGCGACCGGGAGATCGAAGAGCTTGTAAGCGCCATCGATCAAGCCTGCCGGGAGGATGCGCTGACAGGGAAGAGCATCGGCGGTATTCATCTGGAGGGCCCTTTCCTTTCGCCGGAGGAAGGGCCGCGCGGAGCCCATGATGAGCGGTATATCAGGCCGCCCGATTGGGAACTGCTGCAGCGGTGGCAGGATGCCTCCGGCTCCCGGATTCGCATCCTGACCCTGTCGCCGGAGTGGCCGGAAGCACCGGAGGTGATCCGCCGAAGCGTGCAGAGCGGCATCATCGTTTCCATCGGGCATACGGCGGCTACGCCGGAGCAGATTCGCCAGGCCGCACTGGCCGGTGCGAGCATGTCCACCCACTTTGGCAACGGCGCGCATCTGACACTGCCGCGGCACCCGAATTATCTGTGGGAGCAGCTGGCATTGGATGAGCTGTGGTGCGGCTTTATTGCCGACGGTTATCATGTGCCGGACTCGGTCATTAAGGTGCTTCTCCGGGCCAAAGCGGGGAAAGCGCTGCTGGTCAGCGATGCCGTCTATTTAAGCGGCATGGCACCGGGAAGCTACCGAACACATATCGGCGGCGAGGTGGTGCTGACCCCCGAAGGAAGGCTCCATCTGGCACGAAAGCCCGAGCTGCTCGCAGGTTCGGCGATGATGCTGGCCGATGCCGTGCAGCGGCTTGCTGCATCGGGTCTATGCTCATTCGCCGAAGCCTGGGACATGGCTTCCAGCGCGCCGGCCAGAGCAATCGGACGGGAGAAGCTGTACGGGCTTACTGAAGGAGCGCGGGCAGATTTCGTCATGTTCGAGCGGCATGCAGGAAAGATCCGTATCGTCGAGACCGTGCTTGGAGGCGTGCCGTTGTATCAGACGAGCTCCTGAAAGCCCGCTGGCGGCAGCCGCGGTTCCAAGCATGAATGGCTGATATTCTAATACAGGGGAGCCCTTTCGGGATGGAAGGGCTCCCTGCCGTGATTAACGCTTGGGGTCATTTTCGGCTTGCTTGACTGCCTTGCCGATCTGCTCATATAAATCCTCGGCGTGCAGTCCCGAGATTTCATCAATGGTTACACCCTACCCATACTTCTCCGTAAGCTCTCTCAGAATATCTCTTATGCTGTCCACGAGCTCCTTGGGCTCCAGCACGACAGCCTCGTTACCCAGCCCGAGGAAAAACTTCGCGAAATAGCGCATTTCGCTTGTAGGCACTTCCTGCTCGAGCCGGCCGCTTCCATCGGGGTTCACATCGATCCGGGGGACGGGGCATAATTCGGCCTCACAGCGCTGTACGCCCTCTCTCGTCAGTTCGGCAATCATTCGGACATATACGGCTTTTTCCGCCCCGTGTTCTCTCCAGTTTCCCAGATGGATGTGCCGGTGATCCAGCGGCTCAACTCCGCTCTCGTCGAAGGCGGCGGCCTGCATGCGGTCGCAGCGGAACAAGCGAAAGTCCCTGCGCATAAAGCAGTAAGCGGGACAGTACCAGAAGCCGTTGCTGGCATAAATGCCGACAGGCTGGATGCTTCGCGCCGACAGGCCGTGCTTGGTCTCATATTGGATGCTGACGACCCGCTGCTCCACGGCTGCATCCAGCAATATCCCCAGAAATGCCGCCTTCTGTTTCCGGGTATGGGTTAGAAAATCGACCCGGTTCTTCATCTCGTCAATCCGGTCACGCACATCGCCCGGCATGTAATAGTAAAATTTCTGGAGCGCTGCCGACGACTCGGCTTCGAAGGGCAGGAACAAATAATGGCGAAGGGCGTGGCTGGCAAAAAACATCGCGACCGCTTCTTCCTCGCTAAACGCGATCGGCGGAAGGATGCGTTCTCTGAGCACTTGGTAGCCGCCATGCGGACCAACCTCCGAATATAGCGGGACGCCAAGCTCGCTCAGCTCTTGAAGGTCCCGCAGGATCGTTCGTGGCGAAACGCCGAATTGGTCCGCGAGCTCCTTCACCGTAAACTTTCGCATCCGATTGACGGTCATCATCAGTTCGATCAGCCGCTTGGATTTCGACATGGAATCAGCTCCGTTTTTTTGAATGACTATGACAATAGTTGTCACTATTATAGCCTATACTTGTACCATAGCCCTAGTGAGGGCAGAATGGAAACATAATAGCCAGCTGCGCGCCGGCGCTACCAGGCAACGAAGAGTTAACGGCCTGCGCTTGCCGAAAAAAAGTGATGGCTCGGCTCCGCCTTACTGTCGCTGTATCTTTTCCCTTATCATTCAAACTAAAAATAGGAGTGATCGCCTTGAGTCATCTGGTTGAAATGAAGCAATTGCTGTTTGAGGAGCTGGAGCATATCGTGAAAACCTCCTCCAATCTCATCATGAAAATTTCGGACGAGGATTGGGATTACTGCCCTGCCTCCAATATGCGAACGCTCCTCGAGCTCGTGCATCATCTGGTGTCGGTTCCCGGAACCGATCTGTTGATCATGCAGGAGAAGACCGAAGAGGAGGTGCGCCAGCTTGAAGGGGCCATCGCTGCGGACGGCGGCGACAAGGAAAAACTGATCGCATGGATGAACAAGGGGCTGGCCGACTTGAAATCGTACATGAACGGGCTAACGGATGACGACTTTTTGCATAAAAAGACGAAGCCATTCTACTTGGAGCACGGCTCGGCACAAGCCAAATGGCTGATCGAGGTCGTGACGCATGCCCAGCATCACCGTGCTCAAATGTTCAATTACCTCAAAGCCCAAGGCTATGAAGTGAGCATGTTTGATTTGTATTAATAACAGCTGCACTAGTTGTGAAGAGGATTAAGGGACACCGTCCATAGGTTCGGGCGGTGTTCTTTTTCATTGGTTTCAGGACGGGGAGAGGACAAAAATCCCTCAGAATCCGGGAAGCGGTATATGGCACTCTCTTAACCGGACTCTAAGGGATTTCGTGTTGGAATAAGGATATACAAAAATGCCGATTTCTTTTACTCGTCCTGCGACGAAGCTTTGGATGAAGCGGTCGATCTCAGATATTGGGGCGGGTTCACGTCATCGATCAACAATATGCCGTCGTATTGATCCCGGGCGATCAGGCTCTCGGGAATCATGCCCCAGCTGTACGCGAAGCGGGGTTCGAACATCCAGGAGTTACCCGATTCATGGCTGCGATAGCGAAGATCCATGAAGGTATATGGAGCTCCCGATGCCGCTAGAATCGATTCGACCGATCCCGGCTCCGGCGGCAGCACGTCATGGACGGCACCCGTATTGTCAGCGGTTTTGCCGCTCGCCGGATAAAGTCCGAGCACATAGCTGTATTGTTTCATCTCGTCCGACAGCATCTCGCCCATTAGTTTAACCGGGTATGGGGAGCCCATCACTTCGGTTTGGGCCTTGCGGATGTGATCGTTATGTCCCCAGACGATGAATTTTTCCGTAGGGTATGCCTCGGTGGCGAGCCACATGAGATTATCGTGCATTGCTTGATCCCGCCATTCCATCGTCTCCAGGAACGGCATATAATCCCCTTGTTCCAAGGCAGCGGTGGATTCGATGGACAGCTCCACATATTCCTCCGCTACCCGGATTCGGTCGCTTAAAGCTCTCTCCAGAAGGAGGGAAAGCTTCGGATTGTCAGGGTAGAGCTGCTTGATGGCCTGATTCGCCTCGGTTTTCAATGCTTCCTGAGCTTCCTTGTACACGCTGATCAGATGTTTTTTCTCTTTGCGGTACGCGGCTGCGTCCGTTGCTGCCGAATAGTCGGACAGCTTTTTGTCGGCTTCCGCAAGCCGCTTCGCGAGGGCTTTATCCTTCAGCCATCCTCCGTCAAGGAGGGGGAACTGCAGCTGCATGTCGAACCCGGTAAGAACAAGCGGTTGCTCGCTGTTATGCGACGCCTTGATGTAATCGAACAACGGCAGCGTTTCTTTGGACCACCAGACGCCGAAGATCGAATCTTTCATCGTCTGCTCGGCGCTGCGGCCGCTGACTTTTCCGTATGCGATGGAGGCAGGAGCCAGCCCGCTCTCGAATGCCAATACGTTGTACCCCAGCTCCTGATGGAGGAATTGGATCAAACGCGTCTTGGCGAGGTTGAACTCGGCCACGCCGTGGGAGCTCTCTCCAAGGAACACGAAACGCTTGTCCTGCAGGAGCGGCTTTAACATTTCCAAATCCTGAAACGAGTCTGGCTTGCCGTTCGAGCCAACCGGCTGAATCGAATCAAGCTTATAAGCATGATCGGCAGCCCAGGCCTCCCATTCGGCAATTTTCTCCTCATGGGTTCGGGCTGGCCGGACTTCCGTCACCTTCCCCTGAATGGTATCCGGGGCGGCTGCTTGAGCGCTCCTCGCATAAGAGGCTGTGCCTCCAAGCAGGACAGTCGCCAGCATTAGTGCGGTGAAAGCCTTTCTTGTCTTATGTAGTGTCATTTCGAAAGAGTTCACTCCTTGGTATTTGGTTTATTCAAGTCGTTCATTCGATCGACGGTTCAAAGGGCCGAAGCACGGCAGCGGCAGTTTACGGCTTTAATAGACGCGGCATCCCCTCCTTTCAAAAAAACATGAAGTGTCTTGACGAACGTACGGGTTTCTTGATAACTCACTCATCCCAGAAAAGGTCGTCCAGCGTACGGGACAGCGCCTTGCAAATGGCAATGCAGAGGCTGAGTGAAGGGTTGTATTTGCCGAGCTCGATCAATCCGATCGTTTGTCTCGATACCCCGACGATCCGGGCCAATTCTTCTTGCGAGAGATCCTTTTCCACCCGGGCCATTTTCAGCTTGATATTTTTCATGCAAAATCACCTTGTCTCCCTTCTTATGAGTCCAGTTGGTCATTTTGCGATACTTTTCGGCTCACTCGATTTGCGAAATGGTGAATGGCCGTCATCGTTCCGGCAAATAGCGGGATGTAGAAGATTAGCGAAAACAAGAATACGGAAAGGAAATACTTCCAAGCGGTCTGACTGCTGCCATCCCCATACACGACGGCACTTCGTATCCCTAAGAAGAGGGCGAGGATCAAGCCGATGGCCAGTCCGGAAATCGCCGTGCGCCGGCTAAACGACATTTTGTGGTGCTGGTCATGCACTTCCACCTCATCGGAGTAGATCCCCATCGCCACGCTTCGGATGCTAAAGTACAAGCTGCCTCCCAGAATGACCAGCATTTCGGTCAGAACGGATCCGCGGTCCGGTAAAAACCAGGTTTTGATTACGGCCGAAACGCTGCAGATCAGCATGATCAGCATATAGGCTTCTTTATAAATGTTGTTTTTCAGGTTGACGATGCGTTCATCATCGATTGCTTTCTTTTTAAACCAGTTCATGTGTATTGGGCTCCTTTCTAGTGAAAGAACAAGTTGTTTTTATTTCTTACATATCTGCATTTTACAGGTTTAGATGTCATAATGCAATATATATATGTCATTTTGTTAAAGATAATAATCAAACCTGAGCTTGCCGCGCTATGTTACCGCTCATTGGATCCATAACGATGTCATTAGGATAGCAGGAGCGGAGCCCTCACTTTTGATCTGTTTTGCTAATTTGTTGTATAAGTTCTTTCCGATCTTCAATCGTGTTACTATTGGCAATAGGACTAGAATGCTCTATTCCAATCTAGGGAGGCTTCGTTATGATCTATTACATTCGGTTGCGATAATCAGAGGTGCAGATTTAGAGATAGGCGCGGTCCATTTTTTTGAAATTAATGGGACAAGGGTTTATTTTGCTGCACCTTTATTCATCGACTAATCGAATGGAAAGGGTGGAAACGAAATGTCCCGTTATAATCCAGAGGAGGCATTAACCAAAGCGAGTTTGGTTGCTTCCCAAGAGCAGCTGTTCCGTTGTCCGATCTGCAAAAGTCCGATGCGCGTCAACCGGCTGTCCAGCCTGGACTGCAGCAACGGCCATTGTTTCGATATTTCGAAGCATGGATATGTCAATTTGCTGCCGCGTCCTTCGAAGAGCAAGTATGATAAATCATTGTTTGCTTCGCGCAGCATGATCAGTAACAGCGGCTTCTTCGACCCGCTGATCGAATATATATGTAATCTATTGATCCGCAGGCGGGAATCGCATTCCGAGATTCAGACTTTACTGGATGCCGGGTGCGGCGAAGGCTCCCATCTTCGGTCAATTATTAGCAAATTGGAGGAAAGGCCTGGCTGCAAGCGCTATTTAGGAACCGGGATCGATATTGCCAAAGAAGGGATCCTGCTGGCTTCCAAGGCTTCGCCGGACCTGGTATGGTGCGTAGCCGATCTGGCGAACAGTCCGTTCGGTGACCGCCGGTTTAACGCCATTTTGAATATTTTGTCGCCCTCCAACTATGCCGAATTCGGACGCTTGCTGACAGAGGACGGGGTGCTGATAAAGGTCATCTCGGGGAACTCGTATTTGCAGGAGCTTCGTGAGCTGTTATATGGCAGGAAGAGCAGGGAACGCGATTCGAGCGGCCATACGATCGAGCTGTTCAACCGTTACTTTGAGCTCATCGAAACGAAAGAAATTCAGTATCGCAAGAGGCTGAGCCCCGAGGAGAGCTCTCTTCTGGTACAGATGACGCCATTGTCATGGGGGGCTTCCCCGGAGTTAAAAATGTCGGATAATCTTCCGAGGGAACTGGAAGTCACGATGGATTTCACCGTGCTCTATGGCAAATCGAAGCCAGTTCCCGCCGTTGAAGAGAGCATGTAAGCAGGCAGAATGCAGCTAATGTAAACCAAGCTTCGCCCCGTTTCGGGGGAAGCTTGGTTTTTTTGTTGCGGGTATATTCATTATTACGATCATATGTAGATATGAAATGAAGAAGATTTTTCTGCACCATGATATCTCGATCATGAGGGGAGAAAGTCCCAGACGAACAAAAGGAAAAGGAAGTAAATAACATTCGGTTTTCTTGATGCATGGGTGTGTTTGCTAAAACGGCAAGGATTGGGCGATAATGAAAGTCGATACATACATTGAACAAAGGGCAGGTGGATCCATCATGACACTGCGTTTGAATCCGTACATTATCCTGGATGGAAATGCGAAGGAGGCGATCCGTTTTTATGAGCAGGTGCTGGGAGCCGAGACAGTGATGATTCAGACATTTGGCGAAATGCCGGCAAACCCTGACTTTCCGTTGCCTGAAAGCGCCAAGGACCGGATATCCCATGCACTGCTAAAGGTTGGCGGCAGCGAGCTCATGTTCTCGGACACATTCCCGGGCCAGCCGGTACAATCGAGCAATCAGGTTCAGATTTGCATCATGTCGCCATCGGCAGATCGTTCGAGGCAAATTTACGAAGCTTTGCAGGAAGGCGGCAAGGTTGGGATGCCGCTGCAGGAGACGTTCTGGAGCCCGGCATACGGCATATTGACGGACAAGTACGGGGTGACATGGAATATTTCCACGGAATCCTGATTACCGTAACATAATGCTCAGCGTAACCAAGACCCCTGGCGGTAAGCCAAGGGGTCTTGGTTTTGTATTGCATCTTTATTTTTGTTCGGCCGTATCCACCTTGGCCGGAGGAAATGAACTTTTATCCTACTGATTATTTTCTATGCTGCCAAGCGATTCAGGCTGCTGTTAATTAAAGATATAGTTGTAACTGGCTTGCTTCCCGTTCGTTATTAAAGGACCATAGGACGAAGGGGGGGATGATTGGATCTAAGAAGGAAGGAGGGGGCGTGCGGAAGGAAAGCGCGGAGCTGCGACCTGATGAGGAGAAGAGCCAGCCTGCGAGTCATTGTCCGAGAACGCGGCTTTCAAGCATCCTAGTCTGAAAGTCAGTGGGTCGTCATGCCTATTGGAAGGCAACTTTCGGTTAAGGTACAATAGCCTTTGGTATATATTAGGAGAAGGGGCGATTGGGATGAGATTCATGCGGAAATGGCTGCTTATGGTCTGCGGCCTTTTGTTTGCAGTCTCCAGCATGATGCCGCTAACAACGGCGCATGCGGCGGACCAGAAGTGGATTAATCAGGTATGGAATGATTACAAAGCGTACAATAAGAAAACCGTAAATGCTTATAACAATTACCAGAACCAAATGGATAAGCAATATAAGCAGTTTTATGAGGCCTCTCATGCGTCCTTGGATCAATTGGAGAAAACGCTGCTGGATGATCAGAAGCTATGGAACGAGAAGCTGGAGGCGGATCTCGAGCAGTTGAAGGCGAAGTATGAGGGAAATCGGGATATCCAGGATAAGCTTCGTGAGTATGCCCGGGAGATCAATCCCACCTCTATGAGAAGTTCGATGTGGAAGTATGTCTCGGAGACGAAACGACATTATATGAGCAGCACATTGTGGAAGCTGGATAAGGAAATGAGCGATACTTACCTGAACAGCATGATGTGGACCTACAAAAAAACGATTACTCCGACCTATTTGAACAGCGCAGCGTGGAAAATGGCGAAGAATGTCAATGAACATTATCTAAATAGTCCGATGTGGAAGCTGAAGAACGGCTCCAACGCGCATTATCTGAATAGCCCGATATGGAAGTATAAAAAAGGACAGATCAGCAAGTCAGCCGCCAAGAGCCAGTACAGCAAGCTGTTTAAGACACAGACTGCTGCCCTGTCCAAGAGCAACGCAGCTCTGAAGCAGCAGATTACGGCGATGGCAAGCGGCACGGAGAAGAAGCTCGGCGAGCTGTATGCGGATTCGGTGAAATCCTTGGAAGCTCAGCGGGAAGAGACGTTGAGCCGAATTTCGAAGCTCCGTGCCGAAATTACGGGTGAGGGCTTTACTTGGGAGCCGCTGCTGATTAAAGAATAACAAGCGTCGAAACATGATCACCCTATAGTAAACGTACAGCCGCTTCCGGTGAGACTATTAGACAGTCCACCCGGAGCGGCTTTATTTTATTTTTTATCGATTTATCAAAAAGGTCATGTTATAGGCGAAATCACACGTTCATTCATGGAGCCGGATGCATGCTGGTGATGGCCTTTAGTCCTCCCCCTTATAAGTCCCAGGGTATACTTTTTTATGAAAATGAAAACAAGAAAATGCAGGATATACTTTGACTTGCAAGCATTTCTCGAATAGTATTATGATTGTGACCTAACAAAAACTAACACAAATAACACGCAAAACACACATGGGTTGGTACGGATCTACAAATATGCTTAAGTAGGTTGATATGATGAAATCAAAAGTAACCATTCAAGAAATTGCGGATTTTACGGGCGTGTCCAAATTTGCGGTGTCCCGTGCGCTATCCGGCAAGTCGGGCGTCAGCCCGCAAACCAGGGAAATGATACTGAAGGCTGCCGGGCAGCTGGGTTATTTCAAGGATCAGCCCGGACATACGGGCGGTCGTTCCGAGCTTCAGGACCCGGAAAACCGTAAATGGGCCGGGGCTGTTCTCGTCCTTTTCCCTAACGTGCGGTACCAAAATCGGGAGTCTCTGTACTGGGGGCCTGTCTTCGACGGGATCTCCACCCGTTTAAATCAACGGGGCCTTGACATTCTGACACTGACCGAGCCGTCTAATGACCATATGTTCTCGCTGTTGAACCCGCAGGGCCTGCTCGGGATTGTCACCGTAGGCTCCGTGTCCACGCAAAATTTGATGGATATCAAAAAATTGAATATTCCTGTCGTCATGGTGGATCATATGGACCCGGCATTCCAGTCGGATACGATATTCACCGACAATTTGTACGGCATGCGGCAAATGATGACCAAGCTGGTGAGCAGGGGGTACAAGAAGTACCAGTTCATTGGCAACATAAGCGATGCGCCGAGTTTTTACGAGCGGTATCTTGGGTTTACATCCGTGCTGGCCGATTACAAAATTGAGCATCGTCAGATCCCCGAGCTGATCAGTCCCGAGATCGACCAGGATCTGGCGGCAACATTGAGCAAGGCTTTAGCAGGTCAAGAGCTGCCGGAGGTGTTCGTATGCAATAACGACATCACGGCAATGTTTGCGATGGATATTTTGAAGCAGCGGGGAATCGAGGTTCCGGGCGACGTTCAATTCACCGGATTCGATAATACTTATGATCAGCTGCCCATTCTGGCTACGGTCAATATCGATAAGGAATTGCTCGGTATGAGGGCTGTAGATCAATTGTTGTGGCGGATTACCAACCCGGATTCCGGTTACGAGAGGATCCTGATCCAGGCTGACGTCATCGTCAGGGATCTTCAGCAGCCTTCCCGGGGAGAGACCGATTAGATTATAGCCCCATGGGGTGAATACGCATGGCTCCGATGCGGATTGAAGCATCGGGGCCTTTTTGTATTCATAACAAAAAAATAACATTTTGGATAAAACGGATGCTGGATGGTCATGTAGGTGAAAATGAAGTCGATTCCTTGTATTTAAAGGCTTTTGGTGGGGTATCGACATTTTTCAACATACATAATGAGTTGATTATTAATAACTAGAATAGATTATTATCGAAAAATATTAGGTTTATTGTTATTTATAAAATAATAAATATTGACGACTAGAAAAACTGATGTTATATTTTTTGGCAAACATAGATAACGGAATGGAGGGGGCATACCGAGGATCAAGATGTTCCGTTTATCCAGAACCATCGCATCCGGGAACGACATCAAGTTAAATCGTGCTTTTACAAATAAGGGAGGTTTTTAAAGTGAGAAAAATGAAAGGGCTTTCTTTATTGCTTATCTGCTTGATGTTTGTCATCACTGCCTGCAGCGGCGGAGGCGGCGCCCAGACGGAAGCTCCCAAGACCGAGCCCGCACCGGCTGCGGAACAGGCGGGAAGCGAAACGCCGAAGGAAGAAGAGCCGGCACAGCCGGTTGATCTGGGCGGTCGAGTAATCAAGGTTGCGGCCTGGTGGGATTTGACGCCCGCAGGCAATACGGCCGACGAGAAGGCGCGACTTGAGAAGATTGCCGAAGTCGAGAAGAAGTACAATGTCAAAATCGAATTCGTTAACGTGCCCTTCGAGGAGTATATGAACAAGTTTACGACAAGCGTGCTCGCCGGCGAGCCGTTTGCCGATATCGTGCAGCTGGAGTACAAGTCGGCTTTGCCTGCGATCATGAAAGGGCAGCTCCTGCCGATCAGCGAGTTTACGACCGATCATAACAACATTAACAACGAGGCGAATCTGCAGATGAAATACCCTGCCATCGGCGGCGGCGAATACGGGTTCGACAATCCGATCTCCCTCGGGCTCGGGCTGCATTATAACCGCGACCTGTTCAAGAAGCACGGTCTTCCGGACCTGCAGGAGCTGCATGCCAAGGGCGAATGGAATTGGGATAAGTTCATGGAGATTGCCAAACAAGCAACGAAGGATACGAACAATGACGGGAAGACGGACGTGTGGGGCTTCTCGGGCTGGGCGATCGACGCCGTGAAGCATTTTACCGCAGCCAACGGCGGGAAAATCGTCGACGATGCGAACGGCAAAGAAGGCTTGTCCGACCCGAAAACGCTGGAAGCCGCCGAATTCATTAACCGACTCTACAACGTCGAGAAGGTGGTCAAGGTGAAGAGCGGCAACAAGACGAACTGGGAAGAAACGAACACCTTCAAGGACGGTGACGTAGCGATGTTCCCGGCGGCGGAATGGATGCTGGGCGACGTGACCTTCGAAGTCGGCATCGTGCCGATTCCGAACGGACCGCAAGGCTCGCCGGAGGCAACCTACGCGAACACGGCCGCTTCCGCGAAGTTCATTCCGAAGGGCGTTAAAGATCCGGCCATCGTCTACCAAATCTATGAAGAAACGTTCGATATCCAGTCGACAGAGGAATATCCGGGCCAGGATTACCTGGAGGGGATTTACACAAATCAGGAAGACATCGACATGATCCGCGAGCATATTGCGGGAACCGGCGTAATTACCGTTGACGAAGCGTACACGGATTATCCGACTGGCGCATTCATCGAGGACATTATCGTAAACAACCAATCCGTGACGGCGACGGCTGAAAAATACAAACAGCAGGCACAGGCTGCCGTTGACAAAATGGGCAAATAAGACGGATGGACGGGGGGCGAAGAGCGGCAGCCTCAGCCTCCCTTCTCCTGATAAGGGGGATGAACATTGACACGCCAATTGCAGCTAAACAAATGGATGGGCAGACTCCTGACCCTTTTGCTGATCGTCGCGGCCTTGATGCTCTTCTTCAACCGGGGCAAGGATGATCCCGGCGAAATGAAGATCGGCGCCCCGGCGGAATGGAAGCTTGATCGTCCGGCCTCGCTGATCCAGACCGGCGCTCAGGCCGGCAAAGCGATGCCTTATGCCCAGTATTTGTCGAAATATGAAGGTAGCGGTCGACCGGGACAAGAAATCACCATCCCCGCATCCGAGTACAGCCGTGCTGAGGGGGGAGAATTCCGGAAGCTTGACCAATATGAAGGCAGCCCCGGCACATCGCTCTACACCGGCGAGAAGGGCGAGGTGGAGTGGAAGCTTCGAGTAGAGGAAGAGGGCCTTTATAATCTGTCCGTGCTGTATTACCCCGTAGAGGGAAAGAGCTCCTCGATCGAGCGCTCCCTTCGAATCGACGGGAACATTCCTTTTCAGGAAGCTGCTTATTTACAGTTCGACCGGATTTGGGGCAATGCGAAAGACAGCGTGGACCGGGACAATCAGGGTAACGATCTGAGGCCAAGGCAAATAGAGCGTCCGGCGTGGATCGAAACGGTGCTGAAAGATGCGGACGGCTATGAAACCGAGCCGTTTCTATTCCACTTCACGGAGGGCGAGCATACGATCTCGCTAACCGCTGCTCGGGAGCCGATGGTCATCCGGGAGCTGAAGCTGCTGCAGCAGCCGGATCCGCTTCCTTACACCGAAGTCAAGGCGAAATACGAAGCCGAGGGAACGCCGCAAACCGAGGGAATCCTGCTTGAGATCCAAGCGGAAGCGGCAACGGCCAAATCCTCCCCGACGCTGTATCCGCTGAGCGAGCGCGCAAGTCCGAGCGTGCGCCCGTACAGCGCATCCGAGGTACGGATCAATACAATCGGCGGCTATAACTGGCGACTGCCGGGTCAGTGGATCGAGTGGGAGCTGGACGTGCCGGAAACGGGGCTGTACAAAATCGCCTTCAAATCCCAGCAAAATTTTGTAAGAGGGATATATTCCACGCGGAAGCTGACGATTGACGGGAAAGTGCCATTTGACGAGATGAATCGTATTCCGTTCCGCTTCAAGAACGGGTACCGGATGGATGTGCTTGGCGGCGAGGAGCCGTACCTGTTCCATCTTACACGTGGAAAGCATGTGCTGCGCCTTGAAGCGAGCCTCGGCGAATTCGCTCCGCTGATTCACGAAGTGGAGGACAGTTTGCTGAATCTGAATGCGATGTACCGGAAAATTTTAATGATCACCGGCACCAATCCGGATGAGTTCCGGGATTATCGGGTGGAACAGCGCATTCCGGAGCTGATTGAGACTTTGCAGTTTGAGAGCGACCGACTGAAGGCGATCGCCTCCCGCTTGGTAGAGCTGTCGGGACAGTCCGGCGATCAAGAGGCGCTCCTTAAGATCATGGCGCTCCAGCTCGATGAGATGATCGCCAAGCCCGATACGATTCCGCGCCGGCTGGAGGCCTACAAGACCAACACCGGGGGCCTCGGGACATGGCTGCAGCAGGCCAGGGAGCAGCCGCTTGAGCTCGATGCGTTATATATCGCTTCTCCTGACGCCAAGCTGCCGAAAAGCGGGATGGGGGCAGGAGATAAAGTAAAGCACGAGCTGAATACCTTTGCCAGCTCCTTCTTCATTGATTATAACAACATCGGCAATGTGTCGGACGGGAAGGATCAGCGTTCGATTACCGTATGGATCGGCAGCGGCCGGGACCAGGCGAATACCGTAAAGGCCATGATTGACGAAACCTTTACGCCCGAGACTGGGATCAGCGTCAATCTGAAGCTGGTCAACATGGGAACGCTGCTTCCCGCAACGCTGTCCGGTCAAGGACCGGATGTTGCCATGCAGATCGGCAACGACCTGCCGGTGAACTTTGCGATGCGCAATTCGGCGGCGGATCTGGCGCAGTTTGCCGATTTCGATACCGTGGCTGACCGGTTCCGGGACAGTGCGCTGGTACCGTATCAATACCGCGGCGGCGTATACGCCCTGCCGGAGACGCAGACGTTCAACATGATGTTCTACCGGAAGGATGTGCTCGAGGAGCTCGGGCTGGAGGTCCCGGAAACGTGGGACGATGTGGCAAGCATGCTGGCCGTGCTGAACAAGAACCATATGCAGTTCGGGCTTCCGGTCGTGGCGCAGGCGCCCGACCAGTGGACCACGCTGCCGCCGAACTCCATGTTTGCGGCCCTGCTCATGCAATCGGGGGGACAGTTCTACCGCAACCATGACCGGGAGTCGGATCTGGATTCCAAACCCGCGCTCGAAGCCTTTAAGCGATGGACCGAGTATTACACCGACTACAAGCTTGAGCGGGAATATGATTTTGCGAACCGCTTCCGTACCGGTCAGATGCCGATCGGGATTTCCGATTACACGACGTATAATCAGCTGTCCGTCTTTGCACCGGAGATCCGCGGCGAATGGGGATTTGCCCCGATTCCCGGAACCGTGCAAGAGGATGGAACGGTTGACCGCACCGTCCCGAGCGGAGGCAGCGCAGTCATGATGCTTGAAGATGCGAAGGATAAGGAGGCCGCCTGGGAGTTCCTCAAGTGGTGGACCAGCGATGGAACGCAGACGAATTTCGGGCGGGAAATGGAAGGATTGATGGGAGCCGCCGCGCGTTATCCGACCGCGAATATCAAGGCGCTGGACAGCCTGCCATGGCCCGTGGCCGACTATGAAAATTTAAAAGCCCAGTTCGAATGGGTGCGGGGAATTCCGGAGGTGCCGGGGGGCTACTCCACGGGAAGACATCTGTTCAACGCGTTCTACCGAACGGTGATCAGCGGTGTCGAGCCGCGGGAGGCTCTGATGGATTCCGTTCAGTATATTCATGATGAAATTCGGACCAAACAAGAAGAATTCGGCGTGCCGGAGGGATAGGGGGAATCAAAATGCATAATGCCGGCCTTCAAGACCCTGAGACGGCGGCCCCGGCCGCGGTCCGCTCCGTCAAGCCGCAAACCTGGGGAAGCCGGAAGCTGGCGGAAATCAAGGCCAGCAAGCATTCGTATATTTTGCTTGCACCGTACATGATCCTGTTTACGTTGTTTACCGTGCTTCCGGTCGTCATTTCCATGATCCTCAGCTTCACGTACTTTAACATGCTGGAGTTTCCGCGGTTCGTCGGATGGGATAATTACACCCGGCTGTTTCTCGAAGACGATATTTTTCTGATTGCACTTAAAAATACGCTTTTGTTCGCCGCGATCACCGGACCGATCAGCTACTTGGCCTGCTTCCTGTTCGCTTGGGTCATCAATGAGCTCGGGCCGAGGATGCGGGCGTTCATGACGCTGATCTTCTATGCGCCTTCCATCTCGGGGAACGTCTACTTTATCTGGCTTATGATTTTCTCGGGAGACCGCTACGGCATCATGAACGGGATGCTGATCAAGCTCGGGATCATCCTGGAGCCGATTCAATGGCTGAAGACGGAAGCCTTCATCATGCCGATCATCATTCTCGTGCAGCTGTGGCTAAGCCTCGGAACCGGATTTCTGGCCTTCATTGCCGGCCTGCAGACCGTTGACAAGACCTTGTACGAGGCCGGCGCGGTTGACGGGGTCCGCAACCGGTGGCAGGAGCTGTGGTATATTACGCTGCCGTCGATGCGGCCGCAGCTGATGTTCGGCGCGGTGATTCAGCTTACGACCTCATTCGCCGTCGCCGACGTCTCCATTGCGCTTGCCGGGTTCCCGAGCGTGAACTATGCGGCGGAGACGATCGTGACACATCTGATCGATTTCGGCACGACCCGGTTTGAGATGGGGTTTGCCTCGGCCATTGCCACGGTGCTGTTCATCCTGATGGTCGGCACCAATCTGATCGTCCAAAAACTGCTGCGCAAGGTAGGTGAGTAGAACTCGTGAAAGCTGCATATGAACTGCCGAAGAAACGAAGCGGCCGTCTTCCAAGCCTCTCGCTCAAGCGGCGCGGGAAGCGGGTTAACCGTTCTTTCATGGGCACCTTCTCCCTGTTTGCGCTCTTGGCGGTGTTCGGCGCCTTCATGGCGCTGCCGCTCGTGTACGCGATCAACAATGCGTTCAAGCCGCTGGATGAGATCTTTATGTTCCCGCCCACGCTGTTCGTCCGCAATCCGACATGGAACAACTTCTCCGATCTGATCAACCTGCTCGGACAATCGTGGGTGCCTTTCTCCCGATATATCTTCAACACGGTATTCATCACCGGGATCGGCATCGTCGGCCATGTCATTCTGGCATCGGCGGCAGCTTACCCGCTCGCAAAGCATCGATTCCCGGGGAAGACGTTTCTGTTCCAGGTCGTCGTGCTGTCCCTCATGTTCACGCCGGTGGTGACAGCGACGCCGAACTACATGATCCTGTCGTGGCTCGGCATGATCGATACGTATTGGGCGGTCATTATTCCGGCATTCGCTTATTCGCTCGGCCTGTATCTGATGAAGCAGTTTATGGAGCAGATTCCCGATGCCCTGCTCGAAGCCGCGAAGATTGACGGGGCCAGCGAGTACCGGATATTCTGGTCGATCGTCATGCCGAACGTGAAGCCCGCCTGGCTGACGCTCATTATCCTGCTCTTTCAAATTTTGTGGGGGACCGACGGCAACGGCTTCATTTACAGCGAGCAGCTGAAGACGCTGCATTACGCGTCCAATCAGATCATTCTCGGCGGCATTTCCCGGGCCGGAGCAGGCGCCGCCGTGGCGGTCATCCTGATGAGCGTGCCGATCGTGCTCTTCCTGTTCTCGCAGAGCCGGATTATCGAGACGATGGCGACCTCAGGGATGAAGGATTAGGGGGGATAACATGTCAGCGAAACGATGGCTTATTTCGCTTGCGGCGGTCTCCCTGCTGACCGGCCTGATTCCGGGAACAGCCGCCGCCAGCGCTCCGTACGAGAGCTATAACTACAATTATTGGGAGGAAGCGACACCGGCTCCGGCGCCCTATCTTCCGGTTCGCTCGGTTACGGGAACGGATCTTGGCATCGGGGAATTCGCGGATCCCGGCGATATGCATGTGTCCGGCTCCGGCCATGTTTATGTGCTGGACAGCGGCAACGGTCGGATCGTCTGCCTGGATGGCAGCTGGAAGGTGGTCCGCGTGATCGATTCCTTCATCCGGGATGGGAAGAAGGAGACCTTCGCAAATCCATCCGGCCTATTTACGGACGAGAAGGAGCAGATCTACGTTGCGGATACGGATAACCAGCGGATCGTGGTGCTAAGCGCTGAAGGCGAACTGATCCGGGTCATTGAGCAGCCGCAATCCGACGTTCTGCCGCAAGGCTTTCAATTTATTCCGCTGAAGGTGACCGTAGACCAGGCGAACCGGGTGTTCGTCGTTGCCCGCGGAGTTTACGAAGGCATTATGCAGTTCGAGGAGGACGGGACGTTCCTAGGCTATGTCGGAACGATCAAAGTGAAGCGCGATTACGGGGATTATTTCTGGAGGCTTATTTCGACCGATGCCCAGAAAGCGCAGATGCGGCTGTTTATACCGACGGAATTTTCCAATCTGGATATTGACCACAAAGGATTCGTCTACGCCACGAACATCGATGTCGGATCGAAGGAGCCGATCAAGCGCCTGAATCCTTCAGGGGAAGATGTGCTTAAGCGCTTCGGTTATTTCCCGGTGGCCGGCGATATTTACTACCGGAGAGCCGTCGGCCCGTCGAAATTCGTGGATATCAAGGTGCTGGGCGACGGGATGTACAGCGCGCTGGATTCCACGCAGGGACGGATTTTCACCTACGATGATACGGGCAATTTGCTCTATGTGTATGGCGGCATCGGCAATCAGCTTGGCGTATTCAAGACGCCCGCGGCAGTCGAAATGCTCGGGGAGCATCAGCTGGTGCTCGATCGAGGCAAGGGAAGCATCGTGGTGTTTGAACCGACGGCATTCGGACAGAACGTCAATCAAGCGGTTCGCCATCATTACCGCGGGGACGATGTGGAAGCGCAGGCTTATTGGGAGCGGGTGCTCCAGCTTAACGCCAATTACGACATCGCGTACATCGGCATCGGGAAAGCGAAGCTTATGAAGGGGGAGAACAAGGAAGCCCTTCATTACTTCGAGATGGGGATGGACCGCAAAAATTACTCCGTCGCCTTCAAACGATACCGCCGTGAAGTAATGAAGGAGCATTTCGGCACCTTCTTGTCGGCAGCGACAGGCGCTGTGCTGCTGTATGCCGTATATCGGACGGTTCGACATCGAAACAAGAGGAGGGTGAAGCAGGCATGAGGCAGGAGTATTTCAAGTTTCCTCTGCATTTGATCGTTCATCCCTTCGACGGATACTGGGATCTGAAATATGAGAACCGGGGACGCCTCGGCGTCGCCTTCTCCGTGCTGGCCCTTGTCGTCATCGCGAGTATCGTGCAGCGGGAGTATGCCGGTTTCCTCGTGAACTTCAACGATCCCCGGAGGCTCAACAGCTTTGACGAGCTGCTGTACATCGTGCTCCCGTTCTTTCTATGGTGCGTTTCGAATTGGTCCGTGACCACATTGATGGGCGGGGAGGGGAAGTTCAAGGAAATCGTGCTCGCCAGCGCCTATGCGCTCATTCCGATGGTGCTGATTAACCCGCCAATGACGCTTGCAAGCCGGTTCATGGTTCAGGAGGAGACCGTGTTCTATTATCTCCTCACCATGGTCGCGACGATCTGGTTCATCGGACTGCTCTTCGTCGGCTCCATGACGATCCATCAATACTCGGCGGGCAAGACCGTTCTGACGATGTTCCTCAGCGTCATCGTGATGCTCATCATCGTGTTTCTTGGAACGCTTGTCTTCAGCATGATGCAGCAGATCTACACGTTCGTCGTGAACGTCTACCGCGAGATCATATTTAGACAGTAAAGGAGGCCGCAGCCGTGAAATCAAGAAAATGGCTCTACACGGTGCTTGCATGTGTCGTCATCGCCGGCATTGCAACGGGCTTTCTGATCGGCGCGAACCGGGGCGCGCCGGCGGTGGACGTTGCTGCTTATGCTGCAGGAGCATCGGAGCCGGCGCCGGGGAAGGAGCTTTCCGTTCTGCCGGACCGGACCGAGGGCGTACCAGGGATGAGCCTGGTCGCAGAGACTGCCGCGCTTGGCCTGTACTACCATCCGGAGACGACCGAAATCGCGATTCGGGACAAACGAAGCGGCCGCATATGGTACAGCAATCCGGCGGACCGGGCGGAGGATCCGATCGCATCGCCGTTCGAGAAGGAGGCTCTGTCCTCGCAGCTGACGGTGACGTTCCGCGATTCGATCGGCACGCTCGAAACGTATCCGAGCTACACATGGAGCGTAACGAACGGGAATTTCCAAGCCGAAAGCATCGAGAACGGCATCAGGGTTACATACACGCTGGGCGATGTCTCGCTGGGCATCGATGCCCTGCCGAAATATATTACGCCCGAGCGGCTGCAGGAGAAAGTGCTCAGCAAGCTGGATGCCGCGTTGGCTAAATACGTGCAGGCCCGCTACTACCCGATGAAGGATAACCCCGCCGTGCTGGAGCGCCTGGACGAACAGATCAAGAAAGAGCTGGTTCTGAAAAAAATGCTGGGGGCGTTCGAGCAGGCCGGATACACCGCGGATGATCTGGCCATCGACAATGCGTCAGGCGGAGGGGAGGCGGCAAGCGCTGATTCGAAGCCGCGGTTCACCATTCCGGTCGAATATCGCCTCGACGAGGATTCCCTTATGGTGTCGGTGCCGCTTGAACAGGTAACCGAAAGCGACAGCTACCGTCTTCGCAGCATGGAGCTGCTTCGTTATTTCGGGGCGGCGGGGACGAACGAGCAGGGGTATATGTTCGTTCCGGACGGCAGCGGCAGCCTGATTATGCTGAATAACGGGAAGGTGAAGGAAGAGCAATACGTGCAGCGGATATACGGCACCGACCCGAATCATAACAGCGCGAGCCGGGGACAGGTTGCGGAGCCTGCCCGCATGCCGGTATTCGGGATGAAGAGCGGAGACGGCGCATGGCTTGCCATCATTGAGGAAGGGGATGCGATTGCCAGCGTGTCCGCCGATATCAGCGGCAAGCAAAACTCGTACAATCATGTGTTCAGCAGCTTTGCCGTCAGGGGCGAGGATATGCTGGAGCTGTACACCGGAAGCACGGTCCAGGAAATCCAGCTGCTGAGCGACAAAATGTACGACGGCCATCTCTCCGTCAGGTACAGCTTCCTATCGGGCGGAGATGCGACTTACTCGGGAATGGCCCGTCTATACCAGCAGCGGCTGGTTCAGGAGAAGAAGCTGACGCCGCTGGCGGAAAGCGACCGCATCCCGTTCTATCTCGACATGCTGGGAGGTGTGGACAAACAGCGATCGTTCCTTGGCGTGCCGTATCATGCCGTCGTCTCCATGACGACATTTGACCAGGCAGGGGACATTGCCGGGAAGCTTGTGGAAGACGGGGTATCGAATTTGCGCATGCGTTATCTCGGCTGGTTCGGCAAGGGCGTTCATCATAAGCCGCCGGTCAACGCCAAGACGGACGGGGCCGTCGGCAGCGTCTCGGAGCTGAAGGAGCTGGCGGCTGAGCTGCAGGCCGCCGGCGGCGGACTGTATCCGGATGTTGCGTTCCAGCATGTGTATCGGGACGATGGTTCCTTTACACCGGCATCGGATGCCGCCAGGTTCGTCACCAGGGAAACGGCGGAGCTGCATCCTTACGACCGCAGCATGAACCGGATGGATTCGTATTACGGCACCTACTATCTGATGTCCCCGGCGAAGCTTCCGCATTACGTGAGCCGGTTTGCGGACTCCTACGGCCGTTACGGCATCGCTTCATTATCCTTGCGGGATCTGGGCGATGTTCTGAGCTCCGACTACCGGGTACAGCGGGTCGTATTCCGGGAGACGGCCAAGCTGATCGCCCAAGATCAGCTGGAGCGGCTGCGGGAGGCGAGCCCGGATCTGATGGTATCGGGCGGCAATGCGTACAGCTGGCCGTACGCGAAGCATCTGATCGATGTTCCGGCGGCAAGCAGCAAATTTGGCCTTACCGATGCCGAGGTGCCCTTTTACCAGATGGTCATTCACGGCTACATCGATTATGCGGCCGGCGCGTTCAATATCGGCAACGAGCAGAATCCCCGCAAGCAGCTGCTCCGGTCGCTTGAGATGGGCTCGGCTCCTCGCTATCTGTGGTCCTACGAGCAGAGCTCGGAGCTGAAATACACGCGATTCGACGAGATGTATGCAGCCGATTACCGGGACTGGTACGAGGAGGCCGTTGCCCTGTACAAAGAGCTGAACGAGGTGCTCGCTCCGGTCCGAACCGAGCGGTTGGTCGAGCACACGCAGCATGCGGACGGCGTAGTTGAAGTGAAGTATGAGAGCGGCATGTCGATCCTGATCAATTATACCGACAAGCCGGCCTCGGTTCGCGGCATAACGGTTGAGCCGCAATCTTATGCAGTAGGTGGTGACCGGGCATGAAATTAAGACTGTCCTTAACGCAAAAAAGATCCATGCTCGGCTTGCTGTTCATTGCGCCGTGGCTCATCGGCTTTGTCTTTCTGTTCGCGGGGCCGCTGCTTCAGTCCATTTTGTTCAGCTTCAGCAAGCTGGTCATTTCCCCGGGCGGGTATGAGCTGGAGGCCGTCGGCTGGCAGAATTTCAAGGATGCGCTGTTCGTGGACGCGAACTTCAACCGGATTTTGACGGAATCGATTCTGGGGACGGTCGTGGATGTGCCTTTAATCCTGTTCTTCAGCCTGTTCTCGGCTGTTCTCTTGAATCAGAAATTCAGGGGACGCGCACTGGCAAGGGCGATCTTCTTCCTGCCGGTCATTCTCGCTTCCGGAGCAATTTCAGCCGCCGAAACCTCGGGGCTCATCAACCTGGTCGGAAATGCGTCCGTGGCGGAGGAGCTCGGCACGGCGTCCGGGCAGTTCAACGTGCTCTCCATGGTGCGCATATTGACGGAAGCCGGATTCCCGATCACGATCACCGATTACATCGTCGAGGCCGTCATGCGGATCTATGACATCATCAGCAGCTCCGGCGTTCAGATTCTTATCTTCCTGGCCGCGCTGCAGGCTGTGCCGAGCTCGATGTACGAAGTGGCCAAGATCGAAGGCGCGACCGCTTATGAATCGTTCTGGAAAATTACGTTCCCGATGGTGAGTCCGCTTATCCTGACCAACATGATCTACACCATCATCGACTCGTTTACGGACAGCACGGTAACCCGAACGATCTATGAGACGGCCTTCAAGACGCAAAATTTCGGACTCAGCGCGGCGATGGCCTGGCTGTACACGATCGTGGTGAGCCTGCTTCTGGTCATCATGGGCATCATCGTGTCGAGAAGAACCTTTTACCAAAACTAAGGGCTGTCACACATGCGATCAGAAGAAGGAAGAGGAGGAAGGGAGGAGCAACGCATGGCAATTATTCGAGAGCCTTCGAAAGAATCGGCCCAGGCACGCATGAACCGGATCAGGAACAAGACGCTGCCGATCCTATGGTCGGTATTCCGTTATCTGCTGATCATCGGCATTACCTTTATCATTATTTATCCGATCATCTCCAAATTCTCGGTTGCGTTCAAGGATAAGCAGGACATTTATAATCCGACGATATACATGATTTCGGTACACTTCACGCTGGATAATTTCAAAATCGTGCTGGACCTGCTTGATTATTGGCCGCTGCTGCTCAATACGATGATCTATGTGTTTATTACGATGCTGCTTACGACAATGTCGACGGCGCTTGCGGGCTATGGATTTGCACGGTTCACCTTTCCGGGGAACAATCTGCTGTTCGCGCTGGTCGTCCTGACGATCCTGATACCGATGAGCACGCTGATGGTGCCGATGTATTTGCACTTCCGCAGCTTTGACGTGCTCGGGCTGGTCCGGCTGTTCACCGGCCAGGAAGGAATCAATCTGCTTAACAGCTACTGGCCGTCCATCATTACGTCGGCTACGGCGACCGGGCTGAAAGCCGGGCTGTTCGTGTATATTTTTCGCCAGTTCTTCCGCGGCCTGCCGAAGGAGATCGAGGAAGCGGCGCTGATCGACGGAGCGGGCGGGATCAAGACCTTTTTCGCGATTATGCTGCCGAATGCGATCCCGCCGCTCATTACCGTCACGCTGTTTTCGTTCGTATGGCAGTATAACGACACGTTCTATACCTCGCTCTTCATGAGCGAAGGGGCACTTATGCCGCTGAAGATCGCCTCGCTGCCCGCTGATGCGAATCAGTTCCTGCCGTCCATCATGGGGCTCGGCTCGTCGGCCAAGGCGGATCCGAACTATGTTGCCCTGGTGGTGGATACCGGCATTTTGCTGGCGATTTTACCGCTCATCGCCCTGTATCTGTTCGTGCAGCGCCATTTCGTCGAAAGCGTAGAGCGTACGGGGGTTGTAGGCTAAGCGTGAAAAGATGGAGCATATGCGGGTCGTAGGGTGATAGCATGCGAGTCGTAAGCTAAACGCGGCAAGATGGAGGATACACGAGTAGTAAGCTGCTAAGCGAGGAAAGATGGAGCGTCCGGGAGTAGTAGGCTGCGCATGAAAAACGTGGCGTATGGGCGTTGTGGACTAAGCGTGATGTTGTGCAAACAGTGGCATGAATGTAAGGGTGTGCACGGAAAGCGGATAATTGAGGGCCGGTAGCTACTGGCCAAGAATTATTCCATAACGACAGGTCAGGAGAGAAGCCAATGACGAAAGCTAATACTTCCCGATTCGAGGTTGCGCCCGAGCTGATTAATCCAAGGGCCTCCGAGGGTGCGAAGCGGTTGATGCGTTATTTGTGCAGTATTTACGGAAAGCGGATGCTGACCGGTCAGCAGATCGGCGTCGTATCGACGCCTGAATTCGATATGATTCACAGGGTAACGGGAAAGTACCCTGCGGTTGGCGGCTTCGACTTCATGAATTACTCGCCGTCCAGGGTGGAGCGCGGTGCCGAATGCCGCGACACCGATCTTGCGATCGAGTGGTGGAACCGCGGCGGGATCGTCACCTTCTGCTGGCATTGGAATGCCCCGAAGGATCTGATTGATCTGCCGCCGGACCGTACATGGGGGAGCGGGTTTTATACGAAAGCCACAACCTTCGACGTTCAGCGGGCGATGACGGATCAGGGCTCGGAGGAATACCGTCTGCTCATCCGCGATATCGATGCAATCTCCGATCAGCTGAAACGGCTGCAGGACGAAGGGGTGCCGGTGCTGTGGAGGCCGCTGCATGAGGCGTCGGGCGGATGGTTCTGGTGGGGAGCGAAAGGGCCGGAGCCCTGCATCGCTTTATGGAAGCTGATGTACGAGCGGATGACCCATGTTCACGGGCTGAACAACCTGATCTGGGTATGGAACGGCCAGCATAAGGACTGGTATCCCGGGGATGCGTACGTCGATATCATCGGCGAAGATATTTATCCCCCCGCCCAGGATTACGGCTCCCAAGCGGAGCGGTTCCGCATGGCGGAGTCGTATACGGATGCAAGGAAGATCATCGCATTGACCGAGAACGGGGTCGTCCCCGATCCCGACCGGATGCTTGCGGATGACTGCCCTTGGGCATGGAATTGTACCTGGTACGGAAGTTTTGTTTTTACGGGGGAAGGAGACGAGCGGGTCTATTCCGAAGAATATACGGATGCGGAGCAGCTTGTGAAGACCTATACGCATCCCTTTACGGTTACGCTGGATGAGCTCCCCAATTTGAAAGACTAGTTAGTGAAATTTGGGCGGAGATGATTCGGCGCTGCCCATCGAAGGCTGCAAAAGATTTTGAATCCATGTGTGTTTTGGCGCAGCTAGGTCTTTTCGGAGTGGAGAAAACGATGCTGCATTGAAGCCATGCCGCATGCTAAACGATGAGTTCCATACAAAAATATAACAAATAGGGCAAGGTGACTACCATGAATAAAAACATTCTGACATTAACGAAGTGGAATTTTAAGGCTAGCGACGAGACGGAGTGGCTTCCAGCCCAGGTGCCGGGCTGCGTTCACACAGATCTGCTGAGAAACGGCAAGATCCCGGATCCGTTCTACGGAACGAATGAGCATGATCTGCAATGGATTGACAAGAAGGATTGGGAGTACGAAACGGTGGTTGAAATCGATCCGCAGCTGCAGGCTCAAGCCAAGGTTGAGCTGGTATTCGAGGGTTTGGATACATATGCGGATGTGTACTTCAACGGGGTGAAGGTGCTGGAAGCGGATAATATGTTCCGCTCATGGCGCGTCGATGTAAAATCGCTCGTCAAAGCGGCCGGAAACGTCATCCGCATCCGCTTCCGCTCCCCGATCCAGGAGGATTTGCCGAAGCTGGAGAAGCTGGGATACCCGCTGCCGGCGAGCAACGATCAGTCCGAGCTTGGGGGATTGGGCGACCGGAAGGTCAGCATCTTTACGCGGAAGGCGCCGTACCATTACGGCTGGGATTGGGGTCCGCGGTTCGTCACGAGCGGAATCTGGCGGGAGGCCCGCATCGAAGCCTGGTCGGGGGTGCGTCTGGATGATGTGTTCATCCGCCAGGATGAAATTACGGCCGCATCGGCTAAGCTGACTGCCGTGGCATCCATTGAGGCCGAGCAGGCGTGGCAGGGCAAGCTGCGCGTTTCGGCAGCCGGACAGGTATGGGAGAAGGAGGTCCAATTGGCGGAGGGCAGCAACACCGTCGAGCTGGAATTGGCCATTGCCGAGCCAAAGCTGTGGTGGTGCCAGGGATTGGGCGAAGCGCATCTGTATGATTTTCAAGTGGAGCTCGCCCGGGATCAGCACACGGCAGCGTCGTACCAGGTGAGAACCGGACTGCGCAGCGTCCGGCTCGTGCGGGATAAGGACGAGAGAGGCACATCGTTCTATATTGAGCTGAACGGCACGCCGGTTTTCGCCAAGGGCGCAAACCATATCCCGAACGACAGCTTCCTTACGGAAGTGACCGCTGAGCGTTATCGTCACGAGATTGCGTCCGCTGCGGAGTCCAATATGAATATGCTGCGCATTTGGGGCGGCGGCATTTATGAAGAGAAGGTATTCTATGACCTGTGCGATGAGTACGGCTTGATGGTATGGCAGGATTTCATGTTTGCTTGCAGCATGTATCCCGGGGATGAGGCGTTTTTGGAAAATGTACGGCTGGAAGCGGAGGAGAATATCGTCCGGCTGCGGAATCATCCAAGCATCGTGCTCTGGTGCGGCAATAATGAGATTGACTCTGCCTGGGCCCACTATGACGAGAACGCCGGGTGGGGATGGAAGAAGGATTATACGCATGAGCAGCGCGAGCGGATTTGGGCCGACTATGAGGCCATCTTTCACCGGATTTTGCCGGAGGCGGTCGCAAGCTATGCGCCCGGCGCGGAATATTGGCCGTCATCACCGCTCGTATCGCTGAGCGGTGACAAGGATCAGCATGCCAATCCATCCACCACAAGCGGTGACATTCACTACTGGGGCGTTTGGCATAACACCGAGCCGTTCGATAATTACAACGTGTATGTAGGACGCTTTATGAGCGAGTACGGCTTCCAGTCGTTCCCGGAGCCGAAGACGGTCCGCACCTATGCAGAGGAAAGCGACATGGAGCTGGAATCGAAGGTCATGCTGGCGCACCAGAAGAATGGGGCGGGCAACAGGCTCATCAAGAGCTACATGGAGCAGTATTATAATGAGCCGAAGGATTTTGAAGCATTCCTCCATATGAGCCAGATTCAACAGGGCGAAGCAATGAAAATGGCAATCGAGGCCCATCGCCGCAACAAACCGTACTGCATGGGTACCCTGTATTGGCAGATGAACGACTGCTGGCCGGTCGCTTCCTGGGCAGGCATGGACTACCTCGGCAGATGGAAGGCGCTGCAGTACGTGGCTAAACGCAGCTTCAGGGACGTCAGCCTGTCGGTTGATTCCAGGGAGCAGGAGGTCCGCGTTCATCTCGTCTCCGACGTGAACGAGCCGGTTCGCGGAACGCTGCGCGTCCAGCTGTTCGATTTTGACGGTAAGGAGCTGTACGCTTCCGAACATCCGGTCGATGCGGAGGCGCAGGCATCCTTCGTGGCGTTTCGGGCGGCAGAAGACGAGCTTCTGCAAGGCCATGACCCGTCCCGGGTAGTGCTGCTGGCGCAGCTGCTTCAGGAGGATGACGTACTCGACAGCAAAACCCATTACTTCGTGAATGACAAGGCGCTCCGCCTTCAACGCCCGAACATTCGCGTAAGCGAGGTTGATGGCAGCGGGGGTACTGCGTTCGTGTTGGAGAGTGACGTGCTGGCCCGTCATGTGTGGCTGTCCCAGGAGGAGGAAGGCTTCTACAGCGACAACTTCTTCGACCTGATTCCGGGCATTCCGGTGACGGTGTCCTTTAACCGCAGAAATGCTGCCGGCGAAACGCCGTTCGTCACGGGCCGCCCAGGGCAGGTCGAGGTCCGGTCAATGGCGGACTGCATCGATCCGGCGGCGGTCGTGTCGGTATAGTCAGCTGGTTGCTGGTGTCTGGCAAAACGTTAACATGCGGTTACACGGATTACACAGATTAGTTAGCACCATCATTCGTAGTTCATAAGAGTTGGCAGAGCAAACCTTGTTAGGAACTAGTTAGTGCTCGGTATAACCGCTTCTCAAGCCATAAGGGCGAGAGGAGCGGTTTTGTTTTTTCATGCAGGCATTGTTTATTCATTATCGAGACGGGAAAAACCAATGGGACTAAGCAGGGATGCTCATAGGAGCATCGGGAACAGGCAAATGTATGTGTTCTGAACATCAAAATGAAAACGACCCCGAAAAGGGTCCTGGTCTTAGAGCTCGAATATGATATATGATGTCGCAGGTGATGAAAGGGTTATCCAAGAAATGAGTTATTGAATGTCCTTTAAACTATCGGAGCATGGGCACTGTCCACCTTATAGAACAAAAAAGGAGTGGCGTTCATATGAATAAATTCATAATGAAGCTTGCGGAGTGGATAAGTAATCCTAAACATGGGTTCACCGCTGCTTATGAAGGGGAACATTTCGTTTTTGGAGCGCGCCGCCCTGGATTTCCTTTCGCTCGTGTTTCCTCCGTGCTATTGCAAAGGTGGATTGCATTTATGCGGACACAAGGCATAACACGCGTCATTTGTTTATTACCCCCGCGTCAATTGGCTGCTTATGAGGATCTGCTTCGAAGTTATCACCAAGAGTTTGGTAAAGATAATGTGCTTTGGGTTCCCGTTGAAGATTTCCGCCTGGTAGAAGAGGACCAACTTATTTATCGTATTTTACCATTTTTGGCGGAGTCAGAGCAGCTGCAAGCGAAAACGGTCGTTCATTGCTCAGGTGGAGTAGGCCGGACAGGTCATGTTCTCGCTGCCTGGCTCGTGGGGCGTCGGAGAATGTCCAATGAGGAGGCGATTACGGCAGTAAAAAGACAAGGCAGAAATGCACGTGAATCAAGAGACAAAAGGTTGGATGAGCTGCTTGATCGATGCAGGGATTCCTTTTCTTAACGAGGGTAAACGAAACTTAAAGACATCACCATATAATTGTTGAAAAGATGTAAGGCGACAACCATATTGAGGGAAACGATGATTGTATTCCACAAAAATAATTGTTAATATAAGAACATAATGATGAGAGGACTGATGGATGGACGGTGGTTAACTAATCTATATTTTTATTTGAGTTGAATAACTTCCAAATACAAAATATTGGGTTAGTCTATCCATTTCTATAAATCAGTGTACATGTCATGAATTTAATGGCAACTACAAACTTATTTATGAAAATGAACGGCTAATCCTTCCATATCCATTTGGGAGGATTTTTTATTCTCTCATAGGGTAAGCTGTGATGTTTTTTAAATCTAAATATAAAGGGGAGAGAGAAATATGAGTATTTTAGACACGATCGTTACGCATGTAATACTCCGTATAAGTCGTTAATATCCATCAAACTTATGCGGAGTATGAAAATAGATGGATTTACCGACTTTGTATACAGATAGAAGTGCGATATACAAAGGAGGAATTTTCATGTCGATGATAAAAGTTCAAGACTTAACGTTTTCTTATCCAGGCAGCTTTGACCATATTTTCGAAGGGGTAAACTTTCAAATCGATACCAATTGGAAGCTTGGCTTTATTGGAAGAAATGGGCGGGGCAAAACAACGTTCTTTCAGCTGTTATTAGGGAAGTATGAATATAGCGGGAACATCCTTTCTTCGGTCGAATTTAATTATTTCCCTTACCCCGTTTCGGATCCAAACAAGTTAACTTATGAAGTCCTTGAAGAAATTTGCCCCCAAGCAGAGGATTGGGAGTTTCTTCGTGAAATCTCCTATCTAAAAGTAGATGCCGAGGTCATGTACCGACCGTTCAAAACCTTATCCAATGGAGAACAAACCAAGGTGTTGCTTGCCGGACTATTTTTGAATGAAGGCCAGTTTCTATTGATTGATGAGCCGACTAATCATTTAGACACCGATGGACGAAAGATTGTCTCTGATTATTTAAGGAAGAAAAAAGGGTTTATTCTAATCTCACATGATCGAAGCTTCTTAGACGGATGCGTTGACCACATCTTGTCGATCAATCGAGCGAATATCGAGGTTCAAAGCGGAAACTATTCTTCATGGAAGTTAAATTTTGATAGGCAGCAGGAACACGAAGAGGTAATCAATCAGCGTCTGCAAAAAGACATCGGGCGATTAAAGGAGTCCTCGAAGCGTTCAGCAAATTGGTCTAATCAAGTGGAAGCCTCCAAAAACGGGACAACGAATTCGGGTTCTAAACTCGACAAGGGTTTTGTAGGCCATAAAGCGGCAAAGATGATGAAGAGAGCAAAGAGCATTGAGTCAAGGCAGCAAAAGGCGATTGAGGAAAAGTCCAAGCTTCTAAAAAATGTGGAGAAAACTGAGCCATTAAAATTAGAACCATTGGAATTTCAGTCAAAAGAATTGATCGTTTTGGCTGACTTGTCAGTGATGTACGATGACCAAATCATAAATAAACCCGTTAGCTTCACGGTTGAACAAGGTGATCGCATCATACTTGATGGAAAGAATGGAAGCGGCAAAAGCAGTATCCTCAAACTAATATTGTGGAATGAGATACAGCATACAGGCTCGATTAAACGGGGGTCTGGACTTATCATTTCCTATGTCGAACAGGATACTTCTCATTTGAAGGGACAGTTATCGGACTTTATAGAAGAACATGAGATTGATGAACCCTTATTTAAATCCATCTTACGCAAGATGGATTTTGACCGAATCCAATTTGAGAAGGACATCTCCCATTATTCTGGCGGGCAGAAGAAAAAGCTTCTTATAGCCAAAAGTTTATGTGAACGGGCTCATGTCTACATTTGGGATGAACCGTTAAATTTTATTGATCTGTATTCACGCATGCAGCTTGAAGAACTAATTCAACAATTTAACCCCACCATGATCATGGTGGAGCATGATCAGGCATTTCAACAATCAGTTGCAACCAAAATGATATCTGTGTAGTTGAATACGAAGAATGGAAGGACATTGCATGTTTAGCGACAAATATGTAATGTCCTTTTCGTTTTTCAATGTTCCAAGCGGGATAATCATTCCGCCCGAAACTTTTTCCATCGGCCCCCTAAACAGTATCATTTTTTGATATGATTAAAAGTTATTATAAAGTCAACAAAAGCGATGAGACAATTCAAGCGAATCTAAAGAAAAGGAAGGGATTAAAAATGGCAAACTACAGGATTGAGCAAAAAGACAGCTTTACGGTGTTAGGGATCGGAACCGAGCTTCAAAGCGATTATACGGATTATGCCGGTATCAACAAGGAAAAGGCAGATTTCTGGAAGGAAGTACAGCAGGACGGAAGGCTGGACGCATTAAAGGCGGCAGCCGCGAATGAATACTTGTTTGTCGTGAACGAAGCGGTGAATAACAAGATGATGTATTATGCTGGCGTCATGACCGATGCAGCACTACCCGAAGCAACCCGGGTCATTCAATTTCCTAAAGGGGAATATCTCGTTGTAAAAGGGGAAGGGAAGACGGCAGATGAGTTGAGTCATATGCTTACTGGCATTGCTTTCGGGCAAGTCTTGCCGGAGGCAAAGGATATCGCCTATGTTGGCGGACCGAACGCCACGGTTGAGATGGGGGAGCGAAACGGATTGGTATTTGGTGAAATGTGGATTCCTGTTGTTAGGAAGTAATGCTTCCGATGCGAGTTTTGCTCGAAGTCGATTCAAGAAGTACCTCACACAAAACTAAGTCTACGCTCGATGCGAGTTTTGCTCGAAGTCGATTCAAAGAAGTGCCTCACTCACAAAACTTTTAGGAGAGATGAACATGTCCCATATCGTTGATTTCAAAAATGTGTCCACCGCCGGTTTAGAATCTTCGCCCGTAGCCGAAGCGCTCGCTGGTTTACGAGCCAATGAAGCCCGTTATTTTATGAACAAATATAAGCATGAATTTACGGTTGTACCCGCCAGCGAGAGCCAAGAGGCCCTGGATTACGTGAACCATATTCTGAAAAAGGAACGTGATCTTGAGATTGCGGCCAAACCATTGGAAACATCGCGGTTTCAAGTAGAAAATATCCAATTTACCTATGTTTTTTATGAGGATGGGCTTGCGCTCAATGTCATGTATACGGTTGATGACCCTAAGAAGCGTGCCGTTGGTTTTAAGCTTTCTGAGGGGATGGAGGTACCCGAGGTGCTGGAAGGGAAGTTTAAATTTGCAAGGCAGAAATCAAAATTAGCTGGAACGGTTCGTGGCTCGTTTTTTGTAATCAAGAGAGAATATAGCTATGAGGAGGAATCGAAATGAGTAAGCTGATCAGTGCGGAAACAACAATGAAAGGTAATACCCAGCCCCGTGGAAGGATGGTGGCTTATTGGTCTGTCACCATCCTACTCGCAGCAGCTATTACGTTAAGTGGTATCGGCCAGCTGATGCAATTAGGAGGAAATGTCGAATTAGTGACGAAGCTGGGGTACCCATTATACGTAATGACCATTCTCGGGATTTGGAAAGTGCTTGGGGCGGTTGCGCTCGTCGTGCCAGGTTTACCGCGACTTAAAGAATGGGCTCATGCCGGTATCTTCTTTTTAATGACGGGTGCGGCCTTATCGCATGCGTTCGCTAACGACTACGGGGATTACGGGTTTAATTTTATCCTCCCCCTTGCCTATGCTGCATTAAATATCTGCTCGTGGGCGCTGCAGCCATCGAAGAGCCGCTTATCTTAAAGGATGGTAAATATCACGGACGGCTTCCCCTTCGTATCACCAATAGATTTTTAAATCCAAGGAAATCTATTGGTGAAAGGGGGTATAACAGAACAAAACTACGACAATAAGATATGACAGCAGAGCCGCATAACTGCGGCTTTTATGGTTTTAAGCAGCCAAGTTTTTGATCGAACTCATTAGCCAGCGGGCAGGCCATATTCATTTAATCCGGTAACGGACAGGACATCTCCTAGTCGCAGACTAACTTTCCGTCATGGGTCTTGGACCTGTTCGCTAAGGACGTCATAGGTTAGGCCATCAATGTTCAAGTGGCACTTTCAAGTTATATTCAGTAATAGCCTAAGTGCTAATGGATTGGAGTAAAATCTTTTAAGAAGGTATAACCGTTTTGCTTTCCTGTGCAAAAACAGACCGATATCAAATTTGAATCGGTCTGTTTTTATACCATTACCCGGGAAATTGAGGGAGAAGATCACGATTTTCGAGTCAGACTGCCGGTTCTTGTCGAAAAAGTGAGGGGTTAGTGGAAGGCCAAAAGACTTCTAGTGCTGCATTTTTGTCTGCAACCAACGTTTGTGAAGCTCCATGCTTTAGGGTCAACTCATTTCAGCCAAAAAGTAGCTTGTTATACTCAGCAGGAACAATGCAGCTATGATGCAGATAACGATCAGGGTTGATTTTTTCATAGGGGATTCTCCTTGGCAGGTATTAATAAAAGAGACTGGTCGAGCTCATGCCTCCCACAAGATTGCCTACTCTCGCACTTTTATCGAAAGCTAGGGAAGGAATCAGTGCAGTATTTACAGAGCATTTGAGCAAACTCCAATGGAACAGTCCTCATGGAATGAGCTACCATGGAGCCGGCTATCCCCTGACAGAGTCGTCATCGCTCTAGGCTAACCAGTATTTACACATGGAGAAGGCCCCACAAACATCCTCGCTGAAAAAAAGTGCTTAACTGATATTGAGATGACTAAGCTCTCAACGATTTTATTCCCCTCCCCCTATAGAAGAGGGCGAGACTAGCCTTTGCGTTCTCACGGTCCATTGCTGGAAGTGGGGAAAGGGATTTGCACCTTCTCAGCAGTGCTCTCGGGATCCCTGAATAGCCTCAGCGCAGCAGGCGGAAAGTTGCAGGAGAAGCTTCAGCGGAGCAGGCGGAATGTTCCAGAAGAAGCGTCAGCGTTCGCCTCAAAGCTTTCTGGAAGAAAGCTACTTCGGAAGCATCGGCATTCTCCGGATTTCTACGATGGCTATTACAAGTTCAAAGAAATCTGGAGACAAGAGGGATCGGAGGGAACATCCGCATGCGGAGCGATGCAATACTTGAGAATATCCGCATGGATAGCGATGCAATCTAGCAGAAACATCACAGGAGCGATGCCTGCAAGGAATAAGCGTACGAAGCAATGCTAACAACAATCCCCCTTCTAACCCCCAGCACAAAAAAGACGACACCAGCAACAGCTAGTGTCGTCCTTCCCACTTTAAAATTATTTGCTCGCCTTATAAGCAGCCAAGTATTCCTTCACCTTCGCCGGATCCGCTACGAGCTCGTTGCCGGTTTTGACGATCGGGCTCACGGTAGAGTAGGCTTTGATTTTGTTATTGTTGTAGTACGCGAGAATTTCATCCTGGTTGATCGAGTAGAGCACCGCTCTTCTCAGATCTTCGCTGTTAGCCACATCGCGATTCTTCGTATTGAAGAGCAGGTAAGATACCGCGTTGCTCTCGATGGTTTGCAGCTTCAGCTTGCTATCGCCCTTCACAACGTCGTACTTCGTTTCAGGCACGCCGTAGTAGAGGTGAATCTCGCCGCTGCGCAGCGCGGAGAGCGTGCTGTCAGCGTCCTTGATGAAGCGGACTTTCACTTGCTCGATTTTCGGCTCATGCTCCGTACCCTTCATGTAACCAGGGTTTTTGTAGAAGATGGCCTCGTAATCGTTCTTGTAGGACAAGATGTAAGGACCGCTTGCAAACAGCGTATTGTTGTATTTGTCGCCTTCCGTTACCGTGTTTTGGTCACCGTAAGGAATGTCTTTGTTCACATCGAATTTCTCGACGTCATAGGTGTTGATGGATTCAACTTGTTTCTTCGACACAATCCCTGCGGATTGGTGAGCCAGGTAGTTCAGAACTTGCGGGAACGGCTCCGTAGTCGTCAATTTGATGACCTGGTATTTACCGTCCTTGGTGCTGGCCTGGTTTTTGTCGCTGACCAGGGAAGTGATTTTGGTGTCGAGGCCTTTCTCCAGCGCTTCTTTCACGCTTTCGCCGCCACCGGACACCTTCGTGTTCTCCAATACGCTCAGATCCGTGACCGCTTCAACGGTGTTGATATGCTCGTGAAGGGTGTAGGTACGGTGATCCGGCACGGAGTTTTTGTCCTTCGCACGGTTCATCGAGAAGATGACATCGTCCGCGCCAACGCGCTCGCCGGAGTCGACGGCTTTTTTATCCGTGATTTTGGCGAAGTTGATATCGTCGCGAAGAATGAAATAGTATTCCGAGTTGCCTTCCGCAATGGCATGATTATAAGACAGAGAGCCTTCGGACGTGATTTTGTCGTCATCGGTCAGGTTGATCAGACGGACGTTCATGTTGGTGTTGATGATGTTGATAGAACCGTCGTTTCCTTTGATCGGGTCAAGGGAAGTCAATTCGGAAATCGATTGGGACAAAATAAGCGGCTGCGTTGCGCGCTTCGACTGGTCTTTGAAATCAACAGCTTCCCATGGCAGGGAACGGGATTTCGACAGACGGACGGAATTCTCGTCAAGAACGTCCTTGTTGAACGCCTGGCTCTTCAGAGAGATGTAAAGCGGCGCGATATAGGCTTTTTCCGTCACGAGGCGATCCTCGAGTTTTTTATAAGTGGCAACAGCCTCTTCCGGCGTTTGGGTTGCGGCTTCGTCAATCAGCTTGTCCACTTCTTCATCGGACATAATGCTGTAGTCGCCGCCGGTTTTGAACAAGGAACGAACGGCATAGTCCGGGTTACCGGTAACCGTCGTCCAGCTGGACAGCGCGACATCGTAGTTGCCGGCATCCTGCTGGGCTTTGAAGCTGCCGTAATCAGGCTGAAGATTCAGCTTCACGTTGAAGCCGTTTTTGGTCAGCTGGTCACGGATGATATTGACATCGGATTCGTTAGAGCTCATACCGAGCAGCTCAATCGTCACCGCCGAAGCGTCCGTGGACGAATCCGCTGGTTCTTGTTGGTTTTGCTGCTGTGCGTCCTCTTTGGTTTTTACGTTGCATCCTGCCAGTACGATGACGAGCGAGAGGAACAGCAACAGCAAGGAACTCTTTTTCATGGTGATTCCCTCCTGAGTGATGTATATATAAATTTGTTTGAAACCGTTAATTGGGTACTGCTAAGGCCGTCAGGCTAGTCCAGCTTCGGATCGAGCGCATCCCGCAGTCCGTCCCCCAAGAAGTTGAAGGACAGCACGAGGGCAATGATGGCAAGACCCGGATAAATCGCCAGATAGGAGTTGGTCTCCAGATACGTGCTTCCGATTTTGAGGATATTTCCCCATTCCGGAATATGAGGCTCTACCCCAAGGCCCAGGTAACTCAAACTGCTTGTCGAGATGACCGCTGCACCGATGGTCAACGTCGATTTGACGATCATAGGCGCTAGGGAATTCGGAACGATATGCTTGAAAATAATCGAAAAATTGCTGGAGCCGAAGGCTCTGGCCGCATCCACGTATTCGTATGTGGAAACAAGCATGACATTCGCCCGCATCGTTCGGGCATAGGTCGGGATGGCCCCTACGCTGAGCGCAAGAATAAGGTTGACCGTATTCGCGCCGAATGCCGCGATGATCGCGATGGCGAGCAGGATGCCCGGTATCGCATACAGCACGTCAAGCAGCCGCATGATGATGTTGTCCGTCTGACGGCCGTAATAGCCGGATATGGCTCCAAGGATCCCGCCGATAATCACCGGGATGAGGGTGGATGCGAATCCGACGATCAGCGAGATTCGGGCGCCGAACACGATCCGGGAGAATAAGTCCCGCCCGAAGTTGTCGGTGCCGAACGGATACTCCAGGCTTGGCGGCAGCAGGATCGCGCTGTAATTGTTGTCGATCGCAATGCTGTAATCAAAAGTGAATACACTGCATACCGACAGGCAGAACAGAAAGATGACAAAGAACAAACCGGCCATCGCCGTCGAGTTGGCTGTCAGCTTGATCCATACGTCGCTCCAGCGCGTCATCGCCGGATTGCCGTTCTTGCGGATTTTTACCAGCAGGTTAATCCCGAGCACCAGTGCAAAAATGTTGCCGGTTGCCGCTGTAACAATAATCGGCAGCGCGAGCCACACAAGCTTCGGATGCGCATAGTGGCTCGTAACGAACTTAGCAACCAAAAGCAGTCCGATCAGCTGAAGGATTGCAACCACGACGAGGATGAACATCGCCGGTAGAAAAGTGTTCGATACATAAGGCTTGAACAAATTGAGCGCCGAGATGGCGATAACATAGAGCTGGGTTAGCAGCATGTACACCGCAATGGTGTACTCGGGAGGCTTCTGCTGTTTGACGAGATTAAAACCGAACGTAACGGTAAACAGATTCCCGGTTATGATGCTTAGCAGCTGGATGTATCCGAGCAATCGGGTAGATCGCCTGATGTCCCCGGTCCGAAGAAGGTCCCGCCGGATCAGGAGCGTAATAATCATCTGAACGATCGTAAAAAGGGCATACGCAGCAAAGGCGGTGAATACCCAAGGCTTCAAGGCGCCTCCAGCGAAATCAAAGCTGTTCAGCAGCAGGATCACGGACAAAGTCAATGATATAACCCATGTGAAGCTGGCTTGACGGTACTCGGGTGATGATTTCAGCTGGTGTGCAGTGCCTTGCTTAGATTGTAGCTTCTTGATCATGAGTACACCTGCTTTAGTATTGTTTCATCTTGGATCGGATCCGTGGATCGAAGAACGCGTACAAGATATCGATAATGACGTTGACCAGCGATATGGTGATGGCGGTATAAACGACGCCGCCCATGATGGCCGGTATATCAGGGATGAATTGCTTGTCCACGATGTAGCTCCCAATACCGCTAATGTTGAACACTTTTTCCGTAACGGCCGAGCCGCCCATCATGCCCCCGAACTGGAGACCAATAACGGTGATGATCGGAATAATGGCATTGCGGACCGCATGCTTCATGAGAATCGTCTGTTTTCCGAGCCCCTTCGCTCTGGCCGTGATCATATAATCTTCATGGATGACCTCAAGCGTCGAAGAGCGCGTCATTCTGGCCACGGAAGCGGTAAGTCCCGTACCGAGCACAATGACCGGCATCACGATGGACAGCCAATTCTCCGGGTTGAAGGTTGCCGGCAGCCACTGCAGCTTAATCGAGAAATTCAGGATAAGGATTAATCCTTGCCAAAAGTTCGGGATGGACAATCCGATCAGCGCAACGAACATGAACGCATAATCGAAGAACGAGTTCGGTCTGGTTGCCGAAATAATGCCGATCGGCAGCGCGATCGCAATCGCAATAATGAGCGAGATGACGGTCAGCGTCAGCGTGATCGGGAATTTTCGGGCGATGCTGTTCGTAATATCCTCGTTGCCCGAGAACGATTTGCCAAGATCGAAATAGGCAATGCCCTTGATGTTATTCCACAGCTGCGTCAGATAGCCTTGATCGAGACCGTGCATTTTATTGAAGGCCGCGATCTGCTCCGGCGTTGCCGTCTCTCCTAAAATATTGGCCGCAGGATTGAACGGCGACAAGTACAGGATGGTAAATACGAGAACCGCTACCCCGAAGATGACGAGGATCGTCATCGCAAGCCGTTCCACAATATATTTCAGATAAGGGCTGCGATATAAAAATATAAGAATATACATCAGCAGACCCGGGATCAGTGATATAATGAAAAATAACGGATTGGCGATCAGTCGGTCGAACGTATCGGCCATGGTCAAACGCTTCTTGTTATTTAATAGAAGCTCCTTGGTCGTCCGGTCACGGAGCTCCTCTTTAAACCGGGCCTGTGCGATCCGTTCAACTTCCTGCTGGAGCTGCTGCTCGCTGATCTTCTGGTTGAAGAACTCGTGCTTGCGCTTCTGCTGCTGGGCAATCTCGGCCTGGAGGGCTTCCAAATACCCGGATGACAGCATCGCGCTGCGAATGCGGTTCTCAGCGGCTGTATAGTCGTCCTTCCTTCGCTGGACCAAATAAAAGAGGAAGACCACGAGATTAACGGGTGCTCCCAATAATAATAGTAAGTATTTATAAGAAGGATTCAGAAGGATCTTATGATAAGTGGTGCTTATCGAACCTATGAGTCCGCCTCTTCTAGCTGCTTCCGTCCCCCCCATAAGGTGTCTTTCCTCCTTGTTTCTAAATTGCATTATTCCGAGCGATATAGTATATTTTATTTTGAGATATATTAAAAGTCAATAGATTATTAGCGTCTTACGCGATGACATAATGCATATGGCAGGTGAGGAAGTTGGAACCGATTTTACAGGTTAAAAATTTGAGCGTCGCCTTTCAATCCCGGGATACCGAATTCCATGCGGTGCGCGGCGTCAGCTTCGAGGTGCGTAAAGGAGAGACGCTCGGCATCGTTGGGGAGTCCGGAAGCGGCAAAAGCGTGACCGCTCGCTCGATCATGCGTCTGCTGCCGTCCCCGCCTTCTTATATGAAGGATGGGGAAATTCTGTTTCTCGGCCAAAACCTGGCAGAGAAGACGGAGAAGGAAATGGAGAGTATCCGCGGGCGCGATATCGGCATGATTTTTCAGGATCCGATGACCTCGCTCAATCCGACCATTCGAATCGGCGAGCAAATCTCCGAAGGCCTGGTGAAGCATCTGAAGCTGTCCAAGCAGGAAGCGAAGCAGCAAGCGTTGGAGATGCTGAAGCTCGTCGGCATTCCGAACAGCGAAGCCCGGTATAATCAGTACCCGCACGAATTTTCCGGCGGCATGCGCCAGCGGGTCATGATCGCCATTGCTCTGGCGTGCCATCCGGCACTGCTTATTGCCGATGAGCCGACAACGGCGCTCGATGTAACCATCCAGGCACAGATCCTGAATTTGATGAAAAATATGCAGGAGCGTTTCGGCTCCTCGATTATTTTAATTACACATGATCTCGGCGTCGTTGCCGGCATGTGCGACCGCGTGGTTGTCATGAAGGACGGCGTTATTGTCGAGACGGGAACGACGGAGGAGATTTTCGAGAATCCTAAGCATCCCTACACCCTGAAGCTGCTCAACGCGCTGCCGCGTCTGGACGAGAAGAAGAAGCCGAAACCGGCCCCTCTCATCGTTCCCGGTACGGATTACAAGGGACCGCTGCTTGAGGTGAAGTCGCTGAAGCAGTATTTTGACATGGGAAAAGGCAAGGTTTTAAAAGCCGTGAACGATATCAGCTTCCATATCCAGGCCGGTGAAACGCTTGGCGTTGTCGGGGAGTCCGGCAGCGGCAAATCGACGACGGGACGAGCCATCCTGCGTCTTCATCAGCCGACGGGGGGCGAGGTGCTGTACCAGGGCATGTCGGTGAACCGGCTGTCGGCTTCGGAGATGAAGGCGATGCGGCGCCATATGCAGATGATCTTCCAGGATCCGTATGCGTCGCTGAACCCACGGCTTAAGGTTCTCGATATTATCGGCGAGGCGCTCGATGTCCACAAGCTGAGCGGCAGCAAGCAGGAGCGCAAGAAGCGGGTCGAGGAGCTGCTCGATATGGTTGGTCTGGATCCTGCGTTCGCGACGCGGTATCCGCATGAGTTTTCCGGCGGACAGCGTCAGCGGATCGGCATTGCCCGCGCGCTGGCGGTAGAGCCGAAATTCATCGTCTGCGACGAGCCCTTGTCGGCGCTGGATGTGTCGATTCAATCCCAGATCGTGAAGCTGCTGGAAGAGCTCCAGCATCGATTGGGCCTGACATACCTGTTCATTGCCCATGACCTGTCGATGGTGAAGCATATCAGCGACCGCGTCGCGGTGATGTATATGGGGAAAATCGTGGAGCTTGCTGAGAGCGAGGAGCTGTACTCCAACCCGCAGCATGAGTATACGAAGTCATTGCTTGCGGCGATTCCGGTGCCTGATCCGAAGATCGAATCGAAGAAAAAACGGGTAATGCTCGAGGAGCGGACCGGTGAGGATAAATACAATCTGGAGCATTCGGAGCTGGTGGAGGTTTCGGAAGGCCACTGGGTGGCTATGCCAACCGGGGCTTGACGGCCCGTGGAGTTTCCTGATGCGCTCGAGCGCATTGCTCTTGTGAACAGCTTTTGTGAACAGCATTTTGTGAACATATAAATCGTGAACAGCCTCTTCCGGCGGTTTTTGCTGGGAGAGGCTTTTTTGATATATTCTACGTATCTTTTAATACTAAAAATGAAGTGCTGCAGCTGCTCACTGAGCAGACCTATCCGATGAATTTCTTAAATAAACGGTTAAGTGAATCTCTTAAATAAACGGTTAAGGAGGGCCCCTGCGTGGCCAGTCTGTCCTGCGTTATATTAGAGTTGCTTACGAGGGCTCGGCGTTGCTGTGCGGCTGTCTAGGGCTGGTGGGGAATTTGGTAATCGGGAGAAGCGCCGGTGTGGCATTTTCGCGGCCTTTCCCTCGATTTCTTGTGATGCCTGATTGCATTCTTTAGGATTTGGTGTATTGAGATTGTATCTTTAACGGCGACCGCGGAAGGCCTTCGTCGATCGTTGCTCGGTATCACATGAAGGTGGTCTAGAGCTGCTGGGGATGTGGAAAAAAAACTCCTGAGGAGGGCCATAAAATAGAGGAGTTTGCGGACCGCATGACAAATATATAAAACGTAAAGCGTTCTCACCGGCTGTGACAGCCTGCTAGATTTCCCATTGTACGTACAACAGCTTCGCACTTATGAAGGAGGAACATGAAATGAATCGTTTGCAGCAAGGAGATATTGTACTTTTCCAAGGAGACAGCATTACGGATTGCGGACGTGACCGCAATAATCCGAACAGTCTGGGTAACGGGTATCCGCTGCTCGTCGACTCGTGGTTTGGCATGAACTTTCCTGAAATGAACGTGACTTTTCTGAATAGAGGGATCAGCGGGAACCGCGTGGTCGATTTGAATGCGCGTTGGGAAGAGGACTGCCTGGATTTGAAGCCGAATTGGGTATCGATTTACATAGGCATCAATGATTGCTGGCGCCGTTATGATAGCGGGGATCCGACCAGCACGCAGGACTTCAAGGACGGATATCGGAAGCTGATCGAACGGACGAAGTCGGCCCTGGACGCGAAGCTCATTATGGTCGAGCCGTTCGTGCTTCCGCATCCGGAGGATCGGAGAGCATGGCGCGAGGACCTCGATCCGAAGATCCATGCGGTGCGGGACTTGGCTGCGGAATACGGCGCACTGCTGGTGCCGCTGGACGGGTTGTTTGCTGCCGCCGCGGTGCGGCGCGAAGCTTCCTTCTGGGCGCCGGACGGCGTGCATCCGTCTCCTGCGGGCCATGGCCTGATCGCGAAAGCATGGCTTGAAACGATGGGTGTGCATCTTAGCTGATTTAGGGAATGCGCAAGAACTGCGAGGAGCGGGAGTATGGAGAGACAGCGTTTGAGGGTGGGTTTGAGCCTCGCTTTTGCTTTCGGAGTGTGACAAGGCTGCGGGCGATGGGTTATCGTCCGCAGTTTTTATATTTAGGCCTGTCGGAGCTTTGGTTGGCTTTATGTAAAGGTGACCTTAGTTGAACAAGTCCCGTTTAGGTACCTGTGGCGGGGGAATGGAGGTAAAATGTGCGGAACAAGTCCCTTTAAGGTACCTGTGGCTGGGGAATGGCGGTAGATTGGCGGAACAAGTCCCTTTTAAGTACCTATAGCGAAGAATGAGGTACACTGCTGCCGGGCGAAGTTCGCCAAAGCTAGGCGAGCGTAAGCCGTACCTTTTTACTGCTGCCTCCATTGCCCTCCTTTTTTGCCGTCCCACCATTGTTCCATCCCTTTACTGTTCTATCATTCTAGCGCATCATCTTGATGCCCCCCATTTTACTGTCGCACATCCCACTATCCCACCATCTTACTATCCCCCCACCTATTACTCCACCATTTCTGTTTCTGTTCCTCCGTTGTACTAGACTACCACCTTTCTCGCGCCATCTTTTTACCGCCTATTCCTTGTAAAGCTTTAACGCGAAAAAATAATGGTTGACGCTTCTAATTAAATCCTATAGGATTACTTGTATTAAAGTCTTTTTAAGGGGAAACAGGGGGAGAGAGAACATGAGAGGTAGTAAACATGTACGCAGATTTACGGCGCTCGTGCTCGCATTCGTCATCGTCTTGACAGGCTGTGCCGAATCTGGCAGCGGCGGAGGCAGCAATGCCGGCAAGCTTTCGGACAAGGTGGAGAATCTGCCGGCAGGCATCGCCGAGAAGGATCCGGTCAAGCTGATGGTCGTCCGCAAAATCGGTGGCGATGACCACACGGCGCAATTTTTGGCAGGTGCGAAGCAGGAAGGGGAGGCGCTGGGATTCAAGGTCGATACCTTCTCTGCCAACGGAGACTCCGCGAAGTTTCATGATGCGATTGCTCAGGCGATTGACAGCGATTACGACGGCTTCATCATTTCGCATGGCGACGATCCGGCAACCGTTGAAGACGTGAAGAAAATTACCGCGAAGGGCATTCCGGTCGTTACTTTTGACTCCCTTCCGGAACTTAGCGAAATTGAAGGCGTGACCCAGACCTCGCAGGACGACGAGCAGCTGGCGAAGCTGGCGCTGGACAAGCTGGTGGAAGAGCAGGGGCCGGACGCTAACATTGTGTACCTATGGGTCGACGGTTTTCCGCCGATGGTACGCCGAAATGCGGTTTACCAAGAAACGTTGAAGAACAATCCGGGCATCAAGGAGGTGGAGCGTTTCGGTGTTGCAAGCGACCAAACCTCGCTTGAAACGCAGAATGCCGTATCCGCCATCCTGACGAAATATCCGAAGGGCGAGATCGACGCGATTTTCGCGACCTGGGATGCTTTTGCGATCGGAGCCGCGAGAGCGCTGGAGGAAGCAGGCCGCACAGAGATCAAAATTTACGGCATTGACGTTTCGAACGCGGACCTGGAGCTGATCCAAAAAGAGAACAGCCCATGGGTAGCGACGGCGGCGGTGGATCCGAAAATGATCGGAGCCGTGAACGTCAGACTGCTGGCCAAGAAGATTGCCGGCGAGGAAACGCCGGAAACCCATAACCTCGAGCCTGTGCTGATCGAGCGTTCCAGCCTGGAGGGAGCTTCCGAGGCGGTCAATATGGTGAATCTGGCCAATATTATTCCCAACTGGGGCACCAGCACCGAGTTCGAGGAAGATTGGATGAAGGCCCTTAAAGAAGCAAACGGAAAATAAGCTACGGCATACAGGCGCTCTTATCGGTCATTCGATAAGGGCGCTCTATCCTATTTGAAGGGAAGAGGAGATGTGCGAAGCGGTACAGAGGCAACTAGAACTCGTCCGGCTCCGGAGCCTGGAGCGGCGTCTTTACTTCAAATGAAGCGAATATCGATTTCATTTCCGGGCGTTAAGGCGCTTGACGATGTTGATTTTCAGGCGGCCGCCGGAGCGGCGCACGCATTAATCGGTGCGAACGGCGCAGGGAAATCGACGCTTATGAAGGTCCTATCGGGCGCATACAGCCATTATGAGGGGGAGATCTGGCTCGATGGCCGCCAGGTCAATATCAGGTCCCCGAAGGAAGCGAAGGATCTGGGCATCCAGATTGTATACCAAGAGGTGGATACGGCGCTCATTCCGAACCTGTCGGTCGGCGAGAACATTATGCTCGACCGGATGGTCCATGATATGGGGGGCCGGCAGGTTATTCGCTGGAACGGGCTGCATCAAGAGGCGGAGGCTGTGCTGGCGCGGATGAATATCCGCGTTCCGAGCCGGAAGCTCGTCTCGGAGCTGACTTTGGCGGAGAAGCAGATGGTGCTGATCGCCAGAGCGGTGTCCAAGCGGTGCCGGATCCTGGTGCTGGACGAGCCGACGGCGCCGCTCAGCCACAGCGAAACCGAGCAGCTGTTCAAGCTGGTCCGTAAATTGAAGGAAGACGGGGTAGCCATCATTTTCATATCCCACCAGCTTCCGGAGCTGTATGAAATTTGTGACGAGATCACCATCATGCGGGACGGTCGGCATGTCGCAAGCGAACGGATTTCGGACATCGAGCAGCCGAAGGTGGTGGAATACATGCTCGGCGCCAGAATGGAGCAGCAGTTTCCGAGAATCGAACGGGAGATCGGCCCGGTAGCGTTCGAGGCACGCGGCCTCCATGACCCGGGGAAAATCGATCATGTCGATTTCCATATCCGCAAAGGGGAGATCGTCGGCCTGGCGGGCCTCGTCGGCGCCGGAAAAACCGAGCTGTGCCGCGCGGTGTTCGGCGCTTCCAGCACATCGACGGGAGCGATATCCCTGAACGGCAAGCGGCTGCGCATCTCTTCTCCGCACGACGCCGTGCGTCAGGGCATAGCGCTCGTCCCCGAGGAGCGGCGCCGGGAAGGCGTGTTCGTGGAGGAACCGGTATCCGTCAATTTGACGGCTTCGGTGCTGTCACGATTTTCCAGATGGGGCTCGTGGCTCAGCTTCGGCAGAGAGAAGCAGGCTGCGAGGGAGATGATCGACCGGCTTGGAATCAAGACCCCAAGCGAAAAGGCAAGGGTGAAAAACCTGTCCGGCGGCAACCAGCAGAAGGTAGCGATCGGCAAGTGGCTGCTGGCGGATGCGGATGTGTATATATTTGACGAGCCGACGAAGGGCGTTGATGTCGGCGCGAAGCGGGACATTTTTCAGCTGGTGGCCGAGCTTGCGAAGCGCGGCAAATCCGTGCTGTATGCCTCGAGCGAGCTGTCGGAAATCGTCGGTATTACCGATCGGGTGTACATCATGTATGACGGCGCGATTACGAAAGAGCTGGATACGCGGGCATCCACGGAAGAGGAAATTTTGCTTTATTGCACAGGAGGCGGGTTGACATGAATACAGCAAAACCTTTAAAGGAGAAGCCTGCGGCGAGTTTCGCGTTTGATTTTCTATACAAGTACGGCACGCTGATCACGGTCGCGGTGCTCATTCTCGTGTTCGGTACGGTGGCCGACAGTTTCCTTAGCACCAGCAATATCATTAACATCCTCCGTTCGATTTCGATTGTAACGATCATTGCGGTAGGCTTGACGGTCTCTTTGTCGGTCGGCGGCTTCGATCTCTCCGTCGGCTCGACGGCCACCCTTGCCAATGCACTAGTCATCTCCATGTTCGTCTGGCACGGGCAGCAAATCGGCATCGGCATCGGGCTTACCCTTTTGATCTGCTTAGCAGTTGGGTTAATCAATGCGTTCCTGGTCATTAATTTCAAAATCGACGATATGCTGATGACCCTTGCTACGATGTTTATCTTCCAGGGAGTGGCCATGACCTATACCCGGGGGGCGACGATATCGCAAAACATGATCATGCCGAGCGGCGACTTTGCAACCGGAAAAATCCCGGCGGCATTCGAAAAAATCGGACAGGTGCCATGGATCATCGTCATTATGGTGCTCGTGGTTCTGATCGTCCACCTGTTCCTGACCTACACCAAGCATGGACGATACATGTACATGATCGGCGGCAATCGCGAGGCGGCGGCGTTATCCGGCATACCGGTGAGCCGGTACCGGCTGATCGCATATCTCGTGTCCGCACTGTTCGCGACCATCGGCGGCATTATTCTGGGCGCGCGGGTCATGACCGCTGAGGTGAATTCCGGGGGACCGTACTTAATGGACGCGGTGGCAGCCGCATTTATCGGCTATTCCGTCTTCGGGGCAGGAAAACCGAATGCGCTTGGAACATTCGTCGGTGCGGTGCTGATCGGCATTTTGCAAAACGGCCTCATCATGCTGTCCGTGCCGTACTATGCCATGGACATCGTGAAGGGCTCCGTACTGGCGCTTGCGCTGGCCCTGACCTATTACAGAAAGAGAAAGTGACGTCCGAGGCGGCAGCTCCTTTCCTTGAGCGGCCCGCTGCAGCAGGCGAGAAGATCATCAAGACGAAGTTATATATCAAGGAATTAACGATAGAGGCAGCGCGGTATAACCCGTGCTGCCTCTTTGTTTGTTCTGGAGAGAAGCTTGCCGACCTGGAGAAAAGCCGGTAGATTATCTGCCCTGCCGGCTTTCGCGACCACAAGGCAGTTGACGGGTCCGGCGCGCATTCATTATCCTTGTAGAAGGCTGACAGATCAGATGAACAATAGAATGAGATGCAGGCAAGGGAGTAAACGATCCGTAGAAAAGGCAGAGACCGCCTTTGTCAACGGATTTCTTCCCGAATCATCAGATCAAGATATCAAGGAGCACGGCGATTCAAGCGGCATACATTAGGGTCATGCCCACATCCGGTTCAATTGCACCCGCGGTCTCTTTATTACATAGAAGGGGGACTCATCATGAAAAAACCAACCTTTGTACAACCCGATCCGCAAACTTGGATCGATTCATTCCATTTCGAGATTCCAATCAAAATTCGTTACTGCGAGACGGACATGCTGGGCCATGTCAATAATGTCAGCTACTTCATGTATTTTGAACAGGGACGGATTGAATACTTCGAGCATTTGGGCTTAACCGAGGATTTGTTCAGCGAGAAGCATGTATCGGTTGTGGCTGATCTGGAGTGCCAGTACCTGGCGCAGTTGTATTTGAAGGATCCGCTTAAGCTGCGCGTCAAGGTGGCTGAGATCGGGCGTTCCTCCATGGACGTCCACTACGCCGTAGTCGTACGCGGCGAGCTGAGAGCCGCCGGGCGGGGAACGATCGTGCTCATCGATACGGCCACCGGCAAGAGCACGCCGATCCCGGATGGGGCCAAGGAACGGATTCTCGCTTTTGAAGAAACTAGAACCTAGAGGAAGGGAAGGGATCAAGGGATGACTACCCGATTTGCCGTCATCGGCACAAACTGGATAACAGAGCGTTTTCTTCAAGCTGCACTGGAGACGGAGGAGTTTCTGCTCACAGCTGTCTATTCGCGCACGGAGGAGAAGGGACGGGCGTTCGCGGCCAAATATGCAGACCCTGATGTGTACACCGATCTGGATCAAATGCTGCAAACTGCGGATATAGACGCCGTATATATCGCAAGCCCGAACTCATACCATATGGAGCAGGCGATCCGGTGCATGAATCACGGCAAGCATGTGCTGTGCGAGAAGCCGATGGCTTCGAATGCAAGCGAGGTTCAAGCGATGATCGACACCGCCAAAAGAAATAACGTTCTGCTGATGGAGGCGCTGAAATCCACCTTGATGCCGAATTTCCAAACGGTGAAGGACAATCTGTACAAGCTTGGACCGATCCGGCGCTATTTTGCGAGCTACTGCCAATATTCTTCGAGATACGATGCGTTTAAGCAGGGGACCGTATTGAATGCCTTCAATCCCGAATTCTCCAACGGATCGCTGATGGATCTGGGCATCTACTGTCTTTATCCGATGGTTACCCTGTTCGGCAAGCCGGATACCGTGAAGGCTTCGGGCTACATGCTCTCCTCCGGGGTCGACGGGGAAGGCAGCCTGATTCTCTCCTATCCGGAAATGGAAGCCGTCATTATGCACTCGAAAATCAGTGATTCTTACGCGCCGGCGGAAATCCAGGGCGAGATCGGGACAATGATCATCGATAAGATCAACCAGCCGTATGACGTGAAGATTCATTACCGGGACGGAACCATCGAGAACGTGACCCAATTGCAGACCCATGAATCCATGTATTATGAAGTGCAGGAGTTCATCGATCTCCTGAAATGCGGGGAAAGGGAGAGCGCTGTCAACACCCTGGCGAATTCTCTGATCACCGCAGAAATCATGGAGGAGGCTAGAGGGCAGATCGGGCTCGTGTTCCCGGCGGACATGCGGAGCTAAGCGGGAATCGAACCGTCCCTAACGAAGCTTGTAACCAAGCGATATATGATATTTGTCATCCCCTCGAAATGACGTTTATGACTACGGTGCACACCTCCCACTGTCTATAATTAAAGAAGACAAGTGCGTGACCGATGCATTCCTTACGTCCTTGCGCCTTAAAACGAGGAGGAAGACAACGATGGCTAAGCCTGATAACAGATTGTCCAGCTTGAAAAAAAACATGACTCCTTTCGAAGTAATTGATACCAAGGCGAGCATTCGCCAGCTGTTGAATACGCTCATTCCGCTGATACTGCTCTGGTATGCGGCTTACCTGAGCCTTTCGGTATCATATTGGCTAACGCTTCCAATTACGCTGATCGCTTCCGGCTTTGTAGTCCGGACGTTTATTATATTTCATGACTGCTGTCATCAATCATTCTTTAAGAGCCGCCGCGCCAACCGGATTCTCGGTACGATTACCGGCATTCTGACGCTGTGCCCGTACGAGCAATGGAAGAGCACCCATTCGATCCATCATGCAACGAGCAGCAATCTCGATAAACGGGGAATCGGGGATATGTGGGTGCTGACGGTGGAAGAATACCGCAGTGCATCGCTGTGGCAGCGGCTGTCCTACAGAATTTACCGGAATCCGCTCGTGATGTTCGGTCTCGGGCCGATCTGGGTATTCCTCGTCTCCTACCGCTTCAACCGGAAGGGAGCCGGGCGCAAGGAGAAGCTGAACACGTACATTACGAACGGATCGATTCTGGCGCTATACGCCCTGCTGTGCTGGGCTACCGGATGGCAGGCATTCGTGCTGATCCAGGCACCGATTTTCCTTCTTTCGGGCATGCTGGGCATTTGGCTGTTCTACGTGCAGCATCAATTCGAAGACACCTATTATGAGCATGATGAAGAATGGAGCTTCGTCAATGCGGCGGTGGAGGGAAGCTCGTATTACAAGCTGCCGCGCCCGCTGCAGTGGATCACCGGTAATATCGGGTTTCACCACGTCCATCATCTGAGCCCCAAGGTTCCGAATTACAATCTGGAAAAAGCGCATGAGGCTTCACCGCCTCTTCAGAAGGCAACGACCATTACATTAAAAACAAGCTTCAAATCGATCAGCTTTCGATTATGGGATGAAGAGCGGAAGATATTCGTTACCTTCAAGGAGGCGAAGGCGCTGCTGCGCAAGCCGCAAGAGCCGGCTTCGCTTCCGGAAGTCAGCGCGAGCGCGATCAAAGGAAGAACGGTCGTGCAGAGTAAATCATAGCTTGGATTCAGGGTAAGATAAGGATAGAGGAAGTTGAGAGGGCGCAGCGCCCTCTCGGCAGAGGAAGAGTAAACGGAAGATGGAAAAAGACCTATTCGGCGGTAACCAAAAGGTGGGACTTCATGCAAAAATGGTATCAGATTTTTCATAGAAGCACGGGGCTGAGCCCTTATGTATGGGTCGTCTTTTATATTCTGCCGTTCTATTTCATCTTCCGGTCGACCTCCACCTATCAGATCGTCATGGGCATCCTGATGATCGGCATGTTCTTTCTATTCTATGTGCTGTCCTTCTTGTCGAAGGGCTGGCTCGTATACTTCTGGACAAGTCTGCAGATTCTCATATCGATCACGATGTCCCTACTGTTCGGGTACGTGTATTTCTCGCTGTTTCTCGCATTTTTTATCGGGAATATCAAACATAAAGTCGGGTTTATCACGCTGTATTCCATTCATCTGTTGACAACCCTTCTTACCGTGAATTACGGCCTGCTGACGCGAAACCCGCTCTTCATTACGCAGCTGCCGTTCGTGCTCGTGAGCGTCGTCGGGGTTATCCTGCTTCCCGTCACCAATTACAACCGCAACAAGAACGACCGGCTGCAGGGGCAGCTGGAAGATGCAAACAAACGGATCTCCGAGCTGGTGAAGCTGGAGGAACGGCAGCGGATTGCAAGGGATCTGCATGATACGCTGGGGCAGAAGCTGTCCTTAATCGGCTTGAAGAGCGATCTGGCGGGCAGGCTGATCACACAGGATCCGGACAGGGCCAAAGCCGAAATCGACGATGTGCAGCAGACTGCCCGAACCGCTTTAACGGAGGTCCGCGAGATGGTGACCAGGATGAGAGGCACCCGAATTGCGGATGAAATGTTCCGTATTCAGCAGATATTGAAGGCAGCGCAGATTGAACTGACACTTGAAGGTACAACCACGCCGGACAATATCTCGTTAATGAATGAGAATGTCATCAGCATGTGCTTGAAAGAGGCGGTCAACAATATTGTCAAGCACAGCAATGCAACCAACTGCATCATCTCGATGGAGCAGACCGAAACGGAGCTCGTCGTGAGAGTGAAGGATAATGGTACGGGCATTATGGGGCATGCTGTGCATCCCGGCAACGGGCTTCGAGGAATGAGGGAACGCCTGGAATTCGTCAATGGAAGCCTGGAGATTGCGTCGGGCGGAGGGACAACGCTCATTATTCGGGTCCCGAGCGTGCACAGAATGTCGGAAAGGGGGGCGGGGATATGATCCGAATCGTCATCGCCGAGGATCAACGTCTGCTGCTAGGCGCGCTAGCCTCGCTGCTTGATCTTGAACCGGATATGCAGGTGGTCGGAACGGCTGGAACGGGGAAGGAAGCGGTAGAGCTTGTCCGGATCCATAAGCCGGATATATGCATTATGGATATCGAAATGCCGCTCATGAACGGCCTTGAAGCGGCAGAGGCGATTAAGGATACCGGCTGCAAAATCATGATCCTTACGACTTTTGCCAGACCCGGATATTTCGAACGTGCGTTAAAGGCGGGAGCCAACGCCTACTTGCTGAAGGATACGCCAAGCGGAGAGCTGGCCACGTCGATTCGAAGCATTATGGCCGGAAGGCGGATATATGCTTCGGAGCTTGTGGATGAAGCCTATAGCGGTGAGGAGAATCCGCTCACCGAGCGCGAGAAGGAAGTGCTCGGCCTGATCGCCGACGGCAAGAACACGAAGGAGATTGCAAGCCAGCTGTTTATTACGACGGGCACCGTCCGAAATTATATTTCGGTCATTCTGGATAAGCTCGGCGTGAGCAACCGGATCGAAGCCATTACGCGGTTCAAAGAAAAAGGCTGGTTCAAATAAACAACGTAGCGATATTCAAGCGATGCGCTTCCGGACGCCGGGGGGCATCTTTTTTTTTGCATATGAATCCTAAATGCTTGTCTGGTCACGTTCGATCCATACAGATTCCTGCTGCCCGGTTTGTCTTCCCATGCCATTTTGGATATTGCTTCGTTAGTTGGAAATAATGTAGATGCTAAAGACGCTCTGCCGAAAGCAGCTAGAATGGATGGACGATCCGTTATTATGTTCGGGCAGGAGGAAGGAACTACAGCTATGGATCATATCGTATTTGAAGTCGGAACCGCGCTGCTGCTGGTAGCGATTGCTTCCATCATTGCAGGTAAACTGAGGTTTTCCATCATCCCGTTTCTGATTGTGCTTGGAATGCTGGTCGGGCCGCATGCGCCTAAGCTCGGGATTCTGGACCTCCGGTTTATCGAAAGCCAGGAAATCATCCATTTTCTGGGGCAGATGGGGATATTGTTTTTGCTCTTTTATTTGGGTCTCGAGTTTTCCGTTCAAAAACTAATCAAATCCGGCCGCAATATCGTCGTCGGTGGCTCCATCTATGTGCTGCTGAACTTTGTCCTGGGCCTTGCTTACGGCTTTCTGGTTCAAATGTCTTTGTATGAGACGCTCATTATTGCAGGGATGCTGTCGGTGTCCTCCAGTGCGATCGTCGCCAAGGTGCTGGTGGATTTACGCCGGACCGGGAATGCGGAAACCGAGCTGATTCTCGGCATTATCCTGTTTGATGATATTTTCCTGGCGGTATTCTTATCGATTATGTCCGGGCTGCTGCTTGGCGGGTCCACGACGGTCGGCGGGACGATCCTGTCGGTCCTTATATCCATCGGGTACATGCTGCTGTTCTTTGTCATCGCGAGAAAAGGTCCCCCGGTTCTTAATCGGCTGCTTAATATTACGTCGAGTGAGATATTTATTATCGTCGTGTTCTCGGCGATGTTCTTTATTGCCGGATTTTCCGAAACGCTGCATGTGGCCGAAGCGATCGGCGCTTTGCTGTTCGGACTTGCTTTATCGGAGACGGAGCATAGCGAACGCATTGAGCATCTGGTTATCCCGTTTCGCGATTTTTTTGGAGCGGTGTTCTTCTTCAGCTTTGGCCTCAGCATCGATCCGACCACACTGGGAGATGCAATCTGGCTGGCGCTTGGAGCGGTGATATTAACGATTGTCAGCAATATCGTAGCCGGCATGATTGCCGGGCGGAAGGCGGGGCTGCAGCACAAGTCGTCTCTGAACATCGGCCTGACCATTATGGCCCGCGGGGAGTTTACCATAATCGTGGCCAACCTGGGCCTTGCGGGAGGATTGGCGGCGGTGCTTAAGCCTTTTTCCGCGCTGTATGTCCTGATTCTGGCGATTCTGGGTCCGCTGTTTGCAAAAGAATCGAAGCTTATGTACCATGGAATGAATAAAATATTCAAATGGACCGACCCCGTAAAGAAAGAGAAAAAGAAGAATGTCTAAGAAGCTGAACCAAGCCGATTTACTTTCTGACAAGGAGTCTATATAATCAAGAGATTGAATGAACCCAGAACGGAGGATTTACAGATGAGTATTATTCGCGAATCGGACCTGCCGGGTATCGGGAAGAAGTTTGTGATCCAGGCGAGATCAGGGGACAAATTGGTTGTCGTCATTCATGACGACGGGCGCAGAGAGATGTACCATTTTGAAGACGATAACCCCGATGAGACCATCTCCCAAATCACGCTGGAGGACGATGAGGCCCGCCAGATCGCCGGCATTATCGGCGGCATGACCTACAAGCCGAAGGCGCTGGAGACGATCGAGGTTACGCTTGAGGATCTGATTATCGAATGGGCGCGTATCGAGCCGCATTATAAATGCGTCGATAAGACGATCGCTGAGCTGGAGGTTCGCCAAAGGACCGGCGCCAACGTGCTGGCGATTGTGAAGCGGAATGAGCAGAAGATCAATCCGGGGCCGAGCGATGTTTTGACGGCAGGCTCAACGCTGGTTCTGGCCGGCGAGCGGAAGCAGATCAAGCAGCTGAAGGATCTGCTCGTGAACGGCTAGCTAGAAGCAAATACATGCTGCTATATATGAAAAAGTCTGTCTCAGGGCAATGGACCTTGAGGCAGACTTTTTTTGTTATAAATCGTCTATTAAATAGAGGCGAGAACAAAGCGAGGCGCGATTTTGGCGTAATGCTCAAATTCAAATTTACCGCGTTTCTGTAGTAGACATGCTGCCCAGAGCCGCCTCACTTCCTGGCGATGATCATAAAACGGGCGGCGTTCGTCCGAATGCCGCGCGCATCGCGAAACTCATTGATGAACTGCTCAAGAATGCGGTAATCCTGCTCATCCTCCCCGAAGCCCGGAATGATCGGCGTATGCTTCAGCAGAAAGAGCAGATCCTCATCGCGTTCATAATATTCGGCGGCATCGTACTCGGCATATTGTACATCGCGAAAGCCTGCTTCCCGTAACTCCGCGATATAGCGATCCCTTAAGGCGCCGTCTTCCTGGTCTAAGGCTTGCCCTCTGCCGAAGGCCTTCTTCAGGTTCGACTTATCGGATTCTCTCACCTGCTGGGTGAACAACATACCGTCATCGGTTAATACTCTGGCAGCTTCGGCGGCAGAGAATGGTGCATGCCTGCAGGAGACCAGATTGAACAGCCCTGCCGGAAATTCAAGCCGATCGGCATCCATCGGGATAAATCGCGCGTTCGTCACCGAAGCCCGGCTCTGGTTCCGAAGCGCCGTCTCGATCATGGAACGGGAAAGATCGATCCCGATCAGGAAGGCGAGGGAGGATGCGATAGACAATGCATTCTCCCCGCCCCCGGTTCCGATATCCAACAGACAATCGGTTTTGCGGCACGCTTTTCGCACCGTATCGTAGAAGTCCCATGCCGCGCCTTCGCTTATGCATCGGACTTGGCTGAAGTCCCAGCCGTTTATGGCTCCAATTGCATCATAAAAATGCTCGTAAGATTGTGATTTCATGGTTGGCTCCACCTTTCGCCAGGAGAATTTTTTGGACGCTTGCGCTGGGTCACATTCACCTTAGGAGGAGCGGATACCGGGTCATGGCGTGCCAGGCATGAATCGTCCGGCAGGCGGGTGCATGCTGGAAGACTTCTTTTTTAGCAGCGAATAAGGGCATATCCATCAGTCGGGTCATCCGGCTATATAAGAAATAGGCGATGATATGCATGCAAGGCCGGCATTGCTGTTAGCCTTGATTAGGCAGATGCCCTTGACCAGCCCTTGGCTGCCAAGCCCGGTTCTACTCCTGCCCGTGCCGTCTACTTCGAACGTTTGGGATCGACATTCCATTCACCCCGATTTTTAAAAAAGGTTATATTCATTGTACGCCAAGGAATTTGCTGGGAACAAGCCGAAATACATAAGAGGTGCGAACCCAAAATCTTAAGTAATTGTTAAGAACTTGGAAGCCTCGCGTTAAGAACTGTCATGTATACTGTGTGAATCCGAATCGGCCACAGAGAAAAATCCGGATGAAAATGAGAGGTATAGTTATGAACAAAAGCATTGCAACCCAAAGGGAGCGCCTGCCTGAACTGCAGCTCGTGCGCGCATTCGCGATTATCGGCGTGCTGTCCGTCCACTCGACGTCGTATGCGGTATCGGCCATGAAGGAATCCCAGTACTTTTTCCTCTACAATTTCATGAATATCTTCATGAAATACGGGACACCGACATTCATCTTTTTGAGCAGCCTGGTCCTATTCTACAACTACTACAGCCAGCCGATGACCAGGCAGCGGATCGGCGGGTTTTATAAGAAAAGACTGCTGTATATCATCATCCCGTACACGCTGTTCTCCATCTTCTATTTCGGTCTGCTGCACTTTCTGTACTACCCGGACCGATCGCTGGCGGATACGGTTGAAAGCTTCTTCACCAAGCTGGTGACGGGAAAAGCCTACACGCATCTGTATTTCGTATTCATCAGCATTCAGTTCTATGTGCTGTTTCCGCTTGCTTGGTGGCTGTTTAAAAAAGTGCCGCAGCTTACGAAGTGGGCCATCCCGATCGGCCTTGCGATCCAGTGGGCTTTCGTATTCCTGAACAAGTATTACTGGCAAGTGCCGAATAAGGGAAGCTGGGCGCTGACGTATATCGCATACTTCATGCTGGGGGCCTTCGTCGGCATTTATTATCCGAAGCTGAAGGCTTGGCTGGTAGTTAGCCGCTCGAACGCCACGCCGGTCCGCACCGTTTCATGGATCCTGCTGTGGCTGAGCTGGGCGGCTTGCGGGCTTGGGCATGTGTACATTTATTACACGAACCGTTTATACGGGACGGCGTACAATTCGACGCTGTACGAGCTGATGTGGAATGCGCATACGTATTTGGGGGCGATCGTGCTGCTTCAGCTGGCGTCGATCGTGTACCGCATCTTCAAGCGGGGCTTGACCCCTGCGCTGGAGCGGCTGGGCGCGGTATCCTTCGGCATCTATCTGATTCATCCATTTTTCCTGCTGGTCTATCGGAAATTCCCGCTATCCACGGGCAATTCTGTCCTGACCCATGCTTGGTATGCGGGAGGCTTCCTGGCTGCACTGTTCTGCTCGTGGCTTGTCGTGGAGTTGACGGTCCGATATCTTCCGGCTTCGTGGCTCGTATTCGGCAATGTGCCAAAGACAGAGAAAAGCCGGAGACGGCAAGAGCAGCAGGGAGTGCCTTTATCCAGGTAATGCGTGCTGCACGATGATCATCGTCGGCGGTCCCGTGTGCCGAAGCCGGAAGAGGGACCCCTGGGGAAGCGAGACGGCAAGCGCATTGATGTGATAGCATGGTGGCATATAAACAACACTTAGGGCCTGTGCGGGACTGTCCTGAAAGACACGGGGCATAAGGCTGCAGCATTTTTATAGGAGGGGCCATGTCTGGAGTAACCATACTGATGGTCGACGATGAAGTCGAAATTATTAAACTGATGGAAATCTATGTGAAGAATGAAGGCTATACGCTGCTTAC